>NZ_PIGD01000009.1:0-195276 GCF_003050085.1 Vibrio sp. 10N.286.48.B8 | reverse complement strand
TTACTTTTCAGTAATCGGCATCGCAATAAAGAATTGCGTGCCCTGGTGGTGGAATTGGTAGACACAAGGGATTTAAAATCCCTCGACGTTCGCGTTGTGCCGGTTCAAGTCCGGCCCGGGGCACCATCTATTTGATTGTTACCTTTTACTAGGTGACAATCAAAAGAGTTGTTCTCTTAAAACACTACTGAAGGCGCCTTGGCAGAGTGGCTATGCAGCGGATTGCAAATCCGTGGACCTCGGTTCGACTCCGGGAGGCGCCTCCACTATTAAAAGTTGAAGGGCCAGCAGAAATGCTGGCCTTTTTGCTATCTGAAATTCTAAACCCTCCATGCTATGTTCAAACTTCCACGTATGTTATCTAGTCAATAACACCTCTAGGAACAAGCTCTTATCTGATCACTTTCTTTGCCTGTCTGTTCCTTGTGTAAACCGGTCATTTGCTAAACAATCAACAGCATCTGTTAACCAATTTTGGTGGTTTTTGAGTGAAATTAGTGGGGAATGGAAAAGGCGATTGTCTTTTGCGTCATTGAGTTCTTCATATTTAGACATAGTTGCTCATGATCCTGTAACGCTTTCATTAGTTATTACACTTATTATGACTACAAATGAAAATGATTGTCATTTACTTACGTTGCTGCTAACCTATTGTGAAACTTTACAACATCTTATCTAATGCACAAAAGTGTATATAAAACCCCGCTAAACCTTATTAAAGCTGCGGTTATTCGTTTGCTTCGTATGATAAATCAGCAGATCTACCTCTTTTGTTCTACCCCTTTTGGGTAGTTCGTTTTCGTAATTGATTTACATCATATTTTCATTTTCTTTCATAATTCATTATTCGCTCAGTTAAGAAATATATAACCTTCAGGAATTCTTATGAGCAAGATGAAGCTAGTCGTAATCGGTAACGGGATGGTCGGCCATCGCTATATCGAAGATTTAGTCGAGAAGACAGATGTTGCAAACATGGACATCACGGTGTTCTGTGAAGAACCACGTGTAGCCTATGACCGTGTACACCTTTCTTCTTATTTTTCACACCACACTGCAGACGAACTTTCTTTAGTTAAAGAAGGTTTCTACGAGAAACACGGCATCAATATGCTGATCGGTGAACGTGCGATAAACGTTAACCGTGAAAAGAAAACAGTTTACTCAAGCACTGGTCGAGAAATTCAATACGACAAACTTGTTCTTGCTACCGGTTCTTTCCCATTCGTACCGCCAATCAAAGGCAACGAAGGTAAAGACTGTTTCGTTTATCGCACTATCGAAGATCTGAAAGCTATCGAAGCAACCGCTAAGAACTCTAAGTCTGGTGTTGTTGTGGGTGGCGGTCTACTTGGTCTTGAAGCTGCAGGTGCACTTAAAGCACTTGGCGTAACCACACACGTTGTTGAGTTTGCTCCTAAGCTAATGGCCGAGCAGCTTGACCAAGCGGGTGGTAACCAACTTCGTCAAAAAATCGAACGTATGGGCGTTAACGTACATACAAGCAAGAACACGCTTGAGATTGCTCCTGAAGGCACTGAAGCTCGTAACGTAATGCGTTTTGCAGACGGTACAGAGCTAGAAACTGATTTCATCGTATTCTCTGCTGGTATTCGCCCACAAGACAAACTTGCTCGTCAAATGGGTTTAGGTATTGCACCTCGTGGCGGTATCGAGATTAACGATCACTGTCAAACGACAGACAAAGATATCTACGCTATCGGTGAGTGTGCGTCTTGGAACCAAACGTTCTACGGCCTTGTTGCTCCTGGTTATAAGATGGCGACGGTAGCGGTTGATCACGTTGTTGGTAACGAAAGCACATTTGAAGGTGCGGACATGTCTGCGAAGCTTAAGCTTCTCGGCGTGAAAGTAGGTTCTATCGGTGATGCAAACGGCCGTACTCCTGGTTGTAAGAGCTACGTTTACCAAAACGAAGAGTCAGAAGTTTACAAACGCCTAATCGTATCTGAAGACAACAAGAAGCTTCTTGGTGCGGTAATGGTTGGTGATACGTCTGACTACGGCGATCTTCTTCAGCTAATGCTGAATGAAATCGACCTACCAGAGCACCCAGATGCATTGATTCTTCCTGCTCATGCTGGTGCTGAAAAGCCAACACTTGGCGCGGACTCTCTTCCTGAATCTGCAGTTATCTGTTCTTGTTTCGATGTAACTAAAGGCAAGATTGCACAAGCTGTTGCTGAAGGTCACCACACAATTGGTGATATCAAAGCAGTAACAGGCGCAGGTACGGGCTGTGGTGGTTGTATTCCACTTGTGACTTCAGTACTGAACGCTGAACTTGCTAAAGCTGGTGTAGAAGTGAAGAACGACGTATGTGAACACTTTGCTTACTCTCGCCAAGAGCTTTTCCACTTGATTCGTATCGAAGAGATCAAAACATTCGACGAACTACTAGAGAAATACGGTAAAGGCTACGGCTGTGAAGTATGTAAGCCTCTAGCGGGTTCTATCCTTGCTTCTTGCTGGGGTGAACACATCCTTAAGCCTGAGCTAGTGAAACTGCACGATACCAACGATAACTTCCTAGGTAACATGCAAAAAGACGGTACTTACTCTGTAATCCCTCGTATGGCGGGTGGTGAAGTAACACCTCAAGCACTAAGTGTTCTTGCTGATGTTGCGGCTGAATACAACCTGTACACCAAGATCACGGGTGCACAACGTATCGGTCTATTCGGTGCTCAAAAAGATGACTTACCAGCAATCTGGAAGAAGTTAATCGCAGCAGGCTACGAAACTGGTCAAGCTTACGCAAAAGCGCTTCGTATGGCGAAGACATGTGTTGGTTCTACTTGGTGTCGTTACGGCGTTCAAGATTCAGTTGGCCTAGGCGTGATGATCGAGAACCGTTACAAAGGCATCCGTACTCCTCATAAGATGAAGTTTGGTGTGTCTGGTTGTACTCGTGAGTGTGCTGAAGCTCAAGGTAAAGACTTAGGTATTATCGCAACTGACGCGGGTTGGAACATGTACGTGTGTGGTAACGGTGGTATGAAACCTCGTCACGCAGACCTACTTGCAAGCGACTTAGACCAAGAAACTCTAATCAAGTACATCGACCGTTTCATGATGTTCTACATCCGCACGGCTGCTCAACTGCAACGTACTTCGGTATGGATGGACAACCTAGAAGGTGGTGTTGATTACCTACGTGAAGTGATTGTAGACAACAAGCTTGGCATCAATGACCAACTTGAAACTGACATTGCTGGCCTAGTGGATAACTTTGCTTGCGAGTGGACAGACACAATCAACGACGAAGCTCAACTTAAGCGCTTTGCACACTTCATCAATGCTGATGATCGTGATGAAAACGTTGTGTTTGTTGATGATGGCCGTGAACAACACCGTCCAGCGACATTCACTGAGAAACACCCTGAAGCGAAGGGCGATATCCTTCACGTTGAACTGGTTTAATTGGGAGACGACATCATGGCATTTACCAAAGTTTGTAAGATCGAAGACATTATCCCAGGTACAGGTGTTTGTGCATTGGTTGGTGGTGAGCAAGTAGCTGTCTTCCGCCCAACTAAGGCTGAAGAAGTATTCGCGATTAGCAACACAGACCCATACTTCCAATCTAACGTGTTATCACGTGGTCTGATTGTTGAGCACAAAGAAGAGCTTTGGGTGGCAAGCCCACTTAAAAAGCAACGCTTTAACCTAGCAACAGGTGTGTGCATGGAAGACGAGAACTTCAACGTGAAAGCGTACAAAGCTCGTGTTACCAAGGGTGCTGTAGAAATCTCTGCTTAATCTTTGGATGAGTAAGATTTGATAGTTCAAGGGTTCTAGTTCTCGATATTGCCTTAACTCGGTAACTAGAGCCTTTTCCTATCCAATTTTAACTTTTAATTTTACTTTTTAAGGACAACATTATGTCTCCTGATTACAAACCAGCTGAATTCGTTCAAACGATGATCGATGTGGGTGAAGCGAAAACTAAAACAAGTACTCGCGATCTTCTGATTCGAAGCACTATGGCTGGTATCATCCTTTCTCTAGCGGTTGTTGTAGCAATTACAGCAATGGTACAAACAGGCATTGGTCTTGTTGGCGCACTAGTGTTCCCAGTTGGCTTCGTGATTCTAAGCGTTATGGGTTATGACCTAGTAACTGGCGTTTTCGGCCTTGCGCCTTTGGCTAAATTCGACAACCGTCCAGGCATCACTTGGGGCCGTATCCTACGTTGTTGGGGTATTGTTGGTCTTGGTAACCTTATCGGTTCTTTGATTGTTGCTTTCCTAGTGGCTGTTTCTTTAACAGGTAACTTCTCTCTAGAGCCAAACGCTGTTGCTCAAAAGTTCATTGCTGTTTCTACAGGTCGTAGCTTAGGCTTTGAAAACATGGGCATGGACGGATGGATCACGTGTTTCGTACGCGGTATCTTCTGTAACCTAATGGTATGTCTAGGCGTGATTGGTAACATGACAGCACGTACTGTGTCTGGTCGTGTAGCAATGATGTGGTTCCCAATCTTCATCTTCTTCGCACTAGTATTTGAGCATACGGTAGTAAACATGTTCCTATTCCCACTGGGTATGATTCTAGGCGCTGATTTCGGTATCGCGACATGGTTGAACTTCAACCTTATCCCTACAATCCTTGGTAACATCGTTGGTGGTTTGTTCTTAACATGTGTTCCTTTGTTCCTAACACACGCAAGAACCGCTCCTTCTCTAGGTGCTAAGTAATTCTGAATACGGTGAAACGTAATTTAGTGTGAGATTAAGAGCCCCAACAACATGTTTGGGGCTTTTTTAGTTCGAAAGCCCTTATATCATTGCGCAAATTACTCGCAATAGACTGTTTTGTTATAATTACTTCTATCTTCGTTAGTATTTAGACTGAATATTTAATTCAACACCTGATAGTCTAAGGGTTAAGGATTTGGATAAGTCATCATGAATACAGTGACTTATCACATAGATTGAAGCTTGAGATAAAACAAGCAAACCTTCGGAGCACAGCATGTCAGAAGTATCGTCATCGAATGTTAAAGAAGTAACCAAAGGATTGGTTTCATTAGTAGGCGCGGGTCCGGGCGACCCAGACTTACTTACGTTAAAAGCGGCACGAGTGATTCAACAAGCAGACGTTTTGGTTTATGACCGCTTGGTATCAAAGGATATCTTGGCGATGGCTAACCCAGAAGCGGAAATGCTGTATGTGGGTAAAAAGCTCGATCATCACTGCGTACCTCAAGATCAGATCAACCAACTATTGGTCACTAAAGCACAAGAGAACAAGCATGTAGTACGCCTTAAAGGTGGAGACTCATTTATCTTTGGTCGTGGCGGGGAAGAGTGTGAAACACTGGCTGAAAATGACGTTAGATTTGAAGTGATTCCGGGCATCACAGCTGCTGCAGGTGCTACGGCTTATGCGGGTATTCCGTTGACGCACCGTGACCATGCGCAAAGCGTTCAGTTTATTACCGGTCACCTTAAGAAAGACGGCGAAGATATTGACTGGCAATCTCTTGCTCAGCACAACCATACAATTGTGTTTTACATGGGGTTAAAAGAGAGCCCAAACATTCAGAAAAACTTACTGGATAACGGTATGCGAGCTGATATGCCTGTAGCGATCATTGAAAACGGTACTCGCCAAGAGCAAAAGGTTTACCGCGGTGGGCTGAGTGATTTGGCAAGCCTTGCTGCTACAGCAAAGAGCCCTGCACTTATTGTCGTTGGCAGTGTAGCTCAGCTACATGAAAAGCTAGATTGGTTTAACAAGCAAGCTTAATTATTTGGCCTTCTAGTTGTCTTTTTAAACAATTGCTGAACTCATCAAGTATCAAATACTGCAGCGGCTGCTTTGTCGCTGCATTTCTTGTTGGCGCATTGGCATTTCATCGATGATATTGGTGATTTTCTGCCAGTCTGTCTTACCGCTCCACCTGTGTTTCTCTTTTCCGTCTTTACCTATCAAAACAGCAGTATGTGAACCTTTTGGTATTCCATAGCTATCGGTTACGGCTTCTAGGTTAAATTCTTCTTCAAGCCAAGTAGGGACTGTGTAGCCGCTCTCCGCAATGACAATGATAACTACGTCTCTTTCATCCAATTGACAGTTGTTGATCAACACTTCATTGAGAAATTCTTTGACGACGGAATCTTCCTTTGGTGCAAAGTAGATCACGCTACGGTGCGGTAACGGTTTTGAATGTGAATAGGCAGGGTAGGCAAGTACCGAGTGAATGGTTGAGCTCATGACCAATACTGTGCTGATAGTCAGTAGTTTAATCAAGCTAAACCAGACGCGAAAACTTGCCGAATAATTCATTGATTTCGCTGCTTTGGCTGTGTCGATGCTTACGCACGATTTGTTTATTTGTCGGTGTAGCATGGCCAACCTCCCTTGAAAACTCAAAGTCTGAGAATGATTTGAAAGTTACGTAGGGAAGAAAGTTAAGCTCAGAACCATTCGATAAACGTACAACACAAATCAACCTACATTAAGCATAGTTAGGATTACGCTAAACATACGGAGATTTACGTTAACGGAAGGAAACAAGTTCATTTTTATTGAGTAAAGCGACTCGCATTTTATAAGTGAATAGAATAGGGTATACGGAAAATCTAAAGGTATGAATTTATGGAAAACATAGCAATTTTGGTCGACGTTCAGAACGTTTACTACACGACGCGCGACAAATACCGTTCTAACTTCGACTATAACCAGTTTTGGTATGTTGCCACAGAAGGGCGTAACGTGGTTGAAGCCAATGCTTACGCGATCTCTAGCCAAGATCCAAAACAGCGTCAATTTCACCACATCCTTCGTGGTGTTGGCTTTAACGTAAAGTTAAAACCGTTTATTCAGCGTCGAGATGGAAGCGCAAAGGGGGATTGGGATGTCGGTATCGCGTTAGATGCGATAGAACTTGCTGAGACAGTTGATACCATTGTTTTAGTATCTGGTGACGGTGATTTCGAAATCCTTGTTGAGCGAATCAAAGAACGATTTGGTAAGCCAGTTGAAGTGTATGGTGTACCGGGGTTAACTGCTCAAAATCTTATCGACTCTGCCTCAAAATTTGTACCGATTGAAAAAGATTTCTTACTATAGGGTAAATCTCGCATTTTATAATTGAAATCAATAATAACGATAATTAAAATGCAAACTATTATTATTTATCGGTTTGTATGATGTCGCGCGTTTTAGTTGTTGATGATGATATTCAGTTATGTGAATTGTTGGGCGAAGTCTTAGAAAATGAAGGGTATCACGTTGATACCGTTCATTGCGGTGAGTCCGCGCTTGAGTTTATTCAATCGAACCCTGTCGATTTAGTTTTACTCGATGTAATGCTTCCAAACCTAAGTGGTATTCAAGTGGCAAGGCGTATTTGTCAGCGTTTTGCTACTCCCATTCTTATGCTAACCGCGCTTAACGACGATGCCTCAATGCTCGATGGTTATCAAGCTGGAGCCGATCAGTACATCGCTAAACCTTTCAATGTTCCTGAACTCTTAACCCGAATTAAGGTGATCTTGCGCCGAGTGGGTTTTGAGCGTCAGAGACAATCTTTAGCTTCCTCTAATCACGGTTTGTGTGAACAACTCTCTCGTTTGCCATTAACCGGTACTGAAAAAGACTTGCTTGATTATCTTGTTAAAAATGACGGTATCGTGGTTTCCAAGTCTGACCTTCAAGTCCATGTACTTAAGAAAGAGCTGTGTCCTTTCGATCGTAATTTAGATATGCATATCAGTAATATACGTCGAAAATTGGTGCAGGCGGGCCTGTCGAAACAGCACATTAAAACCGTTCGTGGTAAAGGCTACAGTTACCTAGAGTCGGTCGGCGCATGAGTGCCCATCTAATACGTTGCCCGGATTTCATCGCTAAGCGAAAAGATGGATTAACCTTTCAATTGTTTAGTTACCTGACAGTGATTCTAGTGAGCATTTTGATCCTGCAAGGTGTCGCTGAAAGAGCGTTGATGAAGGCTCTGCTAAAGGTCCCTGAGTCCGTTAAAGCAGAAATGTTGGATCTTGCTCATCAAGCGAATGTTTTGATCGAAGAAGGGGACATGGACGAGCTAGCTGACTGGGGTAATGCTCAACGTTATTATTTGTTCGTTATTGACGAGAATAACCGCCCAATTACGCACCGACACATGCATCCACACTTCGAATTTAAATTGAAGTTTCTGCGTACCTTAGACCACCAACTGAGTGACCGTGTGAGCAAGCCAATTTTTGGCTTGCCACTGGATAACGGCAGTACGCTTGTTATTCAACTTCCTCACCAGTTTCACCCCGCAAAATCCTTTGCTCCATACTCCTATATGCTTAAAGCTGTGATTGCCTTGGTGGTATTGTCTCTGTTCTCGATTATCATGGCGAAAAGCTTGCAGCAACCGTTGGATAGATTGAGAGAAGCGAGTCGCAGACTTGCTCAAGGCGATTTCACTGTCAGTGTGGTATCGGAGTTAAATTCCACCACGCGAGAATTCAACGAGCTTGCACACGATTTTGATCATATGACCTTTGAGATTAAATCTCTGGCTGAAAAACAACGTCGTTTGATTCGTGATGTGTCACACGAGTTAAGAACGCCATTAGCAAGGCAAAACCTCGCACTACACCTGCTACGAAGCAAGGTTGATGATAAAAGCATTGGTTTGCTAGAACGAATGGAAAGCGAAACAGAAGAGATGAACAAGCTGGTGGGTGAGATACTTGAATTTAGCCGCTTAGAAACCTCTCGCTATGACTCTAAATTAAGCTTAATGCACCTAGAGCACTATTGCTCGATGTTGATCGCGCAGATGCAAAACGATTTAAAGCCGAATCAAACTTTGATTGGTGACTTAGAGATACCGACATCAATGGTGAGTGTTGATGAGAGACTACTTCTTCGAGTGATCGGTAACTTGGTAGGCAATGCAATTAAATACGCGGGTGAGAGCGCTCATGTTGTCGTGACTACATACGAACAGATAACAGATAAACGTTACAGTGTCATATCTGTGGAAGATGATGGTGAGGGTATTGCTGATAACAAGATTGCGGGTATATTCGACCCGTTTACACGAATTGAATCAGCGCGAGATAAACAGTCTGGTGGCTATGGGCTAGGCTTAGCGATTGTTAAAGAGGCAATGGTTGTTATGAATGGGCATGTAACTGCAGAGAATAGAGACGGTGGGGGGCTTAGAGTGAACCTTATGTTCCCAATCGCTGATTAGCTTTCTGTTTTTATCTGTCGTGTTCCATAGGTAACTATGATTGAAAGCGTGCTTAGAAATATAACTAATAGATATAGTTTAGAAACATCGCCCAATAAAAAACGCCACTGCATCTGCAGTGGCGCTTTTCTTTATGTGCTTTGAATGAGCTAGACGTAGCCATTAATTACGCCAGAGCTTGAAGACAAGAGCATCAGATAAGCGAGACTATGCCTGTTGGCGAGCTAGCTTAACTTCTTCTTCTTTCTCACCTGCTGCTGGGTCGTTGAAGCGAGACTCGTCTAGAGCGCCTTCAGACTTAGCAACGATGATAGATACGGCACTATCACCAGTGATGTTTACAGCGGTACGAATCATATCAAGAAGGCGGTCAACACCCATGATTAGAGCGATACCTTCAAGTGGTAGGCCAACTTGGTTCAATACCATCGCTAGCATAACAAGACCAACACCAGGAACACCTGCAGTACCAACAGACGCCAGTGTCGCCGTTAGGATAACCATTAGGTAATCACCCATAGATAGGTCGATGTTGTACGCTTGCGCGATAAACGCAGTCGCAACACCTTGCATGATTGCAGTGCCGTCCATGTTCACAGTTGCACCTAGTGGTACTGTGAAAGAAGCGACTTTGTTGTCTACGCCCATGCGGTTCTTAGCTGTTTCCATTGTTACTGGAATTGTTGCGTTTGAAGATGCTGTTGAGAATGCAAACATGATTGCATCTTCCATCTTACGTAGGAACGTAATCGGGCTAAGGCCAGTGAACCCTTTAAGCATTGCGCTGTAAGTCACCAGACCGTGCAACAGCAGGGTACCCGCAAGCACTAAGAAGTATTCTGCTAGGTTCCAAATCGCGCCCAAGCCAAGGCCAGAGAACAGTTTCGCCATCAAGAAGAACACGCCGTAAGGAGCAAGGTTCATTAGTAGCGCAACTAGCTTCATGATCACTTCGTTTAAATCAGAGAAAACGGCAGCGATACGTTCGCCTGGTTTGCCGGCTGCACTGATTGCGATACCAAACAACACTGCAAATACGATAACTTGTAACGTTTTGCCCTCAGCCATCGCCTGAATAGGGTTAGTTGGGAACATGTCGATGATTACTTGGCCTAAAGAAGGAGCATCCGCTGATTTAAAAGAGCTCGCAGCAGTAAGATCCGCACCAGCTCCAGGTTGGAACAGGTTACCGATAGTAAGTGCTAGAGTGATAGCAACGGCTGTAGTACCGATATAAAGTGCAAGCGTTTTGCCCCCCATACGGCCAAGAGTTGATAAGTCTTTAAGAGAGCTTGTACCGCACACTAGTGAAACGAAGACTAGAGGTACAACAAGCATTTTTAAACTGGCGACAAAAATCTGTCCGCCTACTTCAAAGAGTCCGTTAACGATGTAGTTGTTAACAAAGCCGCTGTCTGCAAAAAGGGATTGAATGGCAAATCCCGTTAATATGCCCACGACCATACCGAGGATAACTCGACCAGTTAGAGACATAGGTTTCTTGGTATTCATTTAGAACACTCCTTATTATTTATAACTTTGATACCTTTTCAAAGTGAGCAGGAGATTAGCAGTCGGTTGTTCAAATCGAAAAACAAAAAATGAGTTTGAAATTATAGATGTGATCACAATCACTGATAATTGTGTAAATTAAACAAATAAAAACAAAATAATTCACTATTCATTTACATTTGTCGAGGGTTTTATACATAAAACCGTCATTTCAAAGGTAGTAAATAAGACAAGACAATTTTCTTATCGATTGTCTCTTCTTAAATTGACCGAACCAATATCGTTATTTCAAAATATTTGACTCTGATAGCCAGTTTTTGACGTAAATACAGGTTAACTACCTGTATTGAATTGGCTTTAATGAATTTTAAGAAACGGCTGGTCGGTAGTCCTTTACAAAGCTTTACGAATGCAAAGAATGTAAATTTAATGCAAATGGTAATAGTTATCACTTATATTCACTCCCGAAATGATTAGTGGTACCGGAAACGGTTCAACGAGTACATCGAATAAATAAAAAGTGCTCGAATAAAAGAATAAAGCGGAGTAAAGGACATGTTTTCAAAGAGCCCATTGGCTTTAGTGATCGGCGCAGTATTAGCTTCACCAGCAGTATTGGCAGAAACAGTAAAAACAGACGAGCATATGGTTGTTGAAGGTCGCGACTACGGTTACAAAGCCGACACGAACACAACAGCGATGCGTATGGAGGCAACTCAATTAGAGACTCCGGGACAAGTTTCAGTAATCGATGAGCAAATCATCGATGAACAGCGTGCTAGCACGTTAGGTGAAGTTCTTAAGAACGACGCATCTGTTGGTGCGGGTTCTAAATCAACTAACCGTGAGCGTTTCACGCTTCGTGGTTTTAATTTGGAGAGTAGCTCTGGTTACCTGCGTGATGGCGTTCAACACTGGTCTCATTACCGCCAACCGGTAGAGCTTCTGGAGCGAGTTGAAGTATTGAAAGGCCCAGCTGGTCTACTTTACGGTAAGTCTGCTCCTGGCGGTCTTGTGAACATGGTTTCTAAGAAGCCAACATATGAAACTCAAGTTAACGTAAGCCAAGATATCGGTTCTGATAGCTACACGCGTACTACCGCTGATGTTAGCGGTTCATTAAATGATGACCAAACTTTACGTGCTCGTTTGATTGTTTCACAAGAAAACCAAGACTCTTACCGCACACGTTTTGATGGCACAGATGTAGAGACTGACCGTTTTGTTGGTGGTCTATTTGTTGATTACGATATCAACGAAGACATCATGTTGTCTGTTCATTACGACCGCACTATTGAAGAGGGCGATTTAGACAACGGTTCTAAAATCGATACTTCTACTGGTAAAGTTATCGACCCTAACACGGTTAATGACCAACGCTTTGCTCAAACGGACAACGACGTTGCAAACTACGGTGCATCTGTAACCGCTAACTTGAACGACGCTTGGTCTGTGAAGACAGGCATCAGCCGTCAGTTCTATGAACGTCAACGTACAGAATCAAACAACACGGTATATAGCGATAAGAGCGGCGGTTACGGCTACAAGGTATCAGACCGTCACGATGAATGGACGTTTGATACGGCTTATGTAGATTTTACTGGTGATTTCGATGCACTAGGTGTAAACCACCGCCTACTTGTTGGTGTGAATGGTCTTCATTACGATTACGAGCGTTTATACGATTCTGGCTACACATGTGTTAACGCAACAGAAGCAGAAGCAGCTGCTGCATGTGGTAACGGTTTTGATATGCCTTCTAACGTTAACTACAAGAACGACAATGAAGTGTCTCACTCTGAAAGCCAACACTACGGTCTTTATGTTCAAGACTTAGTAACGCTGACTGAACAGTGGCAAGTACTTGGTGGCGTGCGTTTCGCTTACGACAAAACGACGAGCAGCTCTAATCAAGAAGAGAGCTACAACAACATTCTTCCTAAGCTTGGTGTGATTTATTCACCAGCGTCTAATGGTTCTATTTACGCGGTTTACTCTGAAAGTTTCGAACCTGTTGGCGAAATCACAGATAAAGATGACGTGAACTTTGGTCAGTCTCAAGACGCTAAGAAGGGCACACTTTACGAGCTAGGTTCTAAATGGGAACTGTTTGATGAGCGTCTGTTTGTATCAGGAGCATTGTTCCAGATCACTCAATCGAACATGCAAGTGACTGAAGACCTAGATCCAGCAAGCAATAACGGCAAAGAGACACGCACAAGCCAAGTTGGTGAGCAAGTTCATACTGGTGTAGAACTGTCGGCTACCGGCTACATGACTGAAGCATTCTCTTTGAGTGCATCAACTATGTTCTTGGATGCTGAATACCAAAATGACCCTGCACTTGAAGGCAAAACTCCAGCTGACGTTCCTGAGTTTACGGCTAGCATTTGGTCTACTTATGCATTCAACAACGGTACTGATGTAAACCTGGGTATTTATCATGTAGGTGAGCGTTACACAGAAAGCGCTAACACATTCAAAAAAGATGCTTACACTCGTGTAGACATGGGTGTGTCACATACAATGAAGTATGATGAAAACCTAGATTTCGTTGCACGCTTCAACGTAGAAAACTTGTTTGATACTGACTACCTTGAAGGCGGCAGCACGAGCAACGTTGTTGTCGGCGAAGGCCGTAACTACATGGCGACTTTACAGGTAAAATACTAATTTGTTAGTAGGGTACTATTAATAGCTTAAATATTAAGGGGAAGGTTTCGACTTTCCCCTTTCGTGATTCCGCTATTTAATAAAAATATCCCTAGTAATGCGAGTGACTTTTAATGATAATGAGACTGCTTATCAATAAAATTCATTTGACCTTCTTCTTATAGTAAATGACTACAATTATGAATCTTTTAAAAACTAGCCTAGCGCTTGCCATCAGTTTGGTTGCAACGTCTTCGATGGCAAACAGCTTGGATCAAGCTCAATCAATTCAAAACAAGACCAATAACGCGTCGGCTTCGAGCCAAAAGATTATTGATAAAAGCTCACAAGCGACTTTAATGCTGCAAGCTGAGATTGAGCGTCTGCAAGAAGAAGTTAAAAACCTAGAAATCTATCACGATCACCTTGCTGTATTGGTTGAAAGCCAGAATCGAGAAGCTCAGAGCCTTGAAGGGCAGATCGACGAAATCAAATACACACGTCAAGGTGTTGTGCCTCTGATGTATCAGATGATTGATGGTCTTCAACAGTTAGTTGATAACGATGTGCCAATCAAGAAAGAACAGCGTTTAGAAAGAGTTGAAAAGCTGCAAGCAATGATGACTCGTGCTGACGTGAGTGATGCAGAAAAGTATCGTCGTATCCTAGAAGCTTACCAAATCGAGATGGACTACGGAATCAAGCTAGGTGCTTATCAAGGTCGAGTAGCATTGAACAGCGACAGAACGATTGAGGCTGATGTATTGCATTTAGGTCGTATCTCATTAGTTGCTCGTAATTTAAACGGCAGCCAATACTGGTCTTGGAATCAAATACAAAACCAATGGCAAGAGCTAGATTCTTCGATGAAATCTGAGTTAGATAAAGCTTACGACATTGCTAGCCAACAAGCGGCACCAAGCCTAATTACTTTACCTGTTTCTCTAACTGTTGCGGAGGTTAAGTAATGAACTTAAAGCCATTAGCAGCATTGCTTTGCATCACGTCTATTTCCTTTTCTGCTTTCTCTGCTTCTGATTCAACAGCTCAGTTGGTTAACAAAGCGAAGTCAGAAAATCGTACTCAAGCTTCTCACAATGTGGTTCGTGAAGCCGATTTTAAAAAGACTGAACAAGAGCTGAAAGCGATTAAAGCACAGCTTGAAGCGAAACGTACCTCTATTCAAGGCGCGACAGATGCTCTGACTCAAACCTTCAGTGATAACGAAAACAAGCTTGCTCGCTTAGAAGAGAAGCTGCGTTTAGAAACCGGTAGCTTAGGCGAGTTGTTTGGTGTCGTTCGTCAAAACGCAAAAGAACTAGGCGCAGAGCTTAGCTCAACAGTAAACAGCGTTGATCGCGCTGAGCACACAGCGACCGTTGACCAAATTATCGATGCTAAATCCCTGCCATCAATGCCACAACTTTCTGGTTTGTGGATGAGCATGGTTGAGCAGATTCAAGCGAGCTCTGAGCTTAGCAAGTCTCAAATTGCATTCATTAATGGTGAAGGTAATACACAAACTGTTGATGCGTATCGTTTAGGTTCGATTGGTCTTGTGACAGATCAAGGTTATGTTAGCTGGAACACTCAGCGTGAAGATGCGATTGCGTATCTGAAACAGCCATCGAATGGTCCAACATTGGCATCGCTTTCTACATTAGCAAATGGCGACGTGTCTAACGTGGTTGTCGATCCTTCTCGTGGGTTCATGCTAGAGCAACTAGCGCTAACGCCAAGCCTAACTGACCGTCTACAAGCGGGTGGTGTTGTTGGTAAAGTGATTCTTGGCTTACTTGCAATCGGCTTAATCATCGCATTGGTTCGTGGTGTTTCATTAGCTATCGCTCGTCAGAAAATTCGCGCACAACTTAAGAACCCTGAACAAGCAGGTGATAACCCACTAGGCCGTGTTCTTGCAGTGTACAACAAAGAACAAAACCAAACGGTTGAAGCGTTAGAGCTGCGACTTTTAGAAGCGGTAGTGGATGAGCAGACTCACCTAGAGAAAGGCCTATCTATGCTTAAGCTATTGGCGGCACTTGCTCCAATGTTAGGTCTTCTAGGTACTGTAACCGGCATGATCGAAACATTCCAAGTGATCACACAGTTTGGTAATGGCGACCCTAAAGTAATGGCGGGCGGTATTTCGATGGCGCTTGTAACGACGGTACTTGGTCTGGTTGCGGCAATGCCTCTTCTACTGGCGCACAACATTCTTAGTACTCAAGCAGAGAACATTCGCAATATTCTTGAGAAGCAAGGTATTGGTCTTGTTGCTGAGCAAGCAGAAAAGACCGTTGAATCAAACGCTGTTGTTTCACCAGTTGGGACTGCTGCGTAATGGATATTTTGTCGGGTTCTCTATTACCAGCGAGTTGGTTAACGAGTGACTGGCTGCTGTCTTTATCAAGCTTTATGGAGCAGGGCGGTTTCGTTCTGTGGTGGCTAGCGGCTGTCGTCCTAGTGTATTGGGTGCTTGTGGTAGAACGTGTGCTTTATCTTGCGTTCTACTTTCCAAAGCAGCGCCAAGCTTGGACTACTAAGTGGCATGAAAGAGAAGATCACTCTTCTTGGCATGCCAAAGCCATTCGCGAAGGTTGGTTAGGGCAAGCGAGTATCTTACTTAACCAAAACTTGAACTTTATTAAGCTGTTAGTCGCTATTTGTCCGATGTTGGGTTTGTTAGGTACCGTCACCGGCATGATCTCTGTTTTTGATGTGATGGCGACTCAAGGAAGCAGTGACCCTAAATTGATGGCTTCAGGTATCTCGTTGGCAACACTGCCAACCATGGCGGGTATGGTTGCTGCATTAGCCGGCATGTTTGTTCATGCTCGTTTAGCGAAAGTGTGTAACCGCTTAGAATTGAAATTAGAAAAATCTTTAAGGAGTCAACGATGAGACTCGGTCGACGTCATTCAAAAAACGAAGAGGCTCAAATAGACCTTACTTCGATGCTTGATATTGTATTTATCATGCTTATTTTCTTTATTGTGACCAGTTCATTTGTTCGTGAATCAGGGGTTGAAGTCAATCGCCCACAAGCTTCTAACGTAGTAAGCCAAAAGGATGCGGGCATCTTTGTTGCGATTACTTCTGCTAACGACATCTTTATCGACAAACGTGTCGTAGATGTTGAACGTGTCCAAGCAACGTTAGAACACTTGTTGCTAGAACAACCTGATGCTTCTTTGGTTATTCAAGCGGATGAACACGCTTACAACGGTACGGTTGTTAAAGTGATGGACGCGGCTAAAGGTGCGGGTGTTAAAAACATTGCGCTTGCTGCTGAAAAGCGATGATCTTGGAGGATCTTCATAAATGATTCGCCTATTTCTTGCTTTACCGCTGGCGGGTGCATTGGGCCTGGCTCTATTTTCTTTCATGGCTTGGATGGTCGATAATGGCCATCAACGTTCACCAGATGATAGCGAGACGTTGAGTTTCAACATGGTGATGGTTGAACAAGAACAAGAAGTTCAAAGAAGACAACGTGCCGTCCCTGAGAAACCAGAAATGCCAGAGCCACCACCAGAAGCGCAAACGTCTCAGTCACAAGCTGAAGTCACGCCTCTGAATTCGATGTCTTCACTGCCTTCATTAGATTTGAATACATCGGTTGATGGCTTAGCGATTAACGCGCCGACATTTTCTGATTTTGGGTCAAACCAACAGGCAATGCCTCTGTATCGAGTTGAACCTCGTTACCCAGCAAAAGCGCTTAAGCGCGGGGCTGAAGGCTTTGTTACATTGAGTTTTACTATCGATGAAACAGGCCGACCGACGGATATTCAAGTCACTGACGCAAACCCGCGTCGTATGTTCGAGCGTGAAGCGATACGTGCTATGAAAAAATACAAGTATCAGCCGAAGGTTGTTGATGGTAAAGCGACCCCTCAATTTGGACAAACATTTACCTTTGAATTCAAGTTGGCAAAATGATGAAACAGATATGGATATTAGTGGGCTTGTTGTTAATGCCCCTTACAACACAAGCAAAAGAGCTAACTCAATATACTGCTATTCGTGTTCAAAAGGCGCATAAGCTTGCTCAAGATGAACAGGTTAAACAGGCGATTGACGTACTTGCAGGATTGGAGCTTTCGAAAGGCTACGACAAAGCGTACGTAGCTCGCATGCTTGGTGTGTTTTACTGGCAAGATGGTAAAACCGACACGGCAATTAAGCAGCTTACTTATGCGGTCGACAGTAATTTACTGGTGGATGAACAGGCTTGGGTAACGAAACGCATGCTTGCTGATCTATTACTAAACGATCAGCAGTTTAAAAAAGCGCTTCCGCACTATTACGAGTTAGTAAAAACTGCGCTAGAAAAGGAAAAGAAAGACACACTTTGGATGCGAATTGCACAAGCTGAATATCAAATTGAAAACTGGTCAAAAGTACTGGTGGCCATTGGTAATCGCGACAAGTTCAATACAAAACCAGAGTTGTCTCCTCTGTCGCTAAAATTGGGTGCTCAGCTACAGTTAAAGCAGTGGAAACAGTCTATTCCGACACTGGAAAGCCTCATTGAACTTCAACCAGAGAAAGATAACTGGTGGCGTCAACTTGTTGGTATTCAGCTAAGATTAGAACGTAATCGTGATGCATTGAACACGCTAGCGTTGGCTGATCTACAAGGTGTTGAGTTGAAAAACTCAGACCGTAGATTACTGGCTCAGCTTTATGCTAAACGAGGCATTCCAGAGAGAGCAGCACAAGAGATCGCTAAGTTAGATGATGCGAACAACGATGTTCAACTTCTGGCTGAACAAGCAACCTACTGGCAGCTAGCGAAAGAATGGGACAATGCGATTGAAGTGTGGACGTTAGCGTCTAAAAAAGACACTCAGTATCATTGGAATGTGGCTCAGCTATTGGTTCAGCAAGGTTACTACGACCGAGCTCTGGTTGTTTTAGATAAAGTGAAAGACAAGAACAAGCAAGCCGATGTCGCTTTAGCGAAAGTACGTTCATGGTACAAGCTAAAGAATCTTGATAATGCTCTCGCTCAAGCGAAACGTGCGAACAACATTGAACCTTCTTCTGAAGCAAAAGGTTGGATTAAATATCTGACTCAGTTAAGAACAGTGAGTGATAACGGCAATGTCTAATTGCTGTTAACACAACAGAAGACAAGAGAAAGTAACAAATAGAAAAGGGTGTCATTTGATGGTTCAAGTGACACCCTTTTTGATTTTTCAGTTAGAGCTTACCTAGTTTTACAGTTTGGTTTGACTAAGGATCGCACATTGTCCCACTAGGCGTTGCACTTTGAATCACACCGCTAGTGTCGACAACCCAATTAATGGTGCAGTCACGATAAGGGTTTTTAAAGGCATGCACTGTATAACCATTGTCTAACGGCTTCTTGGTTTCAATCCAAGCATAGTTTCGAGATGCCCAAAAACTGATAGGGCGTGACCGTTCGGTGAGATAACGTTCTTGTACATTGGTTATGTCTGAACCGATGTATTGTTGAATATGTTCTTCCGTGCTGGCTATTTGGCTGGTACACGCCGTTACTAGTGCAGCAAAAGCCAAAACAATAATACGCATTTCAAATCCTTTTAAGCTTAATTAGCTATCATCAAACCAGTGATCAAATAGTCCCAACTTTCTATCCTTAAAGCCACCACTGTTACCTTAAACCCATCTCAATCAAGCGTGTTGAGATTGAGGTTTTTTGAGCTTTGACTCTATTAATCGATAACTGCAAATAGAACGAATCAAATCCCTTAAGTACACGTTAGCAAGAATATGCATACAGTTCGATTACTTCCCATGTAATGTTATGTAAATTTCCTTACGCCACTCGGCAAACGTAAACAATGTAAATTGAATGCCAATACGAATGATTATCAACTAAATTGTCGCCATAAAATTTATAGGTATTGGTTTGTATGTCGTTAAAAAGTAGGGCGGTTCAATCATGGGCTCGTCGACTTCATGTTTATATTTCAATGGCACTTCTGTTCGTTGTTCTTTTCTTCTCAGTGACAGGTATCACCTTGAACAGACCTGAGTTATTTGAATCAAGCCAACCCAATATTCAACGCTCTACTTTAGAGCTTCCTACGAGTTTGTTCACGATCCAAGACGGGCGATTAAAAGCCGACGAGACAGCCTTTGAAACGTTTCTGTTTGAAGAAGCCAATCTGTCTGGTGTTCCTTCAGGTTTGGACATCTACGCAGAGATTGAAGGCGGTGAGTTGCTCATCGGTGAAGTGTCTATGGACTTCAAAGGACCAGGCTACAACGCTTCCGTGTTTGTTGACGTTACGTCTGAATTTGTAGAAGTCGAAACCACGAATTACGGCGTTATCGCATTGTTGAACGATCTACATAAAGGTCGTAACAGCGGTGAAGTATGGAAATGGTTTATCGATATCACTGCGCTACTGATGATCTTTTTTGTGCTGACTGGCGTGTGCTTACTGTTACCTAAGAAAAAGACGCTTAATACTTCCATCAAATGGACGGTGTTTGGGTCTGCAATCTCACTTGTTATCTATTTTGTCGCCGTGCCTTAACGCTTGATTCGATTGATGAATCGGATTGAAAAACGAACTTAAGGTTAAACGGATTTAAAAGGTTGTTAAACATGAAAAAAATGAACAGGAGCAAGGCGCTTCTTGCTTTATCTCTTTTGCCAAGCCTAGGTATGGCACAAGTGATCCCTGATACGGCAAAACTTGATGTCAGCTTTGAGCTTCCAAAAATCGATACCTCTATGTATGCGCGTCCTTATGTGGCGGTATGGGTAGAGAACAGCGAACGAAAGTCCGTGAAAACCATCGAGCTTTGGGTCGGTAAAGACGAATGGCTTAAGGATCTGCGTAGCTGGTGGAGAAAGGTTGGCCGTTACGATCGTGAACTGGTTGATGCTGTAACGTCTGCAACCCGTCCTGCTGGTCAGTACCGTTTCGTTTGGGATGGCAAGAGCGACAGCGGTGAAACGTTAGAACAAGGCGAGTACACGGTTCATATTGAAGTGGTTCGTGAACACGGTGGCCGTAACTACCTTCGCCAAAAAGTATCACTCACAGATTCAAACGCGTCTTACGAATTAAAAGCAACGCAAGAGACGGGTGTAATCGCCCTGAACTACATCGCTAAATAGTAAGTGCGAACAGTAACTAGTAAGTACGAACTAAAACCAAGCTGAACAGAATAGACAGTGGTCATCGTAGGCTCAGATAGAGCGACACGGCTAACAATTATAAATAATGGAATTGAACATGATGAAACAGACAAAAATCAAAGCACTTGCTCTAGCGGGTGTGATGGTATTCGGCCTAGCAGCAACGACAACGGCACAAGCTCACCCACGTTGGATTTTGCCATCTCACTTCACGGTATCTAAAGAAGGTGGTGATTGGCTAACGTTCGACGTTACTGCGTCTCACGGTACGTTTGTTTTTGATAAGCCTGCTGGCAGCGAAAATGCGCATGTCATCATGCCTGATGGTCGCAGCGAGCGTCCTAACTTTGTGATTCGTGGCAAGCGTCGTTCAATCTTTGATTTCTATTTTGAAGAAGAAGGTACACACAAAGTGGCGATCAACAACCAGCCGTCTTACTACACGCAATACAAAGCGGGTCGCCGTGACACGGTGAAGTGGATTAAAGCAAACAAAGCTGAGCGTGACTCTGTTCTTCCTGAAAAATCACGTGACGTGGTAACACAAATCAGTTTCACTCGCGCAGAAAGCTACATCACGGTAGGTAAGCCAACGGATTCAGTGTTCAAAATTGAAGGCAAGCTTCTTGAAATGAAGCCAGTGACTCACCCTTCAGACATCGTTGAAGGCGAACCTGTAACATTCCAGTTCTTCTACAACGGTGAAATCCAGAAAGACGTGAAAGCGGAGATTACTCGTGAAGGTACGCTTTACCGCAACCACCAAGAGCAGATTGATGTGGTGAGTGATGAGAACGGTGAAATCACGTTCACTCCAGACGTCGCGGGTCGTTACGTAATGAAAGCGAACTACAAAGGTGAGTTGATTGACAACCCACTGGCAGACAAAGCAAGTGCGAACGTTCACCTAACGTTCGAAGCTCTGCTTCAATAATCTGTGATGTCGGGGCTCGATCCCTGATTAAGCAACCAAAAAACTTAAGGGCTCATTTGAGCCCTTTATCGCTCAGTTTACTACTGAGAATTTGCACTGTGGCTAGGGTACGAACCATGACAATAAAAACAAAACTTAACGCATTAATGACTCCTTGCTTGGCTCTGGGACTTGGTTTCGCTGCATTACCTGCACAAGCACACTTTCCATTGATGAGCTGCTGGTTTGAAGGCAAAACTGTGGCTTGCGAAGCGGGCTATTCAGACGGCAGTAAAGCTATTGATTACGCGGTTGAGATGTACGACTACGAAGACAACTTGATTGCAAAAGAGATGACGGATAAACGCTCTATCGTTGAGTTTCCAAACCCTGAGACTGAGTTTTACCTTGTGTTTGATTCAGGCCACGAGTTTCCTGTTGAAGTGGACGTTGTTGAGATCAGCGAGAAATGATGATTCAAGGTGTACGTGCTGACACGGGCGGCAGAGAAGGCAAATGGGTAGGGCTGATCATTGTGTTCATCCTGAGCTTTGCCACGGTTGCTATCCCATTTCATCAAGCAGAATCGCATATCAAAGCGGTACTTGATCATCAAATCTTAGTGACCGATGTCGAGCAAGAAAACTTGGCGATGTTATCAGAGCTGCGTTTAGCGCATGAAGAGATTCGTGACCTGCGTATGGACTCAGACGGTGAATGGCCAAGTGTTACGTCACTTAAAGATGAATGGGTCGCGCCATTTGTTGAAGACCAGAGTTGGAAGCGCAAAGGTTCTCATACTTGGTTATTGGACGAGCGTGGTTACTATTTCTCTGCTCCAAGTGAATCTGCGACACCAAGTGAACAAGCTACGCCAACCGATCATGGTTCTGCGGATTCCTTTATTTTAAACGCGAACAGCGTTTCTCCTGAAATCTGGATCTTCTTGGATGGCGTAGCGAAACAGCCAGCTACTTTTGACCAACACACGCTTGAGTCTACTGGTTGGAAAATGGTCGTGAATGAATCAGAAGTTGAACAGCATGATGCTTCTTCTCATTAAACAATCCGGCTTACAAAAATGCTCACTAATAATAAGAGAATTACTATGCGAATTATGACTCTATTGATGTCGTTATTAGCGGTGTTCATGGCACCCAATGCATTGGCAAATGAATATAAGATCGACAGCGATAAGCTGACGATTGGTATCACGCTTCAACCTTACTACAGCTATGTAAAAGCCGTGGTTGGCGATAAAGTCAACATTCTTCCTTTGGTTGACGCAGGTTTTAACCCACACAACTACTTACCACAACCGAACGACCTGAAGCGATTGAGCCAAATGGATGCAATCGTAGTAAACGGTATTGGTCACGATGACTTCGCGCTTAAAGTGATTTCAGCCGCGCAACGTCATGACCTAGTGGTGATCGAAGCAAACAAAGAAGTGCCCTTACTTCCAGCATTAGGCCAGTCTGTGGGTCAAGGTGCGGTGAACCCGCACACGTTTGTTGGACTTTCGACAACAATTCAAAAGGTTTACACCATTGCGAGTGAGGTATCTAAGCTCGACCCTGACAACGCGGCTTTTTATCGTAAGAATGCACGTAAATACGCAAAGCAATTTCGCTTTATGAAGCGCGATGCGATGTTGTCATTAGGTGAGTTAGATACATCAGGTATGAAGGTCGCGACTACGCATAATGCTTATGGCTACATCCTTCAAGAGTTTGGTGTGGATGTCGCGGCGGTGATTGAGCCTGCACACGGTGTTGAACCAAGTGCTAGCCAACTTCAAGAAACGATCGAGAAAATCCGCGCATCAGGCATTGATGTTCTGTTCTACGAGCTAAACATGCCAAATCGCTTTGTTGACACGATTGAAGCAGAAACAGGCGTTCAGCTTTACCGTTTCTCTCACATGACGCACGGTGAGTATCAAGACGATAAGGTGGAAGTCGAAATGAAGAAGAACTTAGAAACGTTAATCGAAGCAATGAAATTTGCGGCGGCGAACCAAGCTAAAAGCGGGAACGCATAATGCTAGGTCCATCAATTTCAATCAATCAACTTGGTCTGCAATACGACAACAACGTCATTCTTGATGATATTTCACTAGAACTTAAAGCGGGTCAGTGCCATGTGATCATGGGTCCAAACGGTGGTGGTAAAACTTCTTTGCTGCGCTCAGTGCTTGGCCTTACGCCGTTCTCTGGGCAAATCAATATCCATTGGCCAGAAAAGCCAAGTATTGGTTACGTTCCTCAAAAAGCGACCTTTGAATCGAGCTTACCCCTGACGATAATGGATTTCGTACTGCTTAACCAAACTCGAATTCCGCTATTTTGGCGTCGTAAGTCTAAGCAGTTGGATCTCGCATTAGCGCAATTGGATCGTGTGGGAATGGCGACTCGTAGCGACCGCCGTATGGGCCAGTTATCAGGTGGTGAGCAGCAACGTGTGTTGTTTGCACAAGCGTTATTGGATAACCCAAGCCTATTGGTGTTGGATGAACCTACGACAGGCATGGATGAGCAGGGCGTTCGTTATCTTGAATCTCTGATTCGTGAATGTGTTGATGAAGGCCGCACGATTCTTGCCGTTCACCACGATGTAACCGCAGTACGTCGCCTTGAAGCGAATGTACATGTTGTGAATCGATTCTTGGTGGATAGTGGCCCACATGAACAAGTGCTGCACCCAAGTAAAATCGAGAGTTTATTTCAGCACTACAGCAGTGGTGCAGCCATCGCTAAATCGAAGGAGGTTGCGTAATGGAATGGTTACGACAACTTGCCGTAAGTGGCGTTGAAGCAGGTTGGCTATCTGACAGCTTCATGTATGCGTTCATGGTGAATGCATTAGTTGCTGCATTGTTACTGGGCCCGTTACTAGGTGGCCTTGGTACTTTGGTGATTGCAAAGCGTCTGGCTTTCTTCTCTGAAGCGGTGGGTCACGCGGCGTTAACCGGCATCGCTATCGGTGTTCTGATTGGTGAGCCACCAGAAAACCCAATTATTGGTTTGTTTAGCTTCTGTATGATCTTCGCTTTGCTTCTTCACTTCGTGAGAAATAGAACCAATGTGCCATACGACACCTTAGTCGGCGTTTTCCTTGCACTTGCGTTAGCGGTTGGCGCGGCATTGCTGATGTACGTGGCACGTAAGATCAATATCCACATGCTTGAGAACGTGTTATTTGGCTCGATTCTAACGGTAACAGACCAAGATTTAGCAATTCTCGCAGGCAGCTGCGCGATCATCATTTTGCTCTTGATACCGACGTTCAACCGTATTCTCCTTACTTGTATCAGCCCTGATATTGCCAAGGTTCGTGGTTATAACACCAGCTTCTACGACTACCTGTTTGTCATGATGATCACCTTAGTGACGATTGCAGCGGTGAAAATAGTGGGTGCGGTTTTAGTGGGTGCGTTGTTGCTGATTCCAGGTGCGACCGCTCGATTGCTGACTAAACGCATGGGGAGCTTTGTACTGCTTTCAGCATTACTCGCAACCATCGCGTGTTTGGTCGGAACAGTATTACCGATGGAACTTAAACTGCCAGTGCCATCTGGTGCTTCAATCATCATCGTTTCTGCAACATTTTTCCTAGCGGCAACGCTATACCGAATTGTAAGAAAGGCATAATCATGACTTCTTTAATGAATCGTATTTCAAGTTCACTAAAAGCAACGGCTCAAGTGAGTGCAGTCAGCAGCCTATTGTTGGCTGGCTCAATGGTGTCTATCAGCGCTAATGCAAAGGATATCCTCACCAGTACGCCTGTGACTTATGCGTTAGCGACAGAGCTAACCAAAGGCACCGACATTACGACCGAATACCTACCACCAAAACGCTACGGCATTGATCGTCTGCCGAACTGGTTTGGTACCAAGGGTGCGAGTAAAGTGCTTCAATCTGGCGAAAAGGCGACCGTTGCGGTAACACTGTCATCCATCTGGCAAGCGGATCCTACCTTTGTATACGCAAGACAAGGCAATATCCGTTTGGTTGAGGTGGATGCGGCTCAAGCGATCACACCGCGTGCACAAGGTGTTGCAGCGCTTACATTGTCGAATGGTGATGTGTCTAAATACGCGTGGTTAAATCCGACCAACTTAACGCGTATGGCTGCAATTGTGGCTGACGACTTTAAGTTGTTGTGGCCTGCGCAAGCTGAAACGATTGATAGCAACTTACAGCGTGTGATGTTGGATGTTCGTGAACTGATCAACAAGCAGCAAGCGGTATTACTAGATAATGACGTAGATTCAGTATTGCTGCTTTCAGAAAGCTTGGAAGATTTTGTCTCTGGCAGCCAACTGTTTGTTGAAGAGCGTATGTTCAAAGCTGAACTGGAATGGACAGACGAAGACAAAGCCAAGCTTAAAGAGATGTTTTCGGAAGACGATGCTCTATGGTTAGTCACAGCGAAAAAGCCAACTAACTTGATTAAATCATTGGTACCGAATGAGCGTATCTTAGTGGTGGATTCTGTTGATCGTTGGGGTAGAGCAGGAATCAACAAAAAATCACCGTTTACCCGTTGGGAAGTACAGCCTTTGAAAGGCTAATCAGCGCGATTAAAATGGTAGGATCAAAAAAGCAGCCCAAATAAAGGCTGCTTTTTTGTTCTTACACATTGACTCAGTACGGAGATTTGGACAAGAGGACTGCGAGTTTTAACTTACTCTGCAGCTTTTGTCTCTTCAGCTTCGACAGTCGCTTCTACTGAACCTTCAGCGTGCTCTTGAGCCGCTTTAGCTTGTTCTTCAGCTTCCATTTTTGCGCGGTCAGCTTTAGAAATGTAGCGAGGCTTGTTGCTACTATGCAGTTTAGAATTCGCCTGTTTCTGCTTCTTTTTTAGAATTTGATTGATTTTTTTCTTACGGTTCATTGCTGCATAGCCTTGTATTTAGTTTAGGCGGTGGAGGATAATCATTTTAGCTCTAGAACTCAATATTTACATGGTATTCAGCAAGGAAAATATCACTATGCAGGCCGTCGAGACCGAACGTTTACGATTAAGAATGATCACGCCTCAAGATGCGGCGTTTATTCAGCGATTATACAGCTCAGAAGATTTCCTGCGTTACATTGGTGATAAGGAAATCAGCGACACTGACAAGGCTGTCGAATACATCGAAAACAACATTCTTAAGATGCACGAAGAGAAGGGAGTCTGTTTGTTGATGGTTGAAATCAAGGATTGTTCAACACCAATTGGTATCTGCGGACTAATAAAAAGAGACACCTTAGAGTCGCATGATATTGGCTACGGGTTTGTTCCTGAGTTTTATGGTCAAGGCTTTGCCCAAGAAGCAGCGGAGGCGATAATTGAACAAGCTAAGCAGAACGCTGATATCGATCATTTAGTTGCCATCACAACCTCTGATAACATTCGAAGTATCGCACTACTGACTAAATTAGGCTTTGTGTTTGAGCGAGTTGAAGATGTGATAAGCGAAAGTGTTAATCTCAACCTGTACGGTTTCTCATTAGGTAATTAAAACATGTTCCAACATAACAATATTCTACAAGGCGAGCTCGCAACGGAGTACAAAACCGTTATTGCGATGGTGCACATCTATTGCAAAGATCACCACGGTGAAGTTCGTCAGAATAATGCGTTATGTGAGGAGTGTGAGCAACTGCTGCGTTATGCCGAAACACGACTGGATAGATGTCCTTATGGCGAAGCAAAACCGACCTGTAATAAGTGTCCGATTCATTGCTATAAACCTGATCCGAAAGAGCAAATGCGTTTAGTGATGCGCTATGCCGGGCCAAGAATGCTACTTAAGCATCCTATTTTAGCGATTCGACATCTGATTCATGAGAAGCGGAAAGTGCCTGAAAAGCCGCTGCCGAACGTATCTAATCGTCATATCCGAATGAACAAGAAGTAAGTGGCGCTTGAAAGTAATTTCTAAAGAAACGAAAAAGGTCTGATTTCTCAGACCTTTTTTGATGTAGATACGATTTATC
Organism: Vibrio sp. 10N.286.48.B8; assembly: GCF_003050085.1. NCBI lineage: Bacteria > Pseudomonadati > Pseudomonadota > Gammaproteobacteria > Vibrionales > Vibrionaceae > Vibrio > Vibrio sp. 10N.286.48.B8. The sequence continues at coordinate 167,827 of NZ_PIGD01000009.1, read as the reverse complement.
TAAGCTTGAATATAGCCAGGTAACTGTAACTTACGCCGCTTGTGGTTCTTCATAAGTAACCGTTAGGTTGTTGATCCAGCGTCGGCTCAAGTAACGGTGTGAACAGATAGCCAGTTTCACTACTTCTTCTACTAACATCAGACCATAGATGTATTTGAAGTCCCATCCAGCGATAAATGCGCAGTAAACACACACTGGAATACCCACCATCCACATCGCGATGAAATCCATACGTAGGCAGAACGCGTTATCGCCACCAGCGCGAATAATACCGTTGATGATCACCATGTTGAGCATACGAATCACCACAGCAAAACACATAATGGTCATTGCAGGTGAAGCGAGTGGGTAGAGTGCATCTGTAGAAAGGTTCAGCCATGTTAGAACATGCTCTTTGCCCATAAACAGTAGCAATCCTACAACCGCGCCAAATCCAACGACGGCTTTAATGAAGGTCAACCCCATACTCATTGCGTCATCAAACTCATCACGGCCTAATGAATGACCAAGCAGTACTGAACACGCTACCGAAATACCAAAGAAAATCGAGTAACACAGTGATTCAAACGGCGCGAGCATAGAGAACACAGCAAGTTCAGTTGTGCCCATGTGACCGAAGATCATTTGGTATGCCATAGTACCCATTGCCCATAACACGGCATTCATCGTTAGTGGCAAAGCAATACGACGGTAAGACAACCATAATGACGGACGATGTGGTGAGCTAGGCGTGGTTAACAACCAGTGGTTACGCATGCGCATGTAGCCATACATCAAGCCAACTTGAATTGCGCGAGCGAGTGTCGTCGCCAGTGCTGCACCTGCTACGCCCATAGCGGGAATACCAAAGGCACCTTTGATTAGAACGAAGTTAAGCGCAATGTTGAGTGCAATGGTCACCGCGCCCAATAGTAGTGGGGTTACGGTGTCACCTGATGAGCGCATGCTTGCTTCTACCACGACTACAATGTGAGTCAGCAGTAGAACGGGGAAGCCATACCATAGGTAAGTCGCGCCAAGTTCAATCACGGTTTGATCGCTGGTTTGCAACATCATTAAAAACTGAGAACCAAGAGTGATGATTGCAGTCACAGGCAACAGAACTTTTAAGCCAAACACCATCGCGATAGATGATACCGTTCGTGCGCTTTTTCGGTCATTCTTTCCCCAGTATTGAGCGACTAATGTTCCGTTTGCTGAGGCCAACCCTGCCATAATCATAATAGCAACGAAGTGCCATTTTGATGCAATTCCCACAGCCGCAGCTGCTTCCATACCATAGTCACTGACCATCAATACGTCAGCAAGGGCAAGAATAGCGACAAGCGCACTTTGTAAAGCAACAGGTAAACCAAGTTTAACGATACGAGGTAATATGCTCTCTGGCTTGTTATTCATAGATGAGTTAGGGTTGATGTTAGTTGTCATAAGCTCTCCGATTTATGGCAGAACTATAGTGATTTGAGCGAAGTAACAACATGTTTAAAAAACAACAAAACCTGTGCGAATCTGTCATTGATTCAATGAGACCAAAATCAACTTGGCACGATGATGTTTTTCTCGCTGAACAGTGCAAAGAACGTTTTTTGACCGTTGAAGATATTCCAGAGATGAAAAGCTTTGGTGTCTACATGGGAGGTATGGCGAAGCTATATGATGGTTATTGGGTTGAGCGAGAATCCGTTAATGTTCATACGTTGATTTTCACTATGGAAGGTGGCGGTATTCTAACAACCGCAACATCGGTACAAGAGATTACACCTTATACGCTGGTGGTTCTTCCTGCTGAAACCCCATTTCGTTTTGAACTTGATCCTCAATATAATTATTGGAAAATGGCGTGGATGCTGACGCCCGATACGCAGCAATGGCAGCACATAGCAAGTTTAGGTCAGGGGATTGTGCCGTTCGGAGAGTGTGAGCAGATCTGGTCATTAATGAACTTGGTTTACTTTGAGATAGGCGGTCGAGCCAGTTACCGTAAGTTACTCTTGAGTGAAATTATCCGAACATTGACGGGATTTGAGCCTAAGTCGACCAGTACTACTGCACGTGTTCAAGCACTCTATAATGAGATTGAAAGCAGTCTGCACCAACCATGGACCGTCGCTGGCATGGCACAAAGGGTGTTTATCAGCGAAGAGCAACTTAATCGAGTCACCAAGACGCTATTCGACCTATCACCACGCAGCAAATTGATTCAGTTGAGAATGGATAAAGCCACCAGTTTGTTGAAGCAGCAAGATTGGTCGGTGTCGATGATAGCCAATCGTCTAGGCTATAAAGACCCATATAACTTCTCACATCGTTTCAAAAAGCATTTCGGTCTGTCACCTAGTCAATATCGAAAGAGTCATCGACTGCCCGGTTAGCCATGCTTATTTCCTCGATCAATTACGCAAGATCAAACTTTGCAGTAATATTACTGTATTGAGCTATCTATCAATTTAGTATTTTTGCCCTATTCGGTACTATCAGAAACATCTAAAAGCACGACTGCATATGCAGGGTGAGGTATAAATGCAACAAGATATCGGCGAGGTGGATGATTTTGTTCTTCCATCAAAGCTCATTTTAAATAGTAAAGAGTTTCAATCAGGCACAAAAATTGTTCGAAAACAGGGCTGTGGTTCAATAATAGGAACGCTTTCTGAGCCTCATCGTAAAGTGCTTTTCTATCTTTACCTGAACAGAGGTCAAGTAGTTAGCAAGCAAATATTGAAGCGTGTAGGTTGGGCCGGTAAAGCGGTGACATGTGCGTCTGTATTGGTGGCTATTTACGAGATCAGAAGAGTTCTCGACTGTCGTTGTATTCAAACAATTTCCAACGAAGGGTATGTCATGGAGTAATAAATAATCTCCTATTGATATCCTATTAATATTTTAATAATAAAAATTTAATCTCTTTACCGTACGAATTCCATTGATTATCGTCAAATCTAAAACGTCCACATATAAGCGACGTTATATAAATACGAACAAATCTGACATTGTCGCTGGCTATATAGTAAGGGAATTATCTAAAAATGGACTCTTATCCTGGAATAGAAACGAACCACTCTGAAAACAACGTAATACTTGAATTAAACGGTAAAATTGTTGAACTCAACACCAAACTTATTCGCAATGTAGAGAATGGCTACGTACTGGCTACCATGCCTTTGGCATACCGAAAGATCATTTTATTTATGAATCGACATCGAGGTGAATTGTTCAGTGTTGGTCAATTAAAGAAGATTGGCTGGGAAAGTGAGAAAGTCACCAATTCTTCTGTGATCGTCGCCATATCGGAAATTCGATCTTTGTTTGGTGATGGGCTGATCATGACGATAACGGGTGAAGGTTACGTGTTCCAACCTTAAACACTGTTCGCTGGTTTTATATTTCTCCGCATTATTACAGTTAAAGAAAAGGGCGCTTCATTTAGACGATTAGTCATCACGAAGAGCCCCACTATTCTCTATCTAATGAACTTGCTATATCACTCGCCAGCAATCTGTAGAGGAGAACGCTTTAGACTTGCGATTAACATGTAAATCGTTGTCGCTAGCAGAGACGCAAACAGGTAAGTAAATAGTCCTGCTTGAGAGTCCATAAAGCTATCTGCAACTAATGGCCCTGCGACTGAACCGATGCTGTAACACAACAGCATAACCTGAGTCACTGACACCAGATAGCTTGGGTCTAAGTTACGACAACCTAAGTTAATCGCAATTGGGTAAAGTGCGAATGTTGCCATGCCCAGTACGAATAGGCTCATGCCTAGTACGTAGAAATCATGGTTTATCGTTAGTACACCAATGCTTGCAACCCCTAGTAAGCTGAACAGAGCCATTAATAACACTTGTCCTATGTGGTGAGATAACCATGTCACCATCGGCTGAACAGCCATACCACCCATAATTACTAACGCCATCAAACCACCAATATCTTGGTGTGCGATGTTGCGCTGAGCCAGCTCTACAGGCATCAAGCCATAAATAGAACCAAGTGTTAGCCCCGATACAATACAACCAATTAGTGCGCTGTGGCTCAGTTTGCTGATTTGCTTCAGTGATAAAGACTTAGCATCGTGAATTTGTGGTGCTGTCGCTTGTCCGTACATCAACACAATGATTGCACCAAACAACAAGGTGAACATTGCAATGAAAGGCACGCCGCCTGTAATACCAAGGTATCCAATGCCAAGTTGACCAACGGCAGATCCGCCGTATAGCGAACACATGTAAACCCCTAAACGTTTCGCACGCTGAGATTCATCACCGCTCATTAGCCAAGATTCAACAATTACGAAGATGCCCGCTACCGCAACACCAGCAACAAAACGAGCCAATAGCCATACCGCTTGATGTGGGATCAATGGCAATACAAGGATCGTTGCAATGAATACGCTCAGTGCCACCACGAATGCGTCTTTATGACCAATACGAGCGATGGCGCGTTCAATCAATAACGTACCCGCTAGAAGACCTGCATAAAAGGCACTCGCCAACCAACTCGATAGATTACTGTCTAAGCCATACTCAGACAGCATTAATGGTAATGAACTCATTAAGTAGCCTGAAGCTATCGCGTAAAAAGACAATGCAATAACAGGAACAGTTATGCGAGTTGTTGGTTGGATGTTGTCCAATGCAGCAGCCTCTAAATAGTGAAAGAAACGATGAATTTTCCGCGACTATGGGGGAGAAACTGGATTGGGTAAAACGAATAAAAATGGTCGTGAAGATAAAAGAAATTTATCGTGTTTGTTAGCTAAAATACCGTTGTGATATTTCATGTTTTCGCGATATTTTCTGCGGTTAAATAGCCGATAAAGCGTTGTTCAAACGACTATTTAATTTGAAAGACGGAGAGAGGTTCGTTGTATTCATCAGATTTTAATTTAGGGCGTTTAATCGTGTTAGACCACTTCTTGTCGGTATTGTCTGGGCGAGCTTCCACTCCACTTACGAAAGGCATGTCGAAAGTTAGCGCTGTCTGAAAACCCAACGCGCTCAGATATCTCTTCAATGCTCATTTGAGTTGAAGAAAGGTAGTGTCGAGAAAGGTGAAAACGAACGTGGTCCAGTATCTTCTGGTAGCTGGTATCGATGGCTTTGAGATGCCGGCGTAGCGTTCGAGAAGACATCCCCAATTCTGATGAAATAGATTCTATCGAAGGGTAACATCCAGGTCTCTCTAGTAGCATTTGAGAGACTTTTTCTTTTAGGCTGGTGGACGCACTGACTTTTGCCAACATGTCGTCACACGATTTCAGACACATCTGCAGCGTGATGGTATTGGCGGTAGGAAGAGGCGAGTACAAACTTGTTGCATCAAACTGCCATTCAAGGCGATCACTATTGAATTCAACAGGGCAACGGAAAATTTCTGTGTAGAGGTCGCCGTATTCTGGCTTCGGGTAAGGGAAGCGGATCACTTGGGATGGGAATGGTTGTTGTAGTACTTCTTCACACAGGCTTTGAATTGCGGTGAACCAATATTCGCAACAAAATGGCAGCAGCGAGTCCAAGTCGATCAGCTGCTCGGCTCTAAAGTACCCAACGTTATCTTCTACTGACATCGTTTTTCTAAGTACAGGGCCAGCAAGCTGCAGATATTTAAATCCAATCAGCAATGCATCTAATAGTGTTTCACTGCTGAATACTGCATAACCTAGAACACCAAAGTCACAAAACCGTGCTTGTTGACCGACTCTTAACCCTAAACCGCCTTCATCAGTATTCGCCAATGCGTTACTGAACACCGCCAACTTTTGCGCCAAGGTAATGTGGGTGTCTGGCGTGTTGAGCTGCAGAGCTTCAATGTTACTGCCTTCCAATAATGCTTCGATATTGAGGGCGGGTGACATATAGCGATGCAGTAATTGAAGATCAAGAATGCCGAATGCTTGCATATCGGGTTCGTAGACTGCGGTGTATTTCATAGGATGCCTCTTGTTGAATATTGCCATCTTAACCGAACTCTTAACATTTGCGCTTGTCGCCTGTTCTCACTTTCCCAAGCTTGTTCAAACTTTTGCTTTATGTGTGCAAGGTTTTACAAGGCCTGATAGAGCTGTGTCCGAATATCACCGGTTTTTGTCTTTTTGAAACCTGTTCGAAATGTTATCAAAATGTTGTAATTTGATGGGTTGCATATTGGAACATCTTAAACATTTTGCTCAATAACTACTATTTTGCTCAATAAATACTCTTACCTACATGACACACCAATGTGCAGGGTTTGATAGCAACAAAGACAACACTCATTACAACGATTAGAACGTCTACGGTGACTGTGATTAACAGGTCTAAGCCGAATAAGGAGATCATGGATGCACAATCTTGCTGTTAACTTGGAGCGCAGCGCTTCGCTTTTTCCAACTAAAGCCGCTCTGCGTATGGGATCGGATGAAGTCAGCTTTTCTCAGTTAGAACAACTTTCTGGAAACGTGGCCGCGAACCTAAAAAGGCTCGGGTTAAAAAAGGGAGATAAGGTCGCGCTGTCGTGTCCGAACGTCACGTATTTTCCAATCGCTTATTACGGGATTCTAAAAGCGGGCTGTGTGGTGGTGCCTTTGAATGTATTATTCAAGGCCAGAGAGATCGCTTATCACCTTAATGATTCAGATGCGAAAGCTTATTTATGCTTTGAGGGCAGTGAAGAGTTACCTATCGGACGCTATGGATTACAAGGTTTTGTAAAGGTCGATAACTGCGAACATTTCGTGTCTATGCCAATACCAAACGGCGCAACATCCTTGCTTTCAGAAAACCATGAGCAGCATGAATCAATAGCTGATTGGTTAGCACAACCTTTGACTCCCTTTGAATCTGTGGCTTGTCATGGCGATGATACTGCTGTGATCCTTTATACCTCTGGTACGACTGGGCAGCCAAAAGGGGCTGAGCTTTCCCACACCAACATGCAAACCAATGCGATGTCTTCGCAGTATCTTATGAGATTGGAATATAGCGATACCACAATGGCCACACTTCCTCTATTCCACAGTTTTGGCCAAACCGTGATGATGAACGCGAGCGTGTTAACGGGCTCTACCATGGTGTTGATTCCGCGCTTTGAGCCGTCCTTGGTGATCGAGCAGATCATTAACCATAAAGTCAGTGTGTTTGCGGGCGTTCCTACTATGTATATTGCGCTTCTAAAAGCTGGAGAAGAGTCTTTAGAGCGCTCAGAGCAAGTCAAACACAGCTTGAGGTTAGGCGTATCTGGCGGAGCTTCTATGCCGCTTGAGGTTATACGACAGTTTGAATCTCGTTTCGAATTACCAGTCTTAGAAGGGTATGGGCTGTCTGAAACTGCGCCGGTTGCGACCTTTAATCACATTGATGGCGATAGACTTTCGGGCAGTGTGGGTCAGCCTTTATGTGGTCAGCTTATTAAGATTGCAGACATCCAAGGCAACTCAGTCGCTATGGGGGATTTGGGAGAAGTCTGCATTAAAAGCCCAAGTGTCATGAAAGGTTATTATCAACGACCTGAAGCAACGGCAGAAGCGATCAGAGACGGTTGGTTTTTAACGGGTGACATCGGACGCGTCGATGAGCACGGTAACTTGTTTATTGTTGATCGTGTTAAAGACATGATCATTCGTGGTGGTTACAACGTTTATCCACGAGAAATTGAAGAAGTATTGATGTGTCACCCTGATGTGGAGATGGTGGCGGTGGTGGGCGAGCACCATGATCAGTTGGGTGAAGAGATTCACGCCCATGTTGTACTTCACGAGCATACCCAGTGTGATAGCAAAGCCTTGATGGCTTGGTGTCGTGAGCAACTCGCGGACTACAAATATCCTCGTAAGGTGTTTATTCGTAGCGCCTTACCCATGACTGCTACCGGAAAAGTCTTAAAACGAGAGCTACACCCTTTAGAAGTTGCGGAGGCAATCAATGGATAACTATGACTTTATCATCGTAGGTGGCGGTTCGGCTGGTTGTGTGATGGCTTCTCGATTGTCGGAAGACCCTAATGTGACGGTTTGCTTGTTAGAAGCTGGCGGTAAAGATACGAGCCCATTTATTCATACGCCGGTTGGCGTTGTGGCTATGATGCCGACCAAGCTCAATAACTGGGCTTTCGAGACAGTCGAACAGCCGGGTTTAAATGGTAGGAAGGGCTATCAACCGAGGGGCAAGACTCTCGGTGGCTCCAGTTCTATCAATGCCATGATGTACGCCCGTGGACATCGCTATGACTACGATACATGGGAAAGTTTAGGTAATGCTGGCTGGAAGTATGAATCGTGTCTGCCTTACTTTAAAAAAGCAGAGAATAACGAAGTCCACCAAGATGAGTTTCATGGTCAAGGTGGTCCTCTTAATGTGGCAAACCTTAGGTCGCCAAGCCCAATGTTGGAACGCTATTTAACTGCGTGTGAGTCGATAGGTGTGCCTCGCAATGAAGACATCAACGGTGCTGCTCAGTTTGGTGCAATGCCGACGCAGGTAACTCAGCTGAATGGTGAACGATGCAGTGCTGCCAAGGCTTACTTGACGCCAAATCTCTCGCGTCCAAATCTCACCGTCGTGACCAAAGCAACCACACATAAGGTTTTGTTTGAAGGTAAGAAAGCGGTAGGTGTTGAATACGGCTCAAATGGCAAACGTTATCAGATCCGATGCAACAAGGAAGTCATTTTGTCTGCAGGTGCTTTTGGGTCTCCTCAGTTGCTGTTGCTATCGGGCGTTGGCGCCAAAGACGAATTAGAGGCGCATGGCATCGAACAGATTCACGAGTTACCGGGTGTGGGTAAGAACTTGCAAGATCATATCGACTTGGTTCACTCATACAAGTGCAGTGAAAAGCGCGAAACGTTCGGTATTTCATTGCAAATGGCATCTGAAATGACCAAAGCTTTGCCCTTATGGCACAAAGAACGCCGCGGGAAAATGAGCAGTAACTTCGCAGAGGGAATCGGTTTTCTTTGTTCCGATGATCATATCGCTGTGCCGGATTTAGAGTTTGTATTTGTGGTCGCAGTAGTCGATGACCATGCGAGAAAAATTCATACCAGTCATGGGTTTACCTCGCATGTCACCTTACTGAGACCTAAAAGCCATGGCACCGTAACACTGAATAGCGCCGATCCCTACGATCCGCCAAAGATCGACCCTGCGTTTTTCAGCCATCCTGAAGACATGGAGATCATGATTAAAGGGTGGAAAAAGCAGTATCAAATGCTAGAAAGCGAAGCGTTCGATGATATTCGTGGCAATGCTTTTTATCCTGTTGATGTCAATGATGACAAGGCTATAGAGCAAGACATCCGTAACCGAGCTGATACCCAATATCACCCTGTTGGAACCTGTAAAATGGGGCCTAATAGTGATTCATTAGCCGTGGTAGATAAAGATCTCAAAGTTTATGGATTGGATAACTTGAGAGTCATTGATGCTTCGGTAATGCCGACACTGATTGGGGCAAACACTAATGCGCCAACCATTATGATTGCTGAAAAAGTCGCTGATCAGATTAAAAGCCAATACAACTTAGATAAGAAAGACAGTGTAAATAAGCAGGTCGCGAATGAGAGCGCAGAACACGAAATGACTGGTTAGCCGAAAAGGTTAGAGAAAACAGGCAGATTTACAATAGGTTAGGGAGCCTTATCCATTAAGGTTCCTTAACCTATTTTGTTTGTTGATTGCTGAAAGAATCGAAACAAACTTACTTCGTTAGAGCTTGATTAAGCCATTGATCAAATTGACCTTTTGGTAACGCACCGTTGATCGTGTCGACACGTTTACCGTCTTTAAAGACCATCACCGTCGGAATACTTCTGATTTGATACATTGCAGCAAGCTGTTGCTGAGCTTCAGTATCAATCTTAACGAATCGAACATCTCCAGAGCGTTCTTTTGCAACGTCGCTGAACACAGGCGCGAAGCCTACACATGGGTTACACCATGTCGCCCAGAAGTCGACAACTACAGGCTGTGAACTGTTCAAGATAGATTGGAAATTAAGTGATGTTCCCTCGATAGGAGCGCCATCGAGCAGTGCTGTTTTGCATTTACCACAAGTTGGGCTTTCTGAAATTCTTTCTGAAGGAACTCGGTTTAAGCCATTACAAGAAGGGCAGCGTGTGTTGAATGTAGACATAACTTTCTCTTTTTATTGTAACTCCGTGGCTAACGTGATTTACGAATCACGCACGGAGCGCTTATACTGTTTAAAACTAGAATACGATACTTAAATAAAAACAAACAATAAACAGGTAAATGATGACAAAATTTTACGCCGAAATTACTGGCTGGGGAAAGTGTCTGCCACCAGCCGTGCTGTCCAATGATGATTTAAGCACTTTCATTGATACGTCTGACGAGTGGATTCGTACTCGAACTGGTATCGAAAACCGTCGTATCAGTCATGTAAATACCTCTGAGCTAGCGACTGTTGCTGCTCAACACGCAATGGCGTGCGCTGGCCTTACTGCCGAAGATATCGATCTCGTGATCATCGCAACGTGCAGCCCTGATTCTCTTATTCCAAATACTGCGTCTAAGGTTCAACAGAACCTAGGTATCAAGAGCGCAGCGGCTTTTGACCTTAACGCAGCATGTACAGGCTTCATTTACGGTGTTGAAACCGCAACTCGATTGATTCAAGCGGGCAACTACCGCAATGCAATCGTTGTGGGCGCAGAACGTCTTTCATTCTTCATCGACTGGACCAAGCGTGATACTGCGGTTCTATTCGGTGATGGCGCTGGCGCTGTGGTTCTATCTCGCACTGAAGAACAAGTTGGCCTGCAAGAAGCGCAGATAGGTTGTGACGCAGAAGGCCGCGATATTCTAGCGGTACCAAAGTTCGGTACATCTATGGATCGCTTCGCTGCTGACAACGGTTACTGGGACTTTGATTTCGTAGGTAAAGAGATCTTCAAACGAGCGGTTAAAGGCATGGGTGCAGCAGCACACACAGTATTGAGCCGTACTGGCATCTCAACAGACAACATTGACGTTGTGATTCCACATCAAGCAAATATCCGAATCATTCAAACTCTGTGCGATATGGCGGGCATTGAACGTGAGAAAGCGTTCGTGAACATTCAAAATTACGGCAACACGTCGGCTGCGACTGTGCCAATTGCATTGTGTGAATCGTTAGAGCAAGGCTTTGTTAAACCGAACTCAAACATCCTTGTAGCGGCATTCGGTGCTGGTTTAACTTGGGGTGCTGGTCATATTAAATGGGGTAGCCGTGTTGAACCACTAGGTCAATCGGATGCTAAGCTTCCAGAAGCGGATAAGTCGGCTTTAGAGCTTTTGGAAAGAGCCATTTTACACTGTAAAACGCGTCCTAATTCTGAGAACGAGTAGCAACATGGCGCAAGTTCGTTTTATGGCAAAAGCCGACCTTGATGGTGCGGCTTTAGTTCACCAAGCTACTTTTGTTCGACAGCAAAACTCAAAAGATTGGTTACAATGTAACTTAAGCGCTTCACCACGCTTTCTTAACTTCGTTGCAGAGAGCGAAGGTGAGATTGTTGGCTACATAATTTGGGTGCAAAAGAGTGGGTTTAGACCTGAAGCTGTTTTAGAACTAGAGCAACTTGCCGTGTTACCAAGTGCGCAGGGGAAAGGATTGGGAAAACAACTGATTCTGGACTCCTTGCCGCAAGTGAAGCAGAAGCTAGCAGAGCAAGGCTCGACGCTAAAACATGTATTAGTGACCACCAGAGCTGACAACTTTGCACAAAAGCTTTATCAATTGACGTTAGGTGCAGAGGTCGAAACCACGATTTCAAACCTGTACTCTGCTGATGAAGTGCTTATGATAGCTCGCAATGTAGGTGAGCGAATCTGATCGCTGAGTTCTTAGAACCAATTATAATCAGCTGTATAAATTGATTTACGTTTAATTAGGGACTTCTACAGTCCCTTTTGTTATTTCTTAGGAAGTGTTTTGAAGAAAGTTTTAGCAATTGGCTACGTTTGGCCAGAACCGAATTCATCGGCGGCTGGCAGCCACATGATGTCTCTTTTGCGTCTATTTAAGAGACAAGGTTGGTCTGTTGAATTCGCAACGCCAGCTCAAGAAACCGAGCACATGATCGACCTCTCAGAAGAGGGCATCACAAGCCAATCTATTCAGCTAAATTGCGATAGCTTTGACCAGTACATCGAAGAGCTGCAACCTGATGTTGTAATGTTTGACCGCTTTATGATGGAAGAGCAATTCGGCTGGCGCGTTGAGAAGGTATGTCCGAATGCCTTTAAACTACTGGATACTGAAGATTTACAATTCCTACGCAATGCTCGACATGAAGCAGTTAAGAAAGAGACAGAGTTAACGAAAGAATACCTGTACAGTGATTTGGCGAAACGTGAAATTGCCGCGATTCTGCGCTGTGATCTTTCGTTGATCATCTCAAGCTACGAGATGGAACTGCTCCAATCTGAGTTCAATATCGATCCAAAGCTGTTACATCATCTGCCGTTTATGGTTGATCTTAATACGTTACCTGAAAGCACAAAAAGTTTTGAAGAACGTAAGCATTTCATGACGATAGGTAACTTTAGACATGCGCCTAACTGGGATGCGGTGCTTCAGTTACAGAAGATTTGGCCGAAGATTCGTAAGCAGTTGCCTGACACTGAGCTTCATATTTACGGTTCATACCCGCCGCCAAAGGCAACCGCTTTGCATAACCCTAAAACCGGTTTCCACATCAAAGGTTGGGCTAAAGATGCTCAAGAAGTGATGGAACAGGCACGTGTTTGTGTTGCGCCATTACGTTTTGGTGCGGGCATTAAAGGTAAGCTGCTTGATGCGATGAAGCTGCAAACTCCAAACGTGACGAGTGAGATCGGCAGTGAAGGCATGCTACCACAAGGCAAACTGCAATGGCCGGGTGCGGTGGCAGATGATATCGACGAGTTTGTTGAACAAGCTGTCGCTCTCTATAAAGATGAAGATAAGTGGCTTCAAGCTCAAAGCCAGTGTAATTCAATTCTTGAAGCGTACTATGAACAGAATCAACTGGGCGACAAATTGATCGAGCGATTAATTGCGCTAGATTCTGAGCTTGATTCGCATCGACTGGATAATTTCTTCGGTTCAATGCTAAAGCACCACAGCATGGCAAGCACTAAGTACATGTCGCAGTGGATTGCGGAGAAGAATAAGATTAAATAACGGTTCTTTACCACAGACAGAAGAAATCTTAAGCCCTTAGGTTAACACCTAGGTGCTTTTTTCATGGGGGAAGCTTTTTGATTACTGATTTACAAACCGAAACATGCTGGTATTACATTAGCATTGACTAATTTATATTTATTAGTAAACTCTAATTTAAATAGCGGTGAGTTAGATTCGAGTTTGTGGATAGGAGAGGCCAGTGGTTAGTTTTATTCCTTGGGATGCTTTTTTCGGTGGCATGTTGTTAGGTGTGTCGGCCATTGTTTTAATGTTGGGCATTGGTCGAGTTGCAGGTATTAGTGGCATTGTCAGCCGTTTATTACCAGTTCGCACCAGCAACAAAGAAAGCAAAGACACGGATGCAGAAAAAACTGAAAAGCATTGGCGTATCGCGTTTGTTGTTGGAATGGTAGTTAGTGGTTGGTTGTTAATTCCTACCGGTTACCAACTCCCTCAATTGGAAGAGATGAACCTTTTGGTAGTCGTTATTGCTGGTCTGTTAGTCGGTTTTGGCACTAAAACGGCAAACGGCTGTACTAGTGGGCATGGCATTGTCGGCATGGCGCGTTTGTCTAAACGCTCCATTATCGCAACGTGTGTATTCATGGGTGTGGCAATAGCAACCGTGCTTATCAAGAACCTGATAGGGTTGGGGGCATAATGAAAAATTCTTCATTTAGTATCGTTGTTGGTTTACTTGCTGGAATCTTGTTTGGCTCGGGTATGATCATCTCAGGTATGGTTGATCCAAAGAAAGTACTTGGCTTCTTAGATGTGACTGGCAATTGGGATATCAGCTTGGCATTTGTGATGGGCGGTGCGCTACTGGTGTTCGCTCCGTTTTATCACTTAGTCATTAAAAAGCGCGCTAAAGCGATCAATGGTGAGCCGTTAGATAGCCGTAACAATCCGCTAATCGACAGAAAACTGATTCTAGGTTCAACAGCGTTTGGATTAGGTTGGGGGCTTGCAGGCTTTTGTCCAGGACCTGCTGTTACGAGTCTTAGTGGCGGTAACCCAACCGTGTGGGTGTTTATGATAAGCATGCTGGCGGGGATGTGGTTGGCAGGTCGAACGAATAAAACCTGTTAGGGTAAACCTATCGTGTATCGAATTGGCTTGATATAAGCATTAGAGAGGCCGACTCGCAGCCAGTCGGTCTCTTTTTAGATCTACAACAATTAGTTGATAGTCGTTGAAACTGGGCAGTGGTCACTGAGTTTGTAGTCCAGCACATCTTGCGTTTCAAATACCTTTTGTTTCGCAGGAGTAGCATCTAAGGACTTGCTCACCACAATATGGTCTATTACAGAACGGAACTGGTGCGTGCGGTGGTTATTACGATTTGAGCGAACCTTACAATCTGCACGGGTCTTCCTTGTCGCCAAACGAGCATCCGTGTTTTCAGTTAAATCCTTCCACATCCAATCTCTTGAGTAGGATAGGTTATGGTTGAAGTCGCCTAAGATCGCGTAGTCTTCACCGTTACGTTCTCTTTGTTGTATCCATTTATTCAGTTGCTGTGCTTGGTCTTTTAGGCGCGAACAATCGCGGTTAGACTTATACGCTCCGCTGCAGCCTGCCTTTAAATGCACAGACAACATGTGAATTGGTTTTGAGTCCGTTTCAACGACCACATAGCTGGCAAACCTAAGCTTGCTGTTAGAATCCAACTCCAGAGGAAAGTCAGCGTAGTCGGTGAGTGTGATTCCTTTGCGAACTGCGAAGCCTGTGTATTGGTTCACTTCTTTGAACTGGCGGTTACTGTTTTCTGGTAATGCTCGGTCAGACATCAATATCTTGTATTGATCGCCAGCCACGCGCTGAATGGCATTTAAGTCGTCGACTTCCTGAAAGGCGACCACATCCGCATCTAAAGACTGAAAGTATTCTTCAAGTTTGTTGAAATCAGCTTGATCACGTTGGGCGGAAAACTTATTCACAGCCTCGTTGGTTGATAACCATTCGATATTCCAACTGGATATGGTCAAAGGTTCAGCAAATGCGTGGCTACTGAGTACGCAACCTAACATTATCCAGTTTCGAAGTCGTTTCATGCCAAATATCCCTAATTTTGTCTGCCAATATTGATGAGCCGTTATCCTACAACACTTACCAAAAATTCAACTCTTTTTAGCAGTTTTTTTATTGTTACATTGTTTCTTTTCGACTTGAGAACTGGCGTAATAATATTGAATTGATCTTAGTCAGCGTGAGAGTTTTATTGATCCAAATCAATACTCAAAGTTGGTGGTTCTCGTTAAATACGCCACAATATCTAGTGTTAGTTAAACGATAAATCGCTCTATATAGTGTGTTTGTGGATAAGTCTGTGAATACCTCAAGAGTAAGGAGAAGTGGTGAAATCAATCGTAATCAAGCGTGATGGCTCAAGAGCTCCATTCAGTAGAGATCGCATCCAAGCTGCAGTGGAAGCAGCATCAGACAAAGCCGATAAGGAAATTGCTATTTATGCACTGAATGTGGCATTAGCAGTTGAGTTGAAGCTCGAAGACTACGATGAAGTTCATATCTCTGAAATTCAAACCATGGTCGAGAACGAGTTAATGCAGGGACCCTATAAGTCTCTGGCTCGTGCTTACATTGAATATCGTCATGACCGCGACATCGCACGTGAAAAGCAAAGTGCTTTGACTCGTGAGATCGAAGGTTTGATCGAAGAAAGCAATGTTGATCTGATCAATGAGAATGCCAACAAAGACGGCAAAGTTATCCCAACTCAGCGTGACTTGCTGGCGGGTATCGTGGCTAAACACTATGCGAAAACTCACATTTTGCCACGTGACATCGTACAAGCTCACGAGTGTGGTGACATTCACTACCACGATCTAGACTACGCACCGTTCTTCCCAATGTTTAACTGTATGCTTATCGATCTGAAAGGCATGTTAACGCATGGCTTCAAGATGGGTAACGCGGAAATCGACACTCCGAAGTCGATCTCTACGGCGACTGCGGTTACAGCGCAAATCATCGCGCAAGTGGCGAGCCATATTTATGGCGGTACTACGATTAACCGTATCGATGAGGTTTTAGAGCCTTACGTGATGGCGAGTTACGAGAAGCATTTATCGTTAGCGAAAGAGTGGGACATTCATAGCCCAGAAGCTTTTGCTATCTCTCGTACAGAGAAAGAGTGTTACGACGCGTTTCAGTCATTGGAATACGAAGTAAACACGCTGCACACTGCTAACGGTCAAACACCATTTGTGACGTTTGGTTTTGGTTTAGGCGAAAGCTGGGGTTCAAAACTTATCCAGCAATCTATCTTGAAAAACCGCATTGCAGGTTTGGGTAAGAACCGTAAAACAGCGGTATTCCCTAAACTGGTGTTTGCAATCAAAGATGGTTTGAACCACCAGAAGCAAGATCCGAACTACGACATCAAGCAATTAGCGCTAGAGTGTGCGTCTAAGCGTATGTACCCGGACATTCTAAACTACAACAAAGTAGTAGAAGTGACAGGGTCATTCAAAACACCGATGGGTTGCCGTAGCTTCTTGAATACTTACGAAGAAAACGGTGAGCTGATTCATGAAGGCCGTAACAACCTAGGTGTTGTGAGCTTGAACTTGCCACGTATCGCGATTAACGCAAAGCAAGATATGGCTAAGTTCTACGAACTGCTTGATGAAAAACTCAAGCTTGCTCGTCGTGCATTAGAAACTCGTATTTCTCGTCTAGAAAACGTGAAAGCACGTGTTGCTCCAATCCTATACATGGAAGGTGCGTGTGGTGTTCGCTTGAAAGCAGACGACTCTATTGCTGATATCTTCAAGAACGGCCGTGCATCTGTTTCTCTTGGTTACATTGGTATCCACGAAGCAATGACAGCGCTTTACGGCACTGACGTTCACTTGTACGACGATGGCGAAATGCGTGCTAAAGCGCTTGAGCTGGTGGAATACATGAAGCGTGAAGTGGAATCTTGGACAAAAGAGACAGGTTACGCATTCAGCCTATATGGCACACCAAGTGAAAACCTATGTAGCCGTTTCTGCAGCATCGATACCAAAGAGTTTGGTGTGATCGATGGTGTAACAGACCGCGGTTACTACACTAACAGCTTCCACTTAGATGTGCAGAAGAAAGTGAACCCATACGACAAGATCGATTTCGAGATGCCTTACCCTGAAATCTCTAGCGGTGGTTTCATTTGTTACGGTGAATTCCCTAACATGCAGAAGAACATCGAAGCGCTAGAAAACGTATGGGACTACAGCTACACACGCGTACCTTACTACGGCACCAACACGCCTATTGATGAGTGCTACGAGTGTGGTTACAACGGTGAGTTTGACTGTACAAGTAAGGGCTTTACGTGTCCTAAGTGTGGCAACCATGATTCTACGAAAGTATCGGTAACACGCCGTGTTTGCGGTTACCTTGGTAGCCCAGATGCACGACCATTTAACTTCGGTAAGCAAGAAGAAGTTAAACGTCGCGTGAAGCATCTTTAGTAACCGCTAAGATCATTATCTAGCTTACTTAGAAGAGCTAGGTTTCAAGGAATAAGATTGGTATCGGTGTTGTGTCGATACCAATTCTTTCGTTTCAGCTGTGACAGCACTTCACTTCAAACTATTAAGCAATAACGAGTTTCAATACTGCCTTATGAATTATCACCAATATCACCCAATCGACGTTGTAAATGGCCCAGGAACACGCTGCACTTTGTTTGTGTCGGGTTGTGTACACCAGTGTCGCGGGTGTTATAACCAATCGACGCAAAGGTTGGACTCTGGGCATTTGTTCACTCAAGAACTTCAAGACCACATTATTGCTGATCTCAATGATCCGCGAATCAAGCGTCGTGGTTTGTCGCTTTCTGGTGGTGATCCTCTGCATCCTGCAAACGTGTCTGAAGTGCTTAAGCTTGTTCGGCGTGTAAAAGCAGAATGTGAAGGTAAAGATATTTGGATGTGGACGGGTTACGAACTCGACGAACTCGATGAAAAGCAGAAGCAAGTATTGGAGTACGTTGATACCTTGATTGATGGTCGTTTTGAACAAGACAAAGCGGATCCGATGTTGGATTGGCGTGGCAGTTCAAACCAAATTATCCATCGATTTACTGATATATAACTGCTGTCGTGACTTTGCACACTCGTAAACGAAAAAGGGCGTCATGGTTAGCGCAATGCAACCAATCGGCCCTTGGGTGTGAGTTCTTTTCGTTTATTCGCTCAAACTACCATTCAAGCTGCGACGTGATCCCGCTCTTCTATTAGGTTGTTGATCCATTTCTTAGAGTGAATTCGCTGGCTAGTTAAAGCGATCTTCGCTAGTTCCTCCAGTAACACAATCATCAGCACCCATTCTAAAGACCAGCCCAGTACTAAAGCGGTGAAATAGGCGAGGGGAATACCAATGGCCCACTGGCCAAATATGTCGATGAAGATGCTGTAGTTGATGTCTCCGCCGCTTTTTAACACGCCACCTATGCCAACCATGTTGAACACTCTCAATATCATCCCTGCGGCCATCACCAAAGCGACGTTGACCGCTGTATCTTTGAGTTCCAGATGCGTTAAATCGATTAATTGAACAATGGCTGGCTTGGCGATAAAGCACAGCACTGCCAATAGTGTCGCAAGTGCACAACTGACAAGTACATAGCCCCAAGCGGTATTTTCAACACGTTGATAATTCTTCGCACCAATCTCATTGCCTAGAATGATCGAAGCGGCAACAGCAAAGCCCAAGAAGGCAGAAATTAAGATGCTTTCCACTGGTGATAACAGTGAGATGATCGCAAGTTCACCAACGCCAATCTGACCTACAATGACGTTGTAAATCAGTATCCCACCAGCCCATGCCGTATCATGAACTAACATAGGAATGGCAATCTTGAAGTACTTCTTCCTGTGCTTGGGTAAGATTGCATCACGCCAACTCTCTATTGTAGGGAATAGATGCGCGTAATGTTTCCTCGCCATAATAAGCAACGCAATGGTCTGAAATAATCGAGAAACTGTGGTGCCTATCGCTGCGCCAACCACGCCGAGTTCTGGAAAACCAAATAGTCCGAAGATCAGCAGGGCATTGAGAATCGCATTAACGATGATTGCCCAAATACTTATCTTGGTGGGCAATTTGGCTTCACCGACAGATCGCAGCGCGCTTTCTAGCGGCACAACGATTGCCGTACCAATAAGGCTGGCTCCTGTTATCCAAAGGTAATCCGTTGCCAAGCGGACGTAATCAGGGTCTGAGGCCACCACAGACACGACTGATTCAGGAACCAGTGTATAAATCAAAACAAAAGGGATGATAGCAAAGATAGACAACGCCCAAGATTGCGACAAGACACGTCGAATGCCATTGAAATCACCCGCTCCAAAATATTGCGAAGCTAGCACGCTGACTGCACCGCTAATTCCGGAAACCATGATTAAGTTAAAGAAGAAGATACGGTTGCCAACGCCAACTGCTGCGGTTGCCGCATCACCAAGCTGATTGACCATGAAAATATCGACCACGCCGAGCAATGAGAACAACATAGTTTGCAGTGAGACAGGTAAACCGATGTGTAACAGCTTGTGCCAAAATTCTTTGTCTAAATGACGATATGTCGAGAGCATCGCATTTCCCCTCTAGTGAATATGCGAGAAGTTTATCGGTATTTGTTTTAACTGTATTGTTCAGGTTCATCACAAACTTTTGCCAAACTATCCACTTTGGTAGTTCGGCAACATGAACGAGCTAGCAATGGTATGAGCGAGAAACAAGAACGGTACGAGATCTCTGAAAAGACCCATCAAGAGTTTGTCGATCAAAGCCATGTATTGGCATTCGAAGAACTGGGTATTGTTCAATGTGGGACAGCATCGTGTCGTGATTTCTTTTCTGTTTATCGAAAGAACCAACAAAAACACATGTTGTTGTATACCGTAAGAGGCAAAGGGTGGCTCGAAAGCGAAGGGTGTCGATACATTCTAGAGCCGGGGTCGTGTATTACTGTGCCTGCAGGCGTTGAGAACGGCTTTGGGATTGAAGAAGAGACATGGCAGATAGCTTGGATCTTTCTATCGCCTGATAAGCACTGGGAAAATGTCGTCAATGATGAGGTGAGTTATATGCTCTCTCCGGCAGCAGAAGTTGTCTCGTCTTGCATTCATACCTTGTTAAGAAGCATCGCGTTGCCCATTGATCTCGGTGGAGCGATTGCCATTCACAGCGTAGCCCAAATCGAATTCATGATTAACGCGCCAGTCCCGCAGCAGCAATCTAGAAATTTGATTCGATTAAGAAGAGTGTTCGATAACGTACAAAAGCAGCTGCATAAAGAGTGGAATGTACATGAGCTGGCAAACCTATTCCCGTGTTCAGAGCCGCATTTCCATCGCTTGTGCCAGCGCTATTACTCACACAGCCCAATGACTCATATCATGCGCATGAGAATGGAATACGCAGCACGTTTGTTGAAATCGAGTGATTGGTCGATTCAACACATTGGCGAGATCGTGGGTTACCCGAATGCGGCTAACTTTAGTACTCGATTTAAGGCGTGGTCGGGAATGACACCAAGGCAATTCAAACAAAGTGCTTAATAGGGCACATGGGAACATAAGACACATAGAAATAAAGCGCTTTAAATTGTTAAATAGGTCATTAGGTGTATGAAATTTGCACTATTTATCCGTTTGAAATGACCAATCTCTGATTACTTATGGTAACTAAGCGCTTCTATTAAAAAATGTTTCTGATTTGTCTACGATAATGTTAACGTGAAACTCATTACTTGAATTTCAAAGGGTTGTGACTTTCATGTTTTCACATCTACCAAAACCAACTTTAGATCCAATTCTATCTCTTTCTGTTGCTTACCGCGGCGATACTCGTACTGATAAAGTCGACTTAGGCATTGGCGTTTACAAAAACGACCAAGGCGAAACACCGATCATGAAAGCCGTTTCTATGGCTCAAGATATCGTTGTTGATACGCAGAAAACCAAAGCTTACGTTGGCCTAGCAGGCTGTGAAGAGTTTAACCAGAGCATGGTTGATCTGCTGCTTAAAGGGACTTCTGCAATGGATCGCGTTGCTGCGATTCAAACACCTGGTGCAAGTGGTGCACTTCGCATGTTGGGTGACTTAATGAAAGTTTCTCAACCAGACACCACAGTTTGGATTTCAAACCCAAGCTACGTTAACCACAAACCGGTGATGGAAGCGGCAGGCTTAAAAGTTCGATACTACAATTACTTCAGTCCTGAAACGAAGCAAGTTGATACTGCAAGAATGTTGGATGACCTTTCGAAAGCGGGTCCATCAGACGTGGTACTACTGCACGGTTGCTGCCATAACCCAACGGGTGCAGATATCGACTTTGAAGCGTGGCAGGAAATCACCAAATTATCTCAGAAGAATGGTTTCTTACCGTTCGTTGATATTGCCTACCAAGGTTTTGGTGATGGCCTAGAAGAAGATGCTAAAGGTCTTCAACACATGGCTAACAACATCGAAGAGATGTTGATTACGACATCTTGCTCGAAGAACTTCGGTTTATACCGTGAAAGAACGGGTGCCGCTATCGTGATTGGCAAGAACAGCGAACACGTTGGTAATGCTAAAGGTAAGCTTCTTACGCTTGCTCGTTCAACTTATACAATGCCGCCAGATCATGGTGCCGCTTTGGTTAAAACAATTCTTCAGAATCAAGAGCTAACATCGATTTGGAAGCAAGAATTGAGTGAAATGCAGCAACGTTTGTTAAATCTGCGCCAAAGTTTATGTGATGAATTGCGAAATACTTATAACACGTCACAATTTGATTTCATTGAAAGCCATAAAGGCATGTTTAGTGTACTAGGCTTTAAAGAAACTCAAATGAATCAATTACGTGAAGAGTATGGAGTCTATGGTGTTGGTGATGGACGCATCAATATTGCAGGCCTTTCCGAATCTCATATTCCTTATGTAGCTAAAGCGATAGCCAACGTTTCAAAATAGAAGGTGACTGAATGTATAACTGGAAAGCGATTGTAGTTTTAATGCTAAGTGGTGGCCTGTTTGCTTGTTCGACGACGACTCAAGCTCCTGTCGAGCCAGAGCAAAAGCCTCAAGTAGAACAACCTGTTGTGGATGACTCTTCAAAGACTGACGCAACTGAAGGCGAGAAAGTAACGGAACCTACAGAGAAGCCTGAAGAAGTAAAACCAACTGAACCAGAAGTGAAACCAAAGCCTGAAGAAAAGCCAGCTCCAAAGCCGACTAAAACAAGCGATGGCAAACTGATTCTTGGTGAAGAAGAGTGGGTGTTTGTACCAGGTTTGAAAGAAGCGTTTAAAGCACGTGTCGATACAGGCGCAACAACCTCTTCAATCAGTGCGGTTGATATTGTTGATTTTGAACGTGACGGAAAAGACTGGGTTAAGTTCAAAATCGAACATGACGGCATCACTACGGAAGAGATCAGCTTACCGGTAGAGCGTTGGGTTAAGATCAAGCAGTCGAGCGCGGAAGGCACACAACGACGTGCTGTGGTTGTCGCTTCAATTCAAATCGGTGACCTGAAAGACAAAACTGAGTTTACTCTAGCGGACCGAACGCATCTTTCATTCCCACTTCTGTTGGGTAGAAGCTTCTTTAGAGATGTTGCGGTAGTAGATGTAAGCCAAAAATACGTTCAAAAGAAAATAACTAAATAACAGTTCTGCTAGTCATCAAAGCTTTTCGTTTGGAAGAGCTATAGTTTCAAAAGTGACGAGCTTAAAAGACTTTTAGTGTTGATAAATGAAATCCCTGCCGGTTCTGCTGGTGGGGATTTTTCTATTTACACCCCAATAACGTATGAAAAGCATCTAAATGGTCTATGTTTACTATTCGTTTACTGTTTAACCTCGACAACGTGATCGAGATCTCTATATAATCCGCGCTTCGATTTTTGTTTAATCCATACTTTCGTACTTCTTATTTAGGTTCTTGAAATAGCCTAATAATTATCTGTCAGTACACGCTTAGGAATTAGTTCTTTGATATCTACCGCGAACATCACAATGCAATTTGGCGCAGAGCCGCTGTTTGAAAACATCTCTGCTAAATTTGGTAACGGCAACCGTTATGGTTTGATCGGCGCCAATGGTTGCGGCAAATCAACGTTCATGAAAATCCTAAGTGGCGCATTAACGCCAAGTTCGGGCAACGTTTCTATCACTCCAGGAGAAAAACTGGGTGTGCTTAGCCAAGATCAGTTCGCTTTCGAACAATACAGCGTTATTGACGTTGTAATTATGGGCGACAGAAAACTGTGGGAAGTAAAACAAGAACGCGACCGCATTTACTCTTTGCCAGAAATGAGCGAAGACGATGGTATGAAAGTTGCAGAACTTGAAAGCGAATTCGCGGAAATGGATGGCTACACAGCAGAAAGCCGTGCTGGCGATATCCTAATCCAAGCCGGTATCGAAGAAGAGTTCCATTTCGGTCTGATGCAGCAAGTTGCTCCAGGTTGGAAACTGCGTGTGCTATTGGCACAAGCGCTATTTGCAAACCCAGATATCTTGCTACTTGATGAACCAACCAACAACTTGGACATTCATACGATCAACTGGCTTGCTGAAGAGCTAAACCAGCGTAAATGTACAATGATCATCATTTCGCACGATAGACACTTCCTGAACTCTGTATGTACGCACATGGCTGATATCGACTACGGTGAGCTACGCGTTTACCCTGGTAACTACGAGTACTTCCTAGAAGCGTCTGGTTTGATTCGAGAGCAGCTTCTAGCAAGCAACGCTAAGAAAGCGGCTGAAATCAGTGAGCTTCAAGACTTCGTAAACCGTTTTGGTGCGAACGCATCGAAAGCGAAACAAGCAAGTTCTCGTGCTAAGAAAATGGACAAGATCACGCTTGATGAAGTGAAATCATCGAGCCGTATGAGCCCATCAATTGATTTTGGTGAAGGCAAGAAACTGCACCGTCAAGCGCTTGAACTTCAAGACCTTGGTCACGGCTTCGATGGCGAAACATTGTTTGCTGGTGGTAACTTGCTACTTGAAGCGGGTACACGTCTTGCCGTAATCGGTGAGAACGGCGTAGGTAAAACCACACTTCTACGTTGCTTAGTTCAAGAGCTAGAGCAAAACGAAGGCATCGTAAAATGGTCTGAAAATGCATCGGTAGGTTATTGCCCACAAGATAGCACTAAGGATTTTGATAACGACCTGAGCATCTTTGATTGGATCTCACAATGGCGAACAGTGAAGCACGATGATCTAATGGTACGTGGTATTCTAGGTCGTCTATTGTTCACTGCTGACGATGCGAACAAGAAAGCGCGTAACTGTTCTGGTGGTGAAAAGAACCGTCTGTTATTCGGCAAGCTAATGATGCAAGACATCAACGTGCTGGTAATGGACGAACCAACCAACCACATGGATATGGAAGCAATCCAAGCCCTGAACGATGCACTTAAGGTTTACACTGGCACACTTATCTTCGTAAGCCATGACCGCGAGTTCGTTTCTTCACTAGCAACACACATCATCGATGTGAAAGACCAACAGCTAGTGAGCTTCCAAGGTACTTACGAAGAATACCTAGATCACCAGAAAAAGATGCTGATGGTTAATTTATAAAGCAAGTCGCTGGCTTAGGGCGTGAACGGCTAGAAGCCAGCGAAACTCATAAACAAAAAAGCGCCGAACATTAATGTGTTCGGCGCTTTTGTATTTAATTCATATCGCTATTTATTACTCATTAACCAAACTTAGATTAGAAACCGAATCGAGCAGACATTAAGATTTGGTGGCCGTATGTGCCGTTATTACGCATATCAAGGCCAACAGACAGTTGATCAGTAGAATGGAAACGAGCACCGATACCAACAATAGAACGAGTGTCATCGTTGTCGATCAGTTGACCAAGGCGCGCGTTAACTTCAACGTTTGCCATTAACCAAGCTCTCAAGCCAAGGTTGATTTCTGTTTTGATGTGGTTGTCGTCATTACGTTCGATGTTGTGCAGTAACATTTGACCAGTAACGTCAGCAAATTGACTGATTGGGCCGTTGAATCCCATACCTACCGCTGCATCCCAATCACTTTCAAACTCTGAATCGATACGAGCAACAAAGTGAGAGTTCTGAGTGAACATTGTTGTTACTTCACCGCCGAAAGTACTTGGGCTAGTACCCATGCGCAGCTCGAATGTGTTGTAGTTAAAGTTGTTTGCAGACGCAGAGAATGAACACAGTGCAGCGAGTCCTAAGAGGACAGTCTTATTCGTGCAACCTAGCATGGTGACTCCATATAAATTGTATTTTCGGCAGTATAATACAAAAAAGCCTGCAATATGCAGGCCAATTGTTTGAAGTCAGTATGTTTTATAATTATCGCTTATAGAACTTGGATATGATCTACTTCGATTTCCGGAGTTTTTCCGCCTTCGTATTCACCAAAGATACGAACTTTTGTATCAGCGGTTAGCGGTTGTGCTAGGCGGATGTCGTCATCCAGTTCTATTTGAATTTCACTCTGGCCGTCAGAGAATACAAACGTGTCATTCTTTAGTTGACGAACAATCTTGCCATCCACAATTGCTTCTTGCTCTGCGAACATGCTTGTATCGGCAAGCAGTGTCGCAACAGAAACGGTTTCAATTGGTCCAGTGTAAGCAATAGCGCTTTCGTGCTTGTTATTGTTGCTGTGGTCACTAGCCATTGCGAAAGTTGGGGCAAGGATAATAGTAGATGCGATAGCTAATACAGTTTTTTTCATGGTGAATTCCTTAATGTTGTTTTTAGTAGAAACGTTTTCTCAATTTGAAACGTTTCTTTTCGTTAGTACGTTTTTTGTTGAAGCGCCTGTTATCGTTCACAAGCTTCGTTTCGATGTAGCTATTAAACAACACTGGGGTTGAATCCAGAGTGAGTAACACATTCATTTTCCATTCATTTTATTGAGCATCTGCTTAGCAATGACGTTAAGATGGAGGTAGAGAAATATTGCCTTCAGCTACAAATTGAGAAATTAAGGATTTAAGTACAAATGCGAGCACCATTAAGCGCCCTTATGGTTCAAGGAACCACGTCAGATGCCGGAAAAAGTGTATTGGTGGCAGGTTTATGCCGTGTCTTGGCAAGGAAAGGAATCAAAGTGGCACCATTCAAGCCACAGAATATGGCGTTAAACAGTGCTGTGACAAAAGATGGTGGTGAAATTGGTCGCGCTCAAGCGGTTCAAGCGCAAGCTTGTAATATTGAGCCAACCGTTCACATGAATCCTGTACTACTAAAACCTAATTCAGATACCGGCGCACAAGTGATTCTGCAAGGCCGAGCGCTGAGTAACATGGAAGCGACGGGTTATCATGATTACAAGAAAGTTGCGATGGATACGGTTGTCGATTCGTTTGATCGACTTTCTGAAGAATACGAAAGTGTAATGATTGAAGGTGCGGGTAGCCCAGCTGAAATCAATCTCCGTGAAAATGATATCGCTAACATGGGATTTGCTGAAAAAGCGGATATCCCAGTGATCATCGTTGCTGATATTGACCGTGGTGGCGTTTTTGCGCACCTCTACGGCACATTGGCTCTGTTATCTGAAACTGAACAAGCTCGCGTAAAAGGTTTTGTGATAAACCGCTTTAGAGGCGATATCGCACTTCTTCAATCTGGCCTAGATTGGCTAGAGGAAAAAACTGGTAAACCAGTGATTGGTGTCTTGCCGTATCTTCATGGTTTTAACTTAGAAGCTGAAGATGCGATTACCTCTGCTCAAGAGTCTGACGGAGAAGCTAAGCTTAAGGTCGTGGTTCCGGTGTTAACCAGAATCAGCAATCACACGGACTTTGATGCGCTAAGACTGAATCCTTCAATTGATTTACGTTATGTCGGTAAAGGCGAACGTGTAAACAATGCAGATTTGATTATCTTGCCGGGTACAAAATCTGTAAGAGCAGATTTGGATTACCTAAAACAACAAGGCTGGGATAAAGATATTCAACGTCACTTGCGCTTAGGTGGCAAAGTGATGGGGATCTGCGGCGGCTATCAAATGTTAGGTAACATCATCCACGATCCTGATGGCGTTGAAGGTACGCCCGGCAGCAGTGAAGGGTTAGGGTATTTGGATACTGAAACGACTCTTACACAGCAGAAAACTTTAACAAATGTACGCGGCACCATGACGCTTGATGGTAAAACAGCACCAGTAAAAGGTTACGAAATTCACGTAGGTAGGACTGATGTCAATGAAACGGCTTTACCTGTTCAGTTAGAATCAGGCAACCTTGATGGCGCTGTAAATCAAGACAACTCGATTTTTGGTACTTACCTGCATGGCGTATTCGATAACAGTGATGCGTTGTCGCTTATTTGCGAATGGGCAGGAGCCAACGATGTAACAGCGATTGACCATGAACAGCTTAAAAAGCTGGGTATTAATCGAATCGCGGATGCCATCGAAGAGTACTTAGATCTTGACCTGCTTTGGCCAGAACTGAAACGAACATAGATAAGTGATAACAATGAAAAAGCGAGTCATCCTTTTAGCCATGGCCTTAACTTCGGCACTGACTTCCACTCATCTTTTGGCTGCTGAAAAGCTGCGAGTTTATGCTGCATCATCAATGACCAATGCTGTTAATCTGTTGGTTGAAGAGTTTGAGAAAGATCATTCTGTCGATGTGATTCCTGTGTATGCGAGCACATCTTCTTTGGTGCGACAAATTGAAAGAGGAGCGCCAGCAGACATCTTCATCTCGGCAAATGAGAAATGGATGGCGCATTTAGTCGACCGAAAATACGTTTCTAGTGACAATGTCACCAATCTGTGTGAGAACGAACTTGTGCTGATTTCCCCTAAAGAGACATCGGTAACATTAGACCTATCAAAAGGTAATCAATGGGCTAAACTGCTTACTAATGAGAGGCTTGCAGTGGGCAACACCATATCGGTTCCTGCTGGTATCTATGCGAAAGAAGCGTTAGAAACGTTAGGTGTATGGGACGATGTGAAGACTCGATTGGCACCAAGTAACAATGTTCGTATGGCCTTAGCCTTAGTAGAGCGTAGTGAAGCTAAGCTTGGGATTGTCTACAAGACGGACGCATTGCTTTCAAAAGAAGTAAATCTAGTGTTGACGTTCCCATCTGATCTGCACACACCAATACGTTACCCTGTAGCGAAATTGAACGATAAAGTCGTTGCAGAAGAGTTCTATACTTTCCTAAAGAGCGAAAAAGCGAAAGACACCTTGAACAGTTTTGGATTTGAAGTGCGTTAAATGAGTTACTTATCGGAATACGAATACCAAGCCTTAATGCTGAGCTTGAAAGTCGCTGGGTTTGCCATCTTATGGCTTATTCCTATCGGCATTGGTTTGGCGTGGCTACTTGCTAAGAAACAATTTGTAGGCAAAAGCATTGTAGAGAGCATTGTCCATTTACCTCTGGTACTTCCACCTGTGGTCATCGGATATTTACTGTTAGTGATGATGGGTAGGCAAGGCATCATAGGCTCGTGGCTCAATGACGTGTTTGGTATTGTATTCAGCTTTAGCTGGAAGGGCGCGGCACTTGCTTGCGTGGTTGTGGCGTTGCCGTTGATGGTTCGTTCTATCAGGTTGAGCCTAGAAACTGTAGACAGTAAGCTTGAAGAGGCCGCTGCCACACTGGGGGCTTCACCTGTTCGCGTGTTTTTTACGATCACTTTGCCCTTGATGACCCCTGGGATCATTACCGGCACCATGCTTTCATTCGCAAGAAGCCTAGGTGAGTTTGGTGCGACGATCAGCTTCGTTTCAAATATTCCCGGCGAAACTCAAACCATTCCATTGGCCATGTATACCTTTATTGAAACCCCTGGTGCGGAAATGGAAGCGGCACGTTTGTGTGTCATTTCAATTGTTATAGCGCTTGGTTCATTGATGCTTTCTGAATGGCTCAATAAGAAGTCGGCACAGCGACTAGGAGGCAATGCATGAGTGCTTTGATCCTCCAATACCAGCAACAGTTGGGTGAAACTTTCTTTGATATCGACCTAGAACTCCCAAGTTCCGGTATTACTGCGATCTTTGGTCGTTCTGGCGCGGGTAAAACATCGCTTATCAATGCGATTAGTGGTCTTAAACAGCCAGATAAGGGCTTGATCAGCGTATCGGGAACCACCTTGTTTGATAGTTATAAGGGCATTAACTTGCCGACTCACAAACGTAATGTCGGCTATGTGTTTCAAGAGTCGCGATTGTTTCCGCACATGAAGGTGTCAGGCAATCTTAAATATGGCATCAAAGACTTTGATAAAACGCATTTCGATCAGATTGTCTCCTTGTTATCTCTCGGTTTATTGCTAGACCGTTATCCAGCTCGTTTGTCTGGCGGCGAAAAGCAACGTGTGGCGATCGGCCGCGCATTGTTATCAAAGCCCAGCATTTTGTTGATGGATGAGCCTCTGGCGTCTCTCGACTTGCCCCGCAAGCGTGAAGTGATGCCGTTTCTGGAAAACTTATCTGAAACTGTCCAAATACCGATCATCTATGTCACTCATAGCCTTAATGAGATTTTACGCTTGGCACATCACCTTGTGATCATTGACCAAGGTAAAGTTATTTCATCGGGCGTGACAGAAGAGGTTTGGGCATCGAGAGCTATGCAACCGTGGCAATCTTTCTCAGAGCAAAGCTCATTATTTGAAGCCACATTAGCGGAACACAATGATGATTATGCGCTGTCTCGCCTAATGTTAGGAAAGTCGACGTCATTATGGGTTCAGAAAGTGTCGAGTGAGCTTGGTACTGCAGTAAGGCTGCAAGTTAGGGCAAATGATGTTTCTATCACACTAGAACAGCCGAAAGGGACTTCGATTCGTAATATCCTTCCTGTCACTATTAAAAGCGTAGAGACGCACCAACAAGGCACAAATAAGCAGAGTGTCGCTGTCGAACTAGAGTTAGAGTCTGGATGTTACTTATGGGCAACGATTACGTTGTGGGCTCTGGATGAGTTGAATCTAGAAATTGGGCAGCGTGTTTACGCGCAAATTAAAGGTGTAAGTGTCGCTCAAAGAGATATCGCGGTAACACATTAAATCTGTCAAGGTCACCTTTTCGATATTGTCGTGATGTTGCAGTTTCTAGGCTCTGAAAATTCGATCTTGATTCCATGAATGGAGACATGCGTCATTTTTATACGGTATAACTGCCAGTTTTGAGCCACACTGTATGTGTGCTGAGGCATATTAATTACCTCAATAATAAGAAAAAGTATCAGGCACAAAAAAGCCGCATGTTTGTAATAACATACGGCTTCATCATTAAGTTTTCGTTAAGCATTCAACCTAAAGTTAGGTCTGAGGAATAGCTTATCGGATGAAGACTTCTTTAAAATCACGCTTCAAGATAGCATCGCGACGCGCTTTCTTGATTTGCTTAGCCATATCTTTTACACAGTTATGTAAAATTTGGTCAAGTAGTTGAGCTCGGTACTCTTCTTTTTCTTCATCAGACATGCCTTCTGGAAGTTTAAGAGTAGGGAACTCTTCCATCATGTTTACGCCAGCAAAAGCTTGGCTAACAGATATTAGAGCGTGGAATTGCTCAAAGTTGTCCAAAACATTTTGTGCGCTTGCTGGAAGGCTGCTCCAAGTTTCACGCACTGCTTCTTCAGACACCTCATGAATAGAAGTAACCATGTTGTGCATCTCTTTAGGCACTTCATCAAATTCGATAACTTGGCGAAGCTCTGGTGAGATAGTGGTTAAATCGATTTCTTGTACTTCGTTGTTTGTAGCGTCTGACATAGTATTTCTCTTTAAAAAGAAACAATGCTAAAAAGATCTGTAAAAAAGTCAATATAATATAGAGATTAGGGCATGATTTAAGCCCAAATTTGAGCTACTTTGAATATTCAACACTAGATAAAGGTGATGTGATGATAGAAAAGGGATCTTCGATGCGCATATTGCTGGTTGATGATGTTCAACTAGACAGGATGCAACTTGCTATTCGACTCAAGCAATTGGGTCATATTGTTGAAGCTGTCGGTAGCGGAAAAGAAGCCCTGAACGTCTATTCTGATTTTGATCCTGAACTTGTGTTACTTGATATTAGCATGCCAGACATGGATGGTTTTGAGGTGGCTAACGAGGTTCGTAGGCAATTTCCAGAATGGGTTCCGATCATCTTTCTAAGTGGCCACGAAGAACCTGAAATGATCGCGAAAGCGATTGACGCTGGTGGTGATGATTACCTGATAAAACCTGTAAACAAGGTGGTTTTAAATTCTAAGCTGATTGCGATGCAGCGTATCGCGCATATGAGACGAGAGTTAAAACAGAGTACCGCCAAGCTCGAAGAACTGAATATCCTCTTGCAGCAACAAGCCAATGAAGATGGCTTGACCAAATTGTACAACCGTCGATATATGGACACTAAGCTTGAAGAGAGCATAGCGTGGCATGGAAGGCGTAATATACCCATGACAGTTATATTGCTAGATGTAGACTTCTTTAAGCCTTACAACGATAATTACGGCCATATTCAAGGGGATAAGTGCTTGCAAGAGCTTGCTAATACCTTGAAGCTGCTTTTTGTTCGAGCAGGAGAGTTTGTCGGCCGTTATGGCGGTGAAGAGTTTGTTCTTATCTTAAGTGATACGGATAGTGATGCTGCTATGCAACAGGCGACACGCATAAAAGAAGCGCTACATGAAATGAATTACGTCCACGATTATTCAACGGTTTCTGATAGGGTGACAGTGTCACAAGGTGTGTTGTCATTTGCACCAGAAGGGGGTGAATCTATCGCCTCTATTTACGAAAAGGTTGATCAAGCGCTTTATCAAGCGAAGCAAAGTGGTAGAAATACCTTTGTACAGCGCAGTATTTTGGAGCTTGCAGGCTAGTTGGCGAGCTCTTCCGGATATTTGAATTTATACTTCTATTAGCGTTTGAGCTTGGAAGTACTTTAAGTGATAAGAGAAATGCCATATTCAAAGTCATTTTCTATGGCTAATACATGTTGGACACTGATTGTCCCTGTATTCTACTTTGCGGTTCCTACCAATGTTCAAGCGAACCAGTTGTCTGATCTTGTCCGTAAGGATATAGAGCAGAACTTTGCAACCAGTGTACTTCTTAACGACACTGATGTTTTTACCTTTGGTATCAACAACTTTGACCCTAATAAAGTGTTTCGTTTAGACAACGAAGACATTGGTTCGAATGATTCCGTAAGTCGTCGGAAAAACATAACCTCACTTAGCCTCCCTTATACATTTGAGCTACCAGCTTATATCGAAGATAACCATCAAGAGGTGACGCTGCGCTTATCAGCATTACGCACTGAGAAAGACGTTCAATACGCATCAGAAACTGTGTCTGATTTTCAGAAAGAGACTGTGATATCTGGCTATGTTGAGTTTGCAAACGTGTCTCAGTTGGATGAGTACTGGAGTTTTCATTCAGCGATTGGTAACCATATCTCTTACTATCGGAATGATTTTGAGTATCGTGCGAACATACTTAAACCTGTTGCCGAACAGCTTGATGGGTTGTATCTCAATACTGACGCTTGGGCTTACATCATAGAGCCCAAGATTAAATTGATCTATGAAGACAAGAATAACTGGGGTAAATACAAACTCAGTACCAGTTGGCATTATTTTAATGGTGTGGGTTGGGGGGAAGCCAATAACGGTAACATTGGCCACCCAGAAGGTTGGTATATCGCCAATGAAGCAAAGATCTTTTATGATTTAGTACGTTGGGACAAAAACATCACATCGATGTACTCCAGTATCAGACGAATTGATATTGGGGGCGATACTGTAGCACCTATGGGGACAACGTCATATTACGAGGGCAGTGTAGGGTGGTTGCTTAACCCAAACCTGTTTAATGAATGGGTCGATAACGTGGGAATAGGTTTTACGATTAACTACGGAAGTAGCTTAAAAGGCGGGAGCTTGGTTATCTTCTTCAACCAAGATTAAGCTCCCTCTAATCTAGTTACCGAGACTTACGTTTAACTATCAACACACAGCTTGTTTCGACCGGTTTCTTTCGCTTTGTAGAGAGCCTTATCAGCAAGCTTCAGCACTTCTTCAGGATGTCTGGTGGTGGTACTGTCAGACAGCCCAATACTCACCGTCACGTTCACCACTTCCGATGGTTTGCCATTCTTACCCCGCTTTTTAATCCCCACTTCATGATCGTCAGGGCGTTCGTGGCTATTCCGAATCGTCATGTCGTAGTTCTGAATCTCGGAAATCAGAGCTTGAAGGTGCTCTTTAACCTGTTCCGAGTATTTGCCTTTAAAAATGATCGTGAACTCTTCGCCACCATAACGATAAGCTTTCGCGCCACCGGTCGTTTCTCTCAGAATACGAGCCACCAGTTTTAACACATCGTCGCCAATATCATGTCCGTAGGTATCGTTGAATTTCTTGAAGTGATCGATATCGACCATTGCCATCGAATATCTACGCCCTAGGTGCTTCATATCGACTTCTAATGCATGTCTACCTGGGATGTTAGTCAGTTGGTCATTAAAGGCCATATCATGGCTAGCAGACATTACATAGACGATAATCAATATGCCTGACAAAGAGAACATGGTGCTTGAGATGTATTGGATATCAAAGAATATGAAGGTACTCGAAGACAACAAAATCGCGCTGTAAACAACGACGTCGATAGAGCGGTTATAGACTAAAACCAAAATCGACGTTAGGCCCAGTAAACAAAGGCTATAGAGCACCAGAATAAAAGGCAGTTTAGAAAAGTCTCTAACGGTAAATAGAACCCCTTCACTCCATGATTCAAAACCTCCGGCATGGAAGTGAGACACAA
Organism: Vibrio sp. 10N.286.48.B8; assembly: GCF_003050085.1. Lineage (NCBI taxonomy): Bacteria > Pseudomonadati > Pseudomonadota > Gammaproteobacteria > Vibrionales > Vibrionaceae > Vibrio > Vibrio sp. 10N.286.48.B8. Next base: position 133,853 of record NZ_PIGD01000009.1, on the reverse strand, counting down.
TCAGTTGCGCCCAAACCATGAATAGCACCACAACCAAGGCGTAAAGGAACATGGACTTTGAGTTAACCCCGTTATCGGGGAAGGCATATACCAATAAGCAAGTAACCGGCACTAAAGCGGCCAGAAGAGACAGCTCCAATAATGTGGTTCCAGTGTTTAATGGGGTTTGTAAGCGGACTTGGATGATAAAATAGGCAACGAGCATGGTAAGAGACACCATAGCCATACGACCTTGCCTGAATGTGTGACACAGCAAAACGGCAACGCTCAATAAAATATACGGAAGGTTGCTAGCAAACCCTAAGTTTGAATCGGTCACGAGAATGACGTTGTTCATACCTACGAGTAACATTGCTAATAGAAGTAAGGGAAAGCAAAATCGAAACATGCTCGACGTTACAAAAGAAGATGCCATTTATGTGGTGAGCCTAAGTGTACTGATGATCTTGTAATTTAATTTTATACGTAGGATACGGTTAAACAAGCGATTGCCAAGCTTTTTGCGTAAATCAGAGCAAAAACATAGTCATAGGTCGCTATTGGTGCAACTCTTTTTATATGTATTTGAGTTGCTATTAACCATAGAGCGAACTACATAGTATATATGAGAAATTAATTAGTCGTTATAGTTACTTAACATGCAGTTAGTAAATCTGTAGTAATGAGTAGGGTATAGTAAGGTAACAATATGTAGATCGTTGCCAAATTAGGCTAGGACACGATCTGTTGTGATAGCTACAAATGGAGGTGTGGTATGCAAATTAGTGTTGATGTTCATAACTATATGGAAACTCTGGTGGGTCATGTATTGTCTACCGAGGAATATGTGTCTAGTTATACCAATGAACAGTTGGCGGATCTCGCGTGTTTGGCTTTGGGTCAACTCAAACCCATCTATATTCGTTTTGATATCGATTTTCTGTCAGCATTGCCAGAAGACAAATTGGTGCTCTATAAGCGCAATAGTGAGATCGCGGTCAAAAATGCAGAAAGTATGATTATTGACGACCGAAGACGCGAACGTGACGACAATGTGCCCGTTATATTTAGTCAACACAATTTTGATGATGACGTAGAATTACAATGGTATGAAAAGCCGTTGTTGAACCGTAAACAGTCATGATAGTTTAGGGTTAATACGGTCATTTAAGGAGTAAAAAACGTGGGATTCTTTTCTAGATTATTTGGTGGCAAAGAAAAAACCGAACAAAAAGTAGAGATTGAGCCAGTCGAATATAAGGGTTTCAATATCTATCAAGATGCCATTGCAGAATCTGGTCAATACCGTGTTGCTGGGCGAATTGAGAAAGAATTCGATGGTGAAATTAAAACTCACCGTTTTATTCGTTCAGACGTTGTTTCAAACAAACAAGATGCCGATGAATTGATGCTTAAAAAATCGCAGATGTTCATCGACCAAATGGGCGACAATATATTTAGCTAGCCAATTAGGGTTAGAATTGATGTTGGTCATAATTTCGAGAGCTTTCAGTGTATATGCTGAAAGCTCTTTTTAGTTTTAGGGACAAAGAACAGCTAGTAAGTTGTTATTTAAAGGATTATTTGCAAGTGGTTTGACCTCTTTGTTCGAGGCGGTCGTCATTTCTTCAAATGAAGCGCTCAAATGCCATCCAAATCGTTATAAGTAATAACTTTTCCTGTTCTTTGAACAAAACGCTTGAAGTATTAGTTGTCGTTAGATACAAACGAATAAGTCATTCGTGCCAATAGTCAAGGAATAGCTATGCAAATTGGTGTACCAAGAGAAACACTCGCGGGTGAAACGCGAGTCGCTGCTTCGCCGAAATCGGTAGAACAGCTTCTAAAATTAGGATTTGAAGTTTGTGTTGAATCACAAGCAGGTGCGTTAGCAAGTTTTGAAGATGCAGCTTATGAACAAGCTGGTGCAAAAATTGTAACCGCAGATGAAGCTTGGAAATCCGATATTATCTTTAAAGTTAACGCTCCGATCGTTGACGAGTCTAAAAATGAAATCGATCTACTTAAAGATGGCGCGACATTGGTCAGCTTTATTTGGCCTGCTCAAAATCCTGAATTAATGGAACAATTGTCCAGTCGTAACATCAACGTGATGGCGATGGACTCTGTACCTCGTATTTCAAGAGCTCAAGCACTAGATGCATTGAGTTCTATGGCTAACATCGCGGGTTATCGTGCTGTGGTTGAAGCGGCGCATGAATTTGGTCGATTCTTCACGGGTCAAATTACGGCGGCAGGTAAAGTTCCACCAGCAAAAGTACTGGTTGCTGGTGCGGGTGTTGCTGGTCTAGCGGCAATTGGCGCTGCGGGTAGTTTGGGTGCGATCGTTCGTTCGTTCGATGTTCGTCCTGAAGTAAAAGAACAAGTTGAGTCTATGGGCGCTGAATTCTTGGAAGTCGATTTCAAGGAAGATACCAGCGCGGGTGATGGCTATGCAAAAGAGATGTCTGAAGCATTCAACAAGAAAGCTGAAGAGCTTTATGCCGCTCAAGCTAAAGACGTCGACATCATCATTACAACGGCACTGATTCCAGGTCGCCCAGCGCCTAAGCTGATTACCAAAGAGATGGTAGACAGTATGAGTGCAGGTAGCGTGATTGTGGACCTTGCCGCTGCGAATGGCGGTAACTGTGAATACACGGTTGCAGATCAAGTGATCACAACCGCTAATGGCGTAAAAGTTGTTGGTTACACCGATATGGTTGGTCGACTGCCGACTCAGTCATCTCAGCTATATGCCACTAACCTAGTCAACCTACTGAAGCTGCTATGTAAAGAGAAAGATGGCAACATCAATATTGACTTTGAAGATGTCGTGCTGCGTGGCGTAACTGTGGTTAAAGAGGGCGAAGTTACTTGGCCTGCGCCACCAATTCAAGTGTCAGCTCAACCACAACAAGTTAAACCTGAAGAAGCTAAAGCTCCACCGAAGGTTCAACAACCTGTGTCTCCAGTCAAGAAAGTCGCCGGCATTGCAATTGCGGTTGGTGCTTTCGCTTGGATAGCGTCGGTTGCTCCTGCTGCGTTCTTATCTCACTTTACCGTTTTTGTTCTCGCTTGTGTGGTGGGTTATTACGTAGTTTGGAATGTAAGCCATTCTCTGCATACGCCTCTGATGTCCGTGACAAACGCGATTTCCGGCATCATTGTAGTCGGTGCACTGTTACAGATAGGACAAGGAAGTGGCGTCGTCACGTTCTTATCATTTATTGCCGTATTAATTGCAAGTATCAATATCTTTGGTGGCTTTACTGTGACCAAACGTATGCTTGAAATGTTCCGTAAAGACTAAGGAGTAACAGATGTCTGAAGGATTAGTACAAGCAGCTTATATTGTTGCTGCTGTATTCTTTATAATGAGCTTGGCTGGGTTATCGAAACAGGAATCTGCACGTGCAGGTAACTATTACGGTATCACAGGTATGGCAATCGCGTTGATCGCAACGATCTTTGGCCCTCATTCTGCAGGTATTGTATGGATCATCATTGCTATGGTGATCGGTGGTGGTATTGGTATCCACTACGCAAGAAAAGTAGAAATGACTGAGATGCCTGAGCTGGTGGCAATTCTGCACAGCTTCGTAGGTATGGCGGCGGTACTTGTGGGTTATAACAGCTATATTGATCCACCTGCTGCTGTTTCTATCAACCCTGCAGATATTCACGCAGAGCACGTTATCCACCTAGTGGAAGTGTTCCTTGGCGTGTTTATCGGTGCGGTGACGTTTACAGGTTCTATTGTTGCGTTTGGTAAGCTTCGCGGCGTTATCTCTTCGTCTGCATTGAACATCCCTCATAAGCACAAGTGGAACCTAGCGGCTATCGTTGCTTCTACATTGCTAATGATTATGTTCGTTAAAGCGGACGGCAGCATGTTCGCGCTTATGGTGATGACACTTATCGCATTCGCATTCGGTTACCACCTAGTGGCATCGATTGGCGGCGCAGATATGCCAGTGGTTGTCTCTATGCTCAACTCTTACTCTGGTTGGGCAGCGGCGGCGGCAGGTTTCATGCTTGCAAACGATCTGCTTATCGTAACAGGTGCATTGGTTGGTTCGTCAGGTGCGATTCTGTCTTACATCATGTGTAAGGCGATGAACCGTTCGTTTATTAGCGTTATTGCTGGTGGATTCGGCCAAGAAGTGGTGGTGTCTGATGGCGATGAAGAGCAGGGTGAACACCGCGAAACATCAGCTGAAGATGTAGCTGACATGTTGAAAAACTCAAAGTCAGTCATCATTACCCCAGGATACGGGATGGCTGTAGCTCAAGCTCAATACCCAGTGCATGAAATCACTGAGAAGCTACGAGCGCAGGGCATCAATGTTCGATTTGGTATCCACCCAGTTGCGGGTAGGTTACCGGGTCACATGAACGTACTCCTTGCTGAAGCGAAAGTGCCATACGATATCGTTCTTGAAATGGACGAAATCAACGACGACTTAAGTGAGACAGATACTGTATTGGTTATTGGTGCAAATGACACCGTGAACCCTGCAGCACTTGAAGATCCAAACAGCCCAATTGCTGGTATGCCAGTACTTGAAGTTTGGAATGCTCAGAATGTTATCGTATTCAAGCGTTCGATGAACACAGGTTACGCAGGTGTGCAAAACCCACTGTTCTTCAAAGAGAATACGCAAATGCTGTTTGGTGATGCTAAAAAGAGCTGTCTAAGCATCTTAGAGCATCTATAGAGATCACCTCTAAGAAATCTGTAATAACTCGATAAGGAGCTCATTTGAGCTCCTTTTTTTGATCCTCAGAACTTGTCTTAACCCAAACCCACAAATAATAGGGTAAAGAAACCAAAGCAAAACGTGTTCGAATGATCGTTGGATTAATCCACTAAACTTGTGAGTACGCTTGTGCAACACAATTCTAATATGATGCTATTTATTGTTATAACTCGCCATTACTATTGTTTTTCATGCGGTTAAAAATTTATCTTTGATAGTGAATGGTATATATTTGTTTGATCTATATGAATTTGCGTTGGTTTGTGATCATCAAAAGAACATTTTCTCTTCTTATTGCTACGTTATCTGTGTCAGCAAATGCATTTGCTGACTCTTTACCCGAGCGTATCGATAATTTCACCAAACTCTTTGATCATGAAACCGCCATCGAATCTTATGATATTCGAGTGCTGCAGGCTGATTATCCAACACGCTTGATCATGCCGTCGTCAATGCTGCCACAAACAGCAGAGTACCCGTTAAAAGATATCCAGCGTTTATACCAGTTATCAAAGACTTGTAGCGGGAAATTACCGCTAAGTCCGTTGATTACAGAGCCTTTAGTTTTTACTCGTGCGATGTGTAAAGGTACCAAGCTTTCAGATCGTTGGTTTAGCCGCAGTGGCTTGATTCACCCTGGTGGTGGCTCTTATGCCGCACGATACGTAGAGAAATACCCAGAAAAGTTCGACTCTCTGAAACGCTTTATGCATATTCAAGAGCGTCCAAACACTGAACACGACGAACTGTTGTCTCGCTTACAACAAATGGACAGTGAAGCTATCACCGCGCTGCTAGCGGGCGCGAGTATGTTTGTAGAACTCGATGAAATGTGGGTAAAGCGCGGCGATAGGTACTACCTGTACAAAGAATCAGTTTGGAATGAAAACGCAACACTTTCTGGTTTATCGTTCAGTTTGTCTTCGGAAGGTAAAAGTTGCTTCGTACAACGCGGCAATGTGTGTTGGGAAATAGAAGATCATTCAGAGCTTCTGCAAGTTGCCATGTTTATCTTGGTGATTGCCAACATCATGCTTGTTTTGGGTTGGGCGATTTACCGTTGGAACAGTAAGAAACAAGAGATGAAGAGCCGTATGCTGGTTCTTCAAATTCTAACGCACGAATTAAGAACGCCGATTGCGAGTTTGTCATTGACGGTTGAAGGGTTCAGACGAGAGTTCGAACACTTGCCTGAATCAGTATATGATGAGTTTCGTCGGCTGTGCGAAGATACGCGCCGTTTGAGGCAGTTGGCAGAAGCAAGCAAAGACTATTTGCAATCAGACAACCAACCGTTGGCGACAGAGTGGGTACCAAGTGTGGAGGAGTGGCTTCAATACAAAGTTGAAGAAGACTTTGCTCCAGGTATAGAACTTCGCGTAAACAAAGATATTGCTGCAAAAGTAAACGTATATTGGTTAGGAACGTGTATCGACAACCTGATCAGAAACGCCGTGAAATACGGTGTCGCTCCAGTGATACTAGAACTGAATACTTCTGACAAGAAGCTGACATTCAAAGTTATAGATAATGGAGACTTGTCTCGCAAAGATTGGGGGCAACTAAGAAAGCCATTCGTAAGTAAGAGTGGACTCGGTTTAGGTCTGACGATAGTGGAATCTATGGTCGGAAAAATGGGCGGTCACATGACGCTTATTGGCCCCCCAACAACATTTATTTTGGAGATACCTTGTGAAACAGACATTGCTTCTCGTTGAAGATGATAAAAATTTAGCTGACGGTTTATTAGTTAGCCTTGAGCAAGCTGGATATGAATGTTTGCATGCAGAACTGATCTCTGAAGTTGAAGGCTATTGGGAACAAGCGGATCTAGTGATTCTAGACCGTCAACTTCCTGATGGTGACTCAGTAGATTCACTTCCAGGTTGGAAGAAAAAGAAAGACATCCCTGTTATTTTGCTAACGGCTCTCGTAACAGTAAAAGACAAAGTAGCGGGCCTAGATTCAGGTGCAAACGACTACCTAACTAAGCCTTTCGCTGAAGCTGAACTGTTTGCTCGAATCCGTGCGCAGTTACGCCTTCCTGATGCTGAGGATCAAGATGCATCAAAAGTAATGGCTCAAAATCTTGTTATCGACAAAGCGACACGTGAAGTGTTTTTCAATGAACTGGAAGTTACTTTAACGCGTACTGAATTTGACCTGTTGCTATTTTTGGCAAGTAACCTTGGCCGTGTTTTCACACGTGATGAGCTACTTGACCATGTATGGGGTTACAACCATTTCCCAACAACACGTACGGTAGACACGCACGTTCTGCAACTAAGACAGAAGCTACCAGGTCTAGAAATTGAAACGCTTCGTGGCGTTGGTTACAAGATGAAAGCGTAATGAAAAAAGCCTTACTTCCACTATTAATGTTGTCTTGCGTGGCGAATACCGTGCAAGCAGCGGATTGGTTCAAGAGTAGCGATACTTTGACTCAAGTACATAAACATCTATTGGATAATGATTTACCTCAGATGTTTGATTCACTAGTGGAAGTTTGGCAAATCAACTCTTCTCAATCACGAGAAGAACACCTCAATGAACTGTTCGATCAAGCATTGAACAAAGATTGTGGTAAAACCCTCACAAGAAAAACACTGCCAGATTGGATCAGTTCAGTCGTCGTTAAACGACACGTTATTCAAAGTCCCGGCAGAGATACATTTCGTGTCGCAATTAATGTTGAGTCCGAAAATGATATTAAAGACATAACCTTCGAAAAATGGGTCGATAAGGTTGTGTCATCTGATAGTGAGTTCACCAAAGAAAATGAAGTCGTAAATAACGCAGCGGTGAGCCTCTTCCAAAAGCGTTACAATTTAGCGTCTCAACTAGAATCGGGTTTGTATCGTCTAAGTGTGAAAGGCGATAGTGGAAATTCTTGGAGTACTTGGATTATCCTTGGTGAAGTTGCAATGCGTCAGCAAGTTCGCTGGTCTTCAAAAGACACCTGGCGAATCGATAAAAAAGAACTTCTGAACCCTTATTGTCCTCTTCCTAAACTCGAAATTGGTTTGTACGATTATGTCGATGAACACTATGAGCAGGTGTGGGGCAAGAGCTATGAATCTGATTATCCAATGAACCTAACTGGCGAAGAACTTCCAAATGATCGCTACGTTTTGGCGGTATCAATGGTTCATTCACGCTGGCAAGGCGACATAGCGATAGAACAAGCACAAACTATCAGTAAAACTTATGATATTTCTAGCGAAGAAGAGTTAAAGTAATTTAAAATTGTGCCGTTAACTATGTAAGGGATCTAACAAAGATAAACGGCATGAAAAATACAACTAAACTACTCGCAGCATCAATTGCATTCGCCAGTCTTCCTCTTTCAGCAGCAAACTACGCCATTGAAGCGCGTGGTGATGCGATGGGTGGTGTTGGTGTTGTTTCAGCAAACTTCCTAACCGCTCCATTCTATAACCCGGCACTTGTTGCTATTTATCGTCGTAACGATGATATGGGCATGATTACGCCAAGTTTTGGCGGTAGCTATAATGACCCTAACGATATGAAATCGAATATCGATAGCGTCGTTGATGCGTCAAATACTGCAGACCTGGACGCAGCGCTTAATAATCTTGATGGCAACCAAGCTAATGTTGAACTGGGTGGTGTTGTCGCATTTGCGCTTCCTAATCAGTTTGTTGCAGCCAACCTTTTCGCTAAAGCCTATACAGAATCATTTGCGACTCCTAACGTTTACACGACAGGTTCAGATGAAGACAAAGTTGAACTGTCTACAGTTGAAGCGGTTTCAATCGGTGTAGCAGAAGTCGGGCTTTCTCTAGCAAAATACCAAACCTTTATGGGCCAACACATTTCATTTGGTATCACACCTAAAATCCAACGTATTTACACGTACAACTATGTTGCATCGGTTAATGATTACGATTTATCTGACGTGAGAGAAAATAGTGATGGTGATACAGCATTCAACATGGATGCTGGTGCACTTTGGTTCTTCGGCCCGTTCCGAGTAGGTGTTGCAGCAACTAATTTGATCTCTAGAGATATAGAAACCAAAGATACGACGAGAACGCTTAACAGCAGCACAAGTAGTGCGACACACCAAGTCGGTGGTAAATACACTTACCAACTAGAGCCTGTGTATACGGTTGGTGCAGGCATCGTATCGGATTACTTTTCGTTTAGTGTTGATTACGACCTAAATGAGACTGAGAAGTTTACTTCGTTTGATGATAACGAACAGATGATTCGTGTTGGTACTGAAGTTGATCTTCTGCGTCAGCTTAAGTTAAGGGGAGGGTACTACAAGAACCTAGCTTACTCTGATTCGGAAGGAACAGTCACAGCCGGTATTGGTATCTCACCACTTAACTTGTTCCAGTTAGATCTAAGTGCGAACTACACAAACGAAAATGCAATGGGTGCTTCAATCAATTTCCTTGCTAGTTACTAACAGTCCTTATATAGTTCTGCTCCTAAATAAAGGAGCAGAGCATGCTAAACGACTTACCAACCCTTTCTCACGAAGAGCAACAGAAAGCTGTTGAACGAATTCAAGAAATGATGACTCAGGGCATCAGCACAGCACAAGCTATCAAAATCGTTGCTGAGCAAATTCGTGAAGAAATGAGTAATAAAGAAGAGTAGGGCATCAGCCCTTCTTTTTTAGCGCCTTAGTGCACTATAACTAAATATATTACCCTCTAGTAGATTATCTCGTACATACCCACTCTTTAGTTACCCTAAATTCCGACCTAATCAAAACCCTTAAATCTAGCTTATTCAGTAAGTTACAGCGGAGTAATCCACTTTGTAAGCTTTTTTCGGTTTCTATTTGTAATTAAATTACAGTAAGATCTGAAAGCAAAACAATTGCCATTTTAGGTGTCAGTATTTATGTCACCATGTCTAAGTGGTTCAATATATGGCGTTTTTTAAGGCTAGTGACGTTGTGACTTCTGTTTTTAGCGGATACGAGTGTATGAATGTTCACAAGCAGACAAATGAGGATTTCATCTAAAAACAGTGCGAGATAAGTAGCGACGGTAATGTTCAAAACCGATACCGCGAGTGACTTACCACTGGTTAGAGCGCGCTTTACTAGCCAAATGTGTGGACTTTTAAAACAAGTGGTTAGGAAGCTTAGAGGCGTACGGAAGAGCGGTTTATAGAGCGATTCAGGAACGATAAGTATCAACCTGAGAATGCTATTGATGGCGTTATTACAGATGGTGTTATAGCAGATGGTGTTATAGCAGATGGTGAGAGCGCGCTTATAGGCATACGAATCGATTTGAGTTCTGATGAGACAGCAAAGCTTATGGGCTTGTTTAGTCAGCGGTTAACAATTTGATGGGTGCTTAAGTGGAGAGTAGATATCGACTGGGTATTAATGGCTTGTTGATTGAGTAGCTGCGGTCCAGTCTAGCGAGCCTTAATAAAACGTAACGACTTGGTTTCGTCCGTTGTCTTTCGCTTGGTAAAGTGCCTTGTCTGCACGCTTGATGGCAGCACGTATCGATTCATGCTCCTTAAGCTGCGTTACTCCGGTCGAAGCCGTGACTTTAAGCGCTTTAGGCCAAGGGCTTTGCTCCATTGCTAAGTAAAAATTATCGATAGATTCGTTACACTGTAGCGCAGTTTGTTCCAGGCAAACGAGTAGAAACTCCTCACCACCCCAGCGATAAAGCAAGTACTGCTCACCAAGGCTCTTGTTCGCCGTTGCGACAAACTGAATAAGTACTTTGTCACCCACTTCATGGCCATGTTGATCATTGATCTGCTTAAAATAGTCTAAATCAAACAACGCGATGTGAATCGTTTTTCCTTGTTGCGCCAGCCATTCGAAATCATAGAAGGCATCTAACGCTTCGGTTCGGTTTCTACATCCGGTCAACGGATCGGTTGTGGCCTTTACCTTTAGCTCTTCAATTTCTTGGGTTAAATGGCGTTGTTGCTGTGCTGAACGCGTTTTGTTTCGTTGTGCAATATGTAAAGCACAAGCGACATAGTAGATCGCGTATATCACCCATAGTCCAACCAATAGCTCACCTAGCAAAGCCTTGCTGATGACTTTACCGTGGAAAACAATGCTCGAGATCTTAAGTGAATGATGCCCAGCAAGCGTGCTGGCACCAAGCCCGAGTTCAACAGATACCGCGTTCGTAATGTCTACAGCGCTATCAGAAACAGGGCGGTTATAATGATCAATCCACCAGAAAGGAACATTGAAGTAGTTTAAGTCGATGTGGTTTTTATCTGGTAATGAGAAGTCTAAGCGATTGAACTTGTTCGACATAGCATCGCTTTTCACGCTGTAATTCTTGTCGTAATTACGAATGTAGAAGCGAAACCTTGGGTCTTCTTGGCCTTGGTAATCCATATTAATGGTGACCGAATCGAACGTAGAGAGATCGAGCCCTTTACCTTGTGTCGATATAACGAATTCAATTTCACAGAAGGGTAAGCTATAGGTTCTTTCAAAGTCACACTGTAACTCAATTCCATCTTCTGACTTATGTAATGAACCTACGGTGCCACCATCGTGGTCTCTGTCTGTGTTAACGCGTGTAGGGTATTTGTCTGGCGTAATAACGTAGCTTTTATTCATGAGCGTATTAAATGAGATCAACGACACTAGCGTGATTGCTAGGCAAAAAATCGAAAGGAATATGTTGAGTTTTCGGAATGCTTTGTCGCTCATGATACTAACCCGTACACGTGATTCGAATGTAATGCGCAATGCCTTAGAGTTGGCGCAATCGGAGATTAGAGTATTAGCATTGATAAAATAGCTATACCCAAAACTGACCCAGAATTGACGGTTATACAGGAATGCGGACCATTAGACCAAATTCAAGTTTAAAAATTGAACGCAGCCCCTTGATTCTGAATGTTATTTACTCAATAAGTGCGGTTTTTACGGGGGTAATAGTTTGACTGTATATTTATACAGTTAAATTGAAGTGGCTCGGTTTGTTGTAATCAGAGTGGTGTTTACGAGTTTTATGGCGTGATAACGACTGTCCATCAATTAAAGTGGAGGGTGGTTATGTTGCAGTGTCACTTTTTGGAGTTCGTTTTATCGAAACACTTTGTTGTCTATGAGAGCGTTCGTACCACTCATCTTATCTTTCATTCCTAATTACGCGCCATATGTCGAACAAGGCTTCAATGCACTGCAGAACATCCCTAACCCTTATTGGTTTGTCGTCGGTGCTGTTGTGGTCGATACGCTGGGCATGCGCGCTATGGTGCGATACCTACTTGAATACTACGCATCTCGATGGAAAACGAAGTGATGGCATACCTCGATGCGTTAATCATTGCACTTATTACCGGTGGAGTCTCAAGCCTTGGCACGATTGCAGCCCTGAAAACAGACATCAACTGGATAAAACGAGTGCAACAAGACCAAGAGCAACGGATACGAAAATTGGAGGATCCCAATGGCTAAGAAAGGTTATAAGTGCAAAGGCCGCAAGCAAAATGGCCAGTTAATGAAGGGCTACACGCTTAGAAATGGGCGAGTGGTTAGGGCAAACACTACGCGCAAACGCTACAAGAAGCGCCGCTAAAATCGACTAATCAAAAGAGCCATTTTCTGACAAAAGTGGCTTTTTCTATATTTTATCTTTATGAGCCTATCATTTTAGCATTTAGTTGCACACCTGATGATTTAAATCACTGTTATAAAAAAGGTTAATGGTTATAATTCGTTCCAATAAATCACGCTAGATAGAATGATTCTGTATTTGACTGTAGAGTTATTTATCAAATAGCTGTTAGCCCTTCAGAGGTATTTCATAAATGGCAGTAAGTAATCAATACCAAAAGTTACTTAGATCTAAAGTGATATCCGCGATTTCGCAAGCTCAAGCCGCATCTGGATTCTCTCATCAAGGTGTAAAAGGTACCGTTCTTGAGTTATTGATTAGTCAATTGTTCGAACCTCTGTTACCCGCCGATATTGGAGTTGGTACAGGACAAATAATTGATGCTTATACTGGTGAAATGTCAGGTCAGCTAGACATTATTCTATACAATAAAGCTATTCTTCCTCCTGTTTTAGTAGATGACAAATTGGGGATTTTTCCTATCGAGTCTGTTTTATATACGATAGAAGTCAAAACCACACTCAATGCAAAAGAACTTCGTATGGCACATGATAGCGCTAAGGATTTAGCTACAAACTTTTCGTACCTCCCTGGACTTAAAGATGAACAAGGAAAAGAAAAGCACCATTCTATTGAAAAAATCAGGTCAGTAGTCTTTGCATTGAACTCTGATTTAAAAGGAACTGGCTTAAATGAAGCTGAGCGTTATAGAAAACAATACGGTGATGATTTCGCACATATAAGAGCTATCTGTGTAGCTGGCAAAGAGTATTGGTACGATAATGGAAACCATTGGGTTGGTTTCAAAGATGGAGAAGCTTTCGATGAAGTATTAGCTTTTATTGGTGGAGTTAGTAACACATATAGAGCGGTCTCAGCAAGTCGTGGGCAGCCTTCCTTAGGTAATTATATAATTCCCGAAGCTAAAGGGTTTATTGCAACAAAGTCTCGAGATATCACATCTGTTAAAGTTTCATGTGAAGTGTGTTGTCTTGAAGGAGATATGGTTCCAGAAGTAGGTAACATTGATATAACAGTTAATGGTGTTTTATCTGCTAGCGAAAAATGTCCAAATTGTTTAAGTACTATGAAGTCAGAAAATGGTACCTACATCTTTAAAAAAGGAAAGCTCGTCCAACAAGAACAGTGCTGACAAAGCATTTAAACGGAACAAAAAATGATAGCTTTTTCTTCGTTTCGTTACACAATTTAACCCACTATTTTTGTCCGCTTGATGCGGCTTTAGCTTTCTTTAAGGTTAGGAGGATTAGGTAATATATGGATAATTATGATAACCCAGTTGAAGGTAAGACATATATCAGTCCTAGCCTTAATCAGTTTATCGGTGAAAGAAAAATTAGAATCGCTTCAAAATTGATTGAATCCCCTGACTCCTATGCATTTGGCACGATTAAAGGTGAAACGGTAATTCGCCATAAAACTAACGCCAAATCATATATTACCGCAAAATTTTTCGAAGATACGAAAGGTATTTTTGTTCTAAATATTCAGGGATATAGTGTTGCAACAGATAAGCCTCACAATGCAAGTTTTTCATTTGTTGGCGATGAAATCGGTAAACTAGTCGAATTTATTCGAAATATTCAAGCTATCAATTTTACACACCGTGGGTCAGTAAATATTACAGATGAAGACTTAAGTCGAATCACTTTATCTGATTCGCAGGCAAAAACGTTGTTACACGATAACCATGAACTATTCGCGGAAGTATTGCGCTCAGAAATCACAACACAGGATATAGTATCTGTAGGGTATCGAAAAAAGCAGATTGAGGTGTTTAAACGTTTGTTAAATGATGAGCAGTATTTTTCCAAACTTAAAGCACAGAAAAACACCAAAGATGAAGGGTTGTGGCAAAAGTATTTTGAAAAAAACGAATGGATATTTGGGTATGGGTTAGGTTATCTATTTCTCTCAGGTTTAGATGATAAAAAGCTTGAACAAGTGGTTCAAGGTCATAGTATTGTTGATCATGGTAAACGAGTAGATGCTTTGATGAAAACCAAAGGTATCATTTCAAATCTCTGTTTTGTTGAAATTAAAATTCATACAACAAAACTGTTGGATACTAAGCCTTATCGAGCTGGGTGCTGGGCTCCTTCGAAAGAACTTGCAGGGGCTGTTGCTCAAGTTCAGGGAACAGTGGCTTTAGCTGTTGATAGCCTCTCAACGAAGATAAGCCTAGATGATTCATCTGGTAACCCTACTGGAGAGGAAGTATACAACTACCAACCTAAATCATTTCTTGTAATAGGTAGCCTCGAGGAGTTTTCTGGAGAGCATGGCGTAAACAAAGATCAGCTGAGGTCATTTGAGTTGTTTCGGAAAAATACTATAAATCCAGAGATAATCACTTTCGATGAACTTTATGAAAGAGCTAGGTTTATAGTTCATCACAATGAAAGTTAACAAACGCTTTGAGACTGGTTCATAAACGTGTGCCATTGTTCGTTAATTCGAAGTGAGTGTCGGTAAGCACCTACCAAATTTTAAAAACAACCCTAGATATATTGAAATCGGAGCAATCAATGAGTGACGTGTTAGGTTCAATTGGCCAGGCTATCAGTTTGGCAAAGCGTTTAAGAGAAATAAGCAAGAATATCGAAGACGCTGAGTTTAAGAATATTTTAGCTGACTTAAATTTGGAGTTAGCTGATACGAAGCTTGCATTAGCTGAGGTCATCGAACAAAACTCCCAAATGAAAATCGAAATGAACGAATTGAAGAACTCTCAAGGCGGTAATCTAAATCAGCTAGATTTTAGAGGTTTTGCTTACTATAGCTCTAATGATGACGGGCCGTTTTGTTCTGCTTGTTACGAAACTAAAAATCAACAAGTCCGCTTAAGTAAAGTTTCGGGTACATTTAGTAGATTCGGGAATCATAAGTGTCCATCTTGTAAGCAATATTATAATGGATAAACCGATCTAAAAGTGCACTTAGGGGTGATTCCCACTGCTTGACGTTATTAGTTTAAGGTTGGGCTTCAATGTTTAAGGTAGATGGTAGCATTATTAAGAAGCAAAATGCTGCGTAGCTGTTTTCATTTATAGGTATGACATGTTAAGACAGATCCCATATTATTTTTCTCCTGAAGAGTTACGTTTAGTTCAGGCTTTTAATTCGAAACAGGCCGAACTTACTGATAGCTTTGTAGGTAATATAGATGAACACGTTGAGACATACACAAAAAACATGTTTCAGCAGCAGTATACGGATGATCCTGGTGAAGTTGTTGAGATTGAAATATCACATATTGCTGGTGTAAGTGAAGAAGAGTACGATTTTAAAGCTATATTCACAAAATTGATGCCTATGTACCAACGTCAGTCGATGTTGGTTACAAATTGGGCTGTTTTTGAATGTGAATTGAAAAAGTTTTATCGAAACATTGCCGAACAAATGGGGCACTCCCCAGAGTTACCTAAGAAGAAATCAGGAAGTGACTTAAGTCACCTTGTTAAAAGTTATAAAGATCTTGGCCTGTTGACTGAAACTTCTGAACAATTCGAGAGTGCGTTTGATAAGCTTGAAAATGAAGTTAGATTTATCCGAAATGATTGGGTTCATAATGGTGGGATTCCGAATGCGACAAAGAATTTTGACGAGATACCAGGAGTTTCATTAAATGGGCCACAACTAGATATGTCCATTGAATATATAAGTTCAGCGACAGACGCAATGTGGAAGTTATCACAAGAGCTAACTGATTCAGCACGAAAGTTACACAATAAGTAACAAACTAATTGAATTTATATAATTAAACTCTTGGCAACAGTCGGTGAATCATGGAAGCAACTAGTTTTATTTCTACAAAAATGGCTACTAAGCTATTAACAGTTCTAACTAAAGTATTAAAAAATAATGTTGATAAGCGAAATAAAGAATTAGTTAGAATTAATGATATATTTGGTAATTGTGAAGAACTTGCAAAGTTTTATATTCAACCAAATTGTCAGCAGGTTAACCCTGCGGATGAGCTTGAAGATGAGACAATTTCATCAATAAGAGCTGGAGTGTTTGAAACTATAAACAAGTTTTTAAATCGGAATATTTTGACTAGAGACGGTGCTAGTCAGATGTTTATCCTCGCCGATGCTGGTATGGGGAAAACCTCCTTGATGATGATGGTCAAACTTAGTCACTTGATGGCTTTCTGGCCGAAAGATTACGAATGTAAGTTGCTAAAGTTAGGAGCCACGACCTTAAGTGATATTAGCAAAATCGAAAATAAGACTAAAACTGTACTCTTACTAGATTCATTAGACGAAGATACCCAATGTAAGCAAGGTGGCACAAGTGATCGATTAACTAAGATACTAGAAGCAACTAGTTGTTTTTACAGGGTAATCATAACTTGTCGTACACAATTCTTTCCTGAAACGGCAGAATCTGCATTTAACACCATGGGCAAAATATCGTTTAATAACTACGATTGCCCTTTGATTTATCTTTCCTTATTTACTAATGAACAGGTCGACGCATATCTAGAGAAGCGTTATCCCAGAAACTTGAAGTTCATATTGAACCGTTTTGATGACCCTAAGCAGCGCGATGCAAAACAGTCAATCAAAGGCATAGGCTCGCTTCAATTTCGACCTTTTTTGTTGTCACATGTTGAAACTTTACTGGAAAGCCACCGACAAGGGGCAACAGAGTATGAGCTATATAAAGGTTTAGTAGATACATGGTTAAATCGTGAAGTGATTAAGCTAAGACAGCATCATGATAAAAATATCAATAAAGAAGACTTGCTTAAAGCTTGCATTTGGCTAGCAGAAACAATGCAAAGACATAATACTCATACAGTAGCTTTGAAACATATTCAGCAATTATGTCACCGTGAATCACATATTCTCCTATTAAAAGACTCGGTGGAGCGAGTTATTGAAGGGATAGATCATATTGATATTGGCACAAATTCTCTATTAAATCGAAATTCATATGGCGAATTTCGATTTTCTCATTTAAGCATTAGAGAGTTTTTAATAGTTTATGGCGTAGAGATCGGTATCCTTGTAGACAAAGGTGACCCATTTAATAAAACTGATAATATGGTTAAGTTCATCAAAACGGTTAATAAATCTAAAGTTGGGTTGTTTTTTAATGAAAGGAATGGGTGCTTATTGACCGGATTTGAGATTGCCAATAAAAATCAACTAGCCAACTTTGATCTAAAGTATGCTTCTTTGGATCATAGTGACTTAAAGAACGCATCGCTTAATTCGGTAAACTTAAGCGAAGCAAACCTTGAAGGGGCTAACTTGGATAATGCAAAATTGGACGGTGCAAATTTACGGGGCGCGAATCTTCAAGGAGCGAACTTACAAAACGTTAATCTTAAAGGTGCAAACTTAAGCGAAGCAAACCTTGAAGGGGCTTGTTTAAATGGTGCACTTCTTGATAATGCAAATTTGAGTAAAGCGAACTTAATAGACGCGCAACTAACTACTTCAATTCATGGTACTGGAAAACAGAACAGTACGAGTTTGAAAAATGTAAACCTGAAAATGGCAAACCTAAGTAAAGCAAACTTGAAAGGGGCTGATTTAACTGAGGCTTGTTTAACAGAAGCAAAGCTTCAGACCTCATTATTATCGGGAGCAAACTTAAGCAACGCTCGCCTTGATCATGCGAATTTAAAAAGTTCAACTCTAAGTGAAGTCAATCTCGAGAACGCTAACCTTGAAAACGCTGACCTTGTCGGGGTTGATTTTACAAATGCAAATTTACAAGGTGCTAATCTGACTGGTAGTGAGCTGAGCGAAGCTCGCCTAGACAAGTGCAATATAACTGACAGTCAACGAAGTGTAGCCGTTTTTAGAAAGTACAAAAACGAAAAGCGAGGCGAAATAGCAGAAATATAAGTCGTTTATTCAAGCGGTTGTCTGGTAGTAACCATTAACATCAAAATGTTTGTTACACACTTTGTCATTAGCTGTCCTAGGCGAAGTAGGCTAGGTGTCCAATCAAGATTCCTGGAGAGCGAGTGATATTATTGCTTGTGGGTGTTGTACCTGGTTTTATTTTAATTTGGTGGGCACCCAAGGCTTCGCTGGCATGCGGCGACCGCCACGAAATGGCAACGGATGCTCCTTAGGTGGGTAAAACTTTGGGGAATCAATTCGACCGTGGCGTTCAACGAGCTGACGATGTTCGTCGCGCTAATACGCAAAACTGAGCAATTCTTTCGGATTAAACTCGCGTCGTTCAGGCGTGATCAAGGTAGCACGGTCAAAGTGCACCTTAAATCCATTCCAACGATAGTCTAACGGCAAGTAACCGCGAGCGTGGATGTTTGTGGTTTAGGTAAAGTGACTTAACCGATTTGAACAAGTCTGTTCATGACATTATGTAGATCTGAGGAACACACAGAGTAATCCAATAATCTAACCAACAAACACTAACTTTATTGCGAGCTGCAAGTTGAGTTAAAAAAATTCAGCATGGAAACTTACAGACGAGCTCGTGTGAGAAAACTTAACTGGCTTAGTGGATAACACAAAACAGAATTCAACGTGTGTAGCCAACAAGAAATACGGTGGCGTGTGTAAAACCTGAAAAAGAAACGACAGCAATGCCCACAGGGTTTACACACAGCGCGCTGAATCATGAGTACAAAACAGATGTAAGCAGACAGGTGGAACAAATGTTCTCGTTGATCGGCTTTGTGTAAACGAATCATGTAGATGTTGGCCACACGTATAATGATTGAGTTAAAAGAGCGTCTAGAGAATGCTGGTGAACTCAATATGCTTGAGGCGCCAGTAGTATTAAGGGATTAAGGGGAAACGATGATAAGAATAACTTTGGAAAATAGTGACATTACAACTTTGCGCTTACAAGCCAACTGCGTATTATGGCTTCTTATGTAAAATTTGTTGCACTAATGTTTAAATAATCAGTACAACCCAAATAGAGCAGTGATAGGTTTCTCACAAATGTAAATATTTATATATATGAAGCTCTTATGTTGATTGCGACTGAACTAGTAGAAAAATATGATTTTCGTCCATTTATAAAAAATGAGACTTAGATCACATGAAAAATAAGATAAAAGACGAGCTATTCAATAACGGTCTGTACATCAATCAGGTTAATGATCTGCTGTTATGGCATTTTGACGGGCGAGATGAGGCTGCCACCTATTTTGGTGTAACGCCTCAAACCGTTAAGAACTGGCAAGCAAAGGGGAACTGGCCTTTGTCAGTTATTCGATTGCTCTTAGTTATGCACCGTGGATACTTGCCGACTTCGAAATCATGGAGAGGCTTTAAGATTCGGGGGGATATTCTCTACACTCCTGGGGGGCGTGAATTATCAGCGTATGACCTCATGGAGCTAGATATCAAGATGAGTTTTGAAACGGCGTCTAATGTTGTTCAATTTAGGCGAAAAAAAAAGAGACGGTTTAAGCTTAAGCAGCAAGAGATTAAACGCACCGTTAAAAATAAAGCTCGTAGAAACGAGCTTTATAATTGATCGATAAACTTGCTTAGGTTTGGGATCTTATTACCTTTAGGATCTGGTAGCTTACTTGCATCATAGTCTGTGAAGTTTCGTTTACGCTTAGTACTGGCATAGACGCCGATAGAGCTAAGCAATAGAACCGGTATAACCACTAGATAATAACGTTTCATGATCTGTTTTCTAATCTCGTTACACGCTCGTCCATCTTTTCGAGCATAACCCGTAGCCATTTCACATCAGTTTTTAATGTCATACCGACACCGATTCCAGAGAAAAGCGAACTAAGCGCAAACACTAATATAGTTTGATACTCCATTAGTCCCACTCTTTGCGAAAGGCTTCCCATAGTCCCATGGCTAGCGGTACAACCGTGCCAATTAAGCCGCCATATTGAACACCTGCATCTGTAACCGTTGCAGTTAGAAATTCTGGGTTACCTGTGGCTAGGGCAATACCTGCACCGACTAAGGCAATGCCTTTTTTTGTGGATGGTTGGTCAAGGTCGATGCAAAGGTTCTCTTTTAAAAACGTTTTCATAGTAGTTTTTTTCCTTTTAAAAACTTAATGGTGTAGGCGGCGAGAACGCCACCCACAACGGTAATTGCTATTTTCTTGTAGTCTTCTTTGGTCATGCCATGGCAACTCCTTCACGCGCCATGCTTAAACCGTAATAGTTACCGACTTCCTTACGACTCATCGCATGTAAGAGCTTTGCCAGCTGTTCGTTGTTGTTAACATCGACAACCTGGTTGCGCCCGATGCCTGTCCATTCACTAACGTGTTTGATATACAGCTCGGTATCGTTCTCAATTGACGGTGCGAAACGGTTGATTATTTCGCTCAAGGTTCGAAAACCTTGTCGTGAGTAGCTGCGAAGAACACGCGCCCCCGCTCGAAACCCATAAACAGGGTGCTTGAACTCTTCGAAGCTTTTATCGAGGTCGAGCAAGTGTTCACCGTCCCACTGAGTGCGATCACCTTTGGACTCACGAATGTTTAGCGGGTTGTTGTTACGCACACCACGCGGCAGAGTTTTTCTATATGTCATGTAGGCTAGCCCCCCAATTATGCAGACGCTTGCGGCAATGATGGTTTTTGAGGCCATACCACATCTTCCGGATTAGTGAACGTTTGAGGGATATCGCGTAGAGCTTGGCGATACTGGCGAAATGGAGTGACATCTAATTCCATATCCATAGCTGTATTCACGAGATGATCAGCATCAACCATAAGGCGGTCACGCTTCTCAATATGTTCAACCCATTCTTCAGCAACAAGGCCGCGGGTGGTTACAACTAACATTGTCATAATCTCAACTCCTTAAGCTTTATGAAGAGCGTTAACCTTTCGGATAAGCTCAGTTTTTGGGCTGTACAACTGCCCATGTTTTTTAGATTTAGGAAAGTGGCCTACGCAAACAGTAGGCAAAGCGAGGTAGATAACATCCCCAACACTTGCACTAGAGAAATTCAGATCTACATGCGTATAAGAACCGGGGCTGCTGCTTGTTCTATGACTCGCAATTTGTTTCCAAGCCCCCGCCGTATCTGCCCCCAACCACGAAACCGATGCTGTACCTTGAATTTTGGTGTACGCAAGAAACGTTGCTGTGGGGCTGTTCTTAATATGTTGATTAGGAATATAAAAATCATATCCCGTTAAATCTTGAAAAGAGGCATCCAAAACCGTCATCTTCAAGATATTGAAACTTCCTGAAAAGTGCTTAGAACCACGACCAATGCCCATGAAGTCCAACAGAGCTTTCGCTTCGCTATCGCGCATGACTGGATCATCACCTGACTTGACCGGAATGACTTCGACCTTGAAGCAATCGTTGCGACCACCGCGAACGCCCATTCCTATCGGGTAAACATTCTTGTGACCATGCGCATTAGCTGATAATTCGTTGGTATCAATGAAGTCGCCGTTGTAGTTCACTGCGGTAAAGCCCATCGCATTGATTACGGTTTGTGTATCTACACGACCAATAGCCGCGAGAGCTTCATTGTTCATCTTGGTTTTGATGCCATTCCATTCACTAGCAATAGATGACTTGAGCGCATCAAACGCCGTTTCCATTTTTCGAATAGCACCGCCCTTGATGCTATCTAGTAGGTTTCGGGCTTCATTCACCAGTTGCCCGATTGCCGTAAAATCACTCATTGAGTTCTTTCTCCATTTCTTCCGCTACGTGCTGTAGGCGAGGGAGCGTATTCGCTGCCACACTGTCGGCCAGTTCGTGAACGTCATTATCTGATTCGAAAGCGTGGCGTTGTATCGATACAACGGCCGCGCTTAATGCCACCTGATTGCTGTAGATGCCTTGCATCATTAACAGGGCGTCTACTTGTTCAGGCTGTAAGTTTTTAAGATGTTCTGTGAGTGGGTCGCATTTCACGACCACTCGACGGGGCATAAGGTGGCTCATCGATGAACCTCCATCATTGCCAGTTTTAACGGTGTGTTGCTGTTGTTATACGCCCAAAGTTCACCACCACCTGTAACGGTCATTCCTGCAGGAGCTTTTCTGTCTCCCATAATCGGCAAACCCACTACAGCGGAAACGTTGCTATCACCAAGCATTGTTTCTACTTCCGTATCGCTAATGTTTTGGATAATGGCCTCAAGTCGTGTGACTGAAGCGTTGAACAAGCGTTTCTTCTGGTTTGGGTTAATCACCAAGTGATCACGACTAATGAAGCGTTGCGCCGTTTCTGGTCGAGTGGTCACGACTGAACGTATTTCACTGACGGCCAATGATTGGGCGAACTTCACTAGTGCAGGTGGTGTGGTTTTTAGATCGCGCTTTGTCAGCTGATACACCACGCGAATCGATGAGGCGTGAGGGTTGATAATCTCAAGCTCTTTAAAGCTTGCGATATCTAACGTATCTCCCGCATCGACTCGGATTTTTTCGCCGTTGTCACTGCGAACGTAAAGGTACTCTTGTGACTCACGAACGATGAGCCATTTATCGGAACCGACACCAAAACGTTTTTCTTCGTTTGCCTTGAGGGTTAGCTGTTTCATCTCGCCCCCTTAACGGCCATAGTGACCAGACCTAATCCAACCACCACCGCGAAAGCAATAGCGACTTTTGACATTTCTCCGGCACTGCCTGTTTGAGAGCGTGAGGCGGTATTTTCTGCCATGGCTAAAGCGGCTCGGGCGTTTTCTCCCGACTGCGTAGCCATCGCTTTAATGGCGGACGTTGTTTCTGCGCTGTTCTGTCGCATGTTGTCCATTGCCTTTTTGCTAACATCGCCATTTTCTTTCATGGAATCACGACCAAAATCTAAGGCTTTAGCGAGTGATTCTTGTCCAGAGTTCAATGCCGACTTTAGCGACTCTTGATTCGATTTAAGCGCCTCTTTACTGACACTCTCATTGGATCTAAGAGCTTCTTTGCTCACGCTTTCGTTTGACTTGAGCGCATCGCGCCCAAAGTCCAGAGACTTATCAACGGCGCGCTCATTCGCTTTTAGTGCGTCAGAGCCAAGCTTTGATGCTTCTCTCATAGCGGCACTGTTGCTGTTCATGGCATTTTTTGCGATTTCTGATGCGGCTCTTACTGAGCCGTGGTCAGTCATCGAAATGTTGCCAACGTTGCCATTGATGCCAGAGAGAACGATCCCAAGGTTATCCCCGCTAATCGCACTGGTGCCGCTTGTATTTGTTGTGTTGGTTGTGTTCGCACTTGAACTTCTACCGCCGCCACCCATTAGCATTCCTCCAATGTCAGCGTGAGGGTAGAGTCATGCTCCGTTTTGCCTGTGACAGCAAACCCAAACGATTTAAGAACACGCGCCATACCTGCACGAACCGTATGATATTTAATGGCTTTATAACCTTGAGATTTCACCGCCTCAATAATGTATGGAGCGGCTTTGATTAATCCCTTACCAGTCATGGCCAAGATCAAATACTCGTTGTCACTGTTCACCAAACCAACGAAGCGAACAGAGACACCATTACCCTTTAAGTGGTAAAAGCTCGCTTGCTTGTTGTTCACGGATTCACAGCAAAATTCGTATTCAGCTTTCGCACAGTGCACACCATTAAACGCAGGTTTAATCAGTGAGAACTGTGCTTTGATGTCTGCGCGGGTTGGTTTCATTAAGATAAATTTCATCGTTTAAACGCCACCCACGCAATGACTGCTGCCAATAGAACCATTGGCAAGTTTTGAGCAAGGTTTTGTCCCGCACTGCCACCAAAATTGATAGAGCCGTTACGAACACCACCAATAGAGTTAGTACCCGTAGCTTCACTTGGTCCAGCCGCACCGCCACCTGCACTGATAGGCATTGAGCCGCCCGCGCTTAAACCGCCGCCGATACCCGGTATCATTTGCCCCCCTTAATGACTCGATAAGCCATATAACAGCCGCCACCTACAGCGGCGACTTTTAATAGTTTCGTAGCACTTGAGCCTGACCAAAATCCCGCGCCAAACCCAAGACCACCCGCAAGAAGGGGAAGCACCACAATTAATGGCATACCTTCTCCTTATCTCGTTGCGACAACAACGATCACCGTTAGCAGCAAGGCGACACCGACACCGCCGCCCACATACAACAACGTTTTGTCGTTGTCTTGTGGTCTGTGTGACCCTGTCACTGCGTTGCCGTTGTTATCTTTGATTGGCTGTTGCGGTTGTTGGGTGGTCGCTGCGTTTTTTGAGTGGTCGCTTGTGGTGGCGGTTTTGATAATGCTTCCAAAACCTTCACCCACGTCGTCCAACATGCCGGAACCGAAATTCCCTAAATCTTCTAAAAAAGACAAACGCTTCTCCTTACACTAAGTCAGGGCGAACGACTTCTACCGATTCAACGATGATAGGAATTGAACCTACAGGCTGTTTGGTCTTCACCGTAAATTTCAGCTCTGAACTATGTGCGGTTGGAAACAGCTCATCGATGTAGAAACCGCGCATGATTGGATCGAAGTGGAAACAATCGGCTTGCCAGAAACGGCGATTACGCTTGGCACGCATTTCTTCAAGAGCTTTTGAAGAATCAAACACCTTCACAAAATCACGATGAATTTGAAGCGCGTGAATTTCGCCGCTCATAAAGTGCATGCGGCGTACTAACTGCAACGGACCCGAAATCAATTCGAGAAATTCGTTTTCAGTCGATGACGCTTGCATGGTTTGCTTTTTGATTTTTGGCACAAGTACACGAACGGCCTGACGAGCCGACACGGTAGCCCATGCTTGCAACTGGATAGAGGGGGCATTTTCTTGGCTAGTTGCTGCGACTTCGACTTCGAGCGTGATGTTATCGCCCGATTCAGTCACAAGGCCTGTGTAGCGAACACCGTTTTTAGTTTTCGCGCTGATATCAGCAAGTGGAATTGTGAAAAAGCCTTCAGTTTGCGCTAGGCCTTTGTAAGCTTCTAGTGCCTTAATCAGCTCACCATCGAGCACGATAATTTCATCCGCGTTCAATGTGATAGTGATGCGTTTTAGCTGCGCGGCACTGAGATTTGTTTCTAGGAAAATCTCTTCGTAAGTAGGGCCGATAGGTAGGGTAAGTGTTGCTTTCTCACCGTAGCCTGTACCTGTGAATGAGTTAAGTTTGGTTGGAGTCGACATCGTATCTAACTCCCTTAACCAATTGTGTCTTCGACAGCGTCAACGTTGTTTGACGCCCAGACCATACCCGCTGCAACGATTGCCGCGATACCTGCAATGATGCCAATGTTTTTTGCATTCAATTTCATTCTTAGATTTGCTCCAATAAAAAACCGTCCGGTAGTGGACGGTCTTATTGGTACTGCTTTATGTGCCTTCGATGCCTAATGGTTATGTACCTTAGATATGCATTAAGTGTGATTTATTTCACATTTACCAACGGATACGGCCTTTTTCAACGACCACGCCGTATTGCTTGAAGTAGTCAAATTTGACCAATTTAGCCTGTTCATTGGCACATATTCCGGTGAGGTCTTCTAAGTATCGGCGGCTCTTGGGCGTCTTCGTTAGCATGATGTAGCCATATTCACAGTTATCGATGATGGTCTTTGGTACTTCTTGGCCACGTTGGAATAGGTTGATGGTGTGAATGTTGTAAGAGCGACCAAGGCGAAGCAGCTTGCCATGGTAACCCGTTGCTTTACCTGAGCTTGTCGAGTTCTCCGCGACTTCTTCACAAATGACCTTGAGTGGCTTCTTGTGCTTCCCATCACCACAACTCCACACTACACGGCAAAACAGGTCGAAGTCTTTAGCACAAGGCTCTGAGGGGCGATAAGCTATCTTAAAGCCTTGCTTAGTTTCTCGTCCGGCCATTAACGCACTGGCGAACGTGCGTAAGTTGCCATAAACACGAATCTTTCGGCCTACGATAAGGCCGTCATATTCACGTTTTGGATCGTAAATGGCGACTTGGTCAGTCGATGAGATAAGCAGTTTTTTGGCTAAGGACGATTTACCCGAACCCGACATGCCGACAATGTAGGCATGGTGGTTATCAAGTGCGTTGTTATTGTTGATTGGTTCCATATCTAACCCTAAAAAAAGACCGCCCGAAAGTGGGCGGCCTTAGTGTTACTGCTTTATGTGCCTTAGATGCCTAACACCAAGCGGGTTAGATATGTATTAAGTGTGATTTGTATCACTTAAAGGCTTAATGAGCGGTGTGTTGCTCTTTTTCTTTCTGCGCTTCGTTAGCTGCATCGATGGCCGCTTGCTTATCGGCTTTTTTCAGGCTGCGGTGCTGAAGGTAGAGCGAAGCGGTGATGCTGAGAGCCACCATACCCAAGGAAATCTCTTCCTTGTATTTCACCGCCCAGGGTGGAGGTGCAACGTTGTATTTTAAAATCACCGGTGCTGCGGCTTTTGCTAATGCGTGGGCGTTGTCTTCACCAATCTCTAGACGTTCATCGAGCATTTCTTTTACAGCGAAATCAGCCATGCCTACACCGACAAGAACGGTTTCTTGTGTTGCTTCTAGCGCAAGCTGTTGAGCGTTTACCGCTTCGGCTTTTTCGTCTGCTTTATCTAACGCGGCTTGAGGGTCGAACTCACTTTCTAGTTCTTCTAGGAACTCGCTTTTGTCTTGCTCTGTGTGCGTTTCCATTTCTTCAGCATCGATGACAGGTTGATCGAGTTCTGGTGTGTTTTGTTTTTTCATGGATAGGGTGTCCTTATACAGCTCGTAAAACAGTGACGGCTTTACCAAGGGTTAAGCCAATGAATGCACCGATACCAGCGCACATAAAACTGGATACACCTTTCGGCTCTGTATCACTCTTAGGGGGTTCGGTCGGGGCTTCCTGCAGAACTTCGAGTTTTTCGGTTTGCTCAACAGGGGCAGGGTTCAACTCTTCTAAAGGCTTGTGCTGTTTTAGATAGTCTTGAGTATTGGGATTGCTGCGCTGCTCCGTACACTTACAAACGTGACAACGTCCCTTTAGGTAGGCCGAACGTTTACCGCTGCATTGGCTGACTTCCATCGCTTCATTGCAATTAGGGGCGGTGCATTTCACATAACCTAGAATCATTGTTCTTCTCCTTGAATCTGCTTGAGCTGTTCGCGTAGTTCATCGATTTGCTGCTGTAGGTTTTCGAGCGCGGCCACTTTGCTGTCGAAGATATCGCGGGCAGCTTCGAAGTTTGTGATCGCGTATTCCTTTACGGTACCGACCAATTTAAGAGGGGATATTTTCGGCCAATCTGGAGACGCGTCCTCGAGAACGCGGCGCGATTCTTTGATGCCGTTTATAATTTGGGTGAACTGTTTTTTGAGGCTCATAGGCTGAAATCTCCTATGCTAAGTCCAATCCAATTGAACACACCAACAAACGCCCAACCGTAGACAATCATAGGAGGGCACTCACAAGGTGAAATAGGGTTTAGAGAGTTATCGCGTCCCCATAAAAAGCCAAACAGGAACATGAGGAATAAGCCAAGGTGTAGGAAGCTCATAGGACAATGGCCTCGCTAACTAAGCCAAGCTTTAGCAGGACATTAGCAGGCACTTGCGCCTGTCCCGTTTCCCAACGCGAAAAGGTAGCTTGAGTGATTTCAAGGTTGTTTTGAGAAATGAAGTCTTTCTGTTGTAGGCCAGAACGTAAACGTGCATCACGTATCAGTTTAGCCGTAATAGGGTACTTGTATTTGGATGGTTCCATAGCTCGTTGCCTTAACTGACGTTAAAAGAAACAAGCCGGAGGTTTTACGAACGTGTCAATTATACATAATGAAGATCGATATTGTACTTATTTCACATCAATACTGTGATTATCGTTCTTCGGATTGGGGAGTTTCTAGAATGCAAAAACCGCGATAGTTCGCGGTTTTCTTATGGCTGAGAAGTCTACTTAACTAAAACGGGCTCTCGGTCTTTTATTTCTACAGATTTAGAATTTGCATTTATAAATTCAGTGAATGCAAAATCTGAGGCTAAGATAAAGCCATACATTGATTCGAATAAAACTTCGATTTTCTCATCAGGTATAGTGCTCATTTTGTGTGGGTTATGGATCAAATGGTGCCTAATATCAAAAAGCTCTTGAAGGTTTTCAACATCAGACATATAGAGCTTACTTGCTTCTTCATCTGAATCTTTGGCTAGCTTCCATTTTAGTTTAAGTAAATTAGGGATAAAGCGATCACCTAGGAGTGTGCTAAAAACTTTATTAATATTGTCTGTATTTTGAAAGCCAAGAGAGGTTGAAATTAACTCTAATGGATGTATTTTGTTTTCGTAAATGGCAATCACTTCATCAATTTTGTAATTTTTATCGTGGAGTTTTTTTAATTTCCCTTCAAACGATTCTCTTTCGCACATTTTAAAAATAGCGTCTAGTATATCTCGAAAGTAGACTTCTACAGCAGTTACCATATTAATGATTTGATTGTTTTTTAGCGTAACTAGAGTCTCATCGGACACACTAAGGCTAGAAACTTCCGCCATTGCTTTTGATGTAGATTCTGAAATGTCAAAAAATGTCGCAAAAGGCCTAGGATTTCGGCTGTTTTTTGCTGCTATGTTTTTATTTATCTTATTGATATTCATACATTACTTTTTTTAAGGCAGTATTTATAGATTAAGCCATGACTTCATTAATCATTAGCTAGTCTTCAACAGTGCTCTGGAGTTTGTCGGTACTTTTCTTCATGTTAGCCCATAGAGGTTCTATCGCTAACCAACTGACGAAAGTCATTGCAATCACGATAATCGCCATTGTTTGATCATCAAAATAGGAAATTAATTCTTCGTAATGAGTCCAACATGTAACAGCCGTCTTAATCATGGTATCAACGGCAAAGATCGCGAGTAGAATCATACCTACTTCTTTCATCGAAATTTTGTTGACTCTAAGGTAGTAGAATAAAGAAACTAGCGCGCAACAGACAATATATATAATTAGCTTCATCGTTATTCATCCTCTGAAGCTTTTGTTCCTATAACAGCTCCCGCAACGGCAGCAAGTATTACACCGACAGGTCCTAGAGCGAATAAGCCCGCCGCACCAGCGCCAATAATGGCTCCACCTGCAGCATTAAAGCTACGGTTCTTTTGATGTGTTTCGCAGTACCCATCTCGGTATGCATCAGAATGGCAAGGTTTTCCATTTGTCACATGCTTACATTTATTATTAGTTTCAGTCATAATGTCCCTGTATTGAAGTTATGGTTTGCTTTGGGTTAGGCTCTAAAACTATATCATAACTATATGAAACGAGGCCATATCTTGCGATGTGGCCTTTGTTTTTTCTGCGCTATGCCTCTGATAACAAATCCTCGTTAGCCTTTGTCTGGATGTACTCATAAGTGATTGTTAATTGGAGCCTTAAGCTATTTGTAATGTTAGAATGTAAAGCCGAGAATAACCACGGTTTTGCAAGTTGGTACGAGATTTTCGACCTAATAGCGTTTTGTGCTTCTTACGAAAATTATCGTTGCTTAACTTACTAATTAATTCGTTCAGCGGAGAATTAAATGAAAGCATTAGTAGCAGGTATTAACTCTTCAATTGGAATGTATGCAGCTGAAATTGATGGTTCAGGTGAGTACGTGATTTTTGAGTTACTAGATACAGATGAGCCTGAAATCGGAGATGTAATCACTCATCAGGACTTTTACTCGATGGGTGGTGAAACGTATAGAAATCAGACTCAAGGCTGTTCGATAGAAGTTTATGTTCAAAATGTGGGTGATAAACACATCGCGAGAGAAATGCTTTCCTAGATGCAGTCGAGTTTTTGTTAGCCATTTATCATAGCGTTATGGAGATATAGATGGATAAAGTGGAGCAAATCATCCGTTCAACGGATGTGAAAGTTCGCAGAGATTTAGAATTAGAGTCTACTTGGTCATATAGCGATTATGAAGATAGGATTGAAGAGGCTCTGTCTTTTCATTGTTCTAATTGTAATGTCAGTGACCTTTTGAAACTTCAATTATCTCAGTTATATCATCAAGGGTATGCTGTCATTGAAAATATTGCAGTGGCAGTTCCAGTCGCATCAGTGTTGTCTGTGTTAGAGAGTTTTACAGTTGCTAGCAAAGGTCGGGGTAAGTTAAGACACATATCAAACGAGTTGGGCTTTGATGTTATGCACACTCATTTTGGGCAGTCTTCATTTATTGTTGAAAATTGGGCTAATCACGCAAGGCGTAGTAAGTTGCGTGATAAAAGCTTGAATGTCGAAACAATGTATCAATCTTTAATGGATTCAGTGTCTAATAACGACAAAACAGGTGAGTGGGTTGTTTACAGCAAGCATAATGGTTCTATTACACTTTGGTGTTTGTGGCTACATAAAGCAGGTGACGAAGCTTTGGTTCATCAAATTAGAGCACATGCACATAATAACTGTTTAATATAGATATTTGACACCACAAGCTAATGTACAAAGGTCACTTCTTGCGAAGTGGCCTTTGTTTCATCCGTACATAAAAGCTCGCCTTTTCTTTCTGCTAGAATCATCGCGTAGCGATAGGCTCTTAGAATCACGTCCAACTCATCCCAATCTGTATAGTTACCATTCATTCGTTGTGTTTCGTCTACAAGCAGACAAGGCCGCAAGTCGCTTGCGACTAAGAAAGGCCGCTTCATTAACTTATCCCCGAGTTTCGAGGGGGTAAAAGCATTAATACCATTACTATCCTTAATATCATGGTTCTAGTCGAAGACTATGCGGGCTAAGTAAATAGAGTAGGGAATGGTAGTAAGAACTAGGAGTAGTTTAGAACCATATATACGCGACTTTTGCACAAGCCAAACGAGATCGAGAGAATGCCAACCTCAAGCGATTGAAAAACAACCTACTTGTGGATAAGTTAGAGTGAAATAAATGGTGAGAACGGCCATAATGAGCCAATTCAAGATATGAATTGCGTTGATAGATCGCAAATAACGCCAGTTAAGGCGCATGGAAAAGAGTTTAGGCTATTGTGGTATTGGGACTGGGTTCTTAGCTTCTGCCGCTTCTTTGCGGCGTCTGCGTAGCAGTGTAATTGGGGTTTGAATATATTTCACTGGACGGCCAATGCGGTTCGCAAAGGTTTTAAGCCAACGTTTAGACGCGGTCTTGGCTTCTTTGTACTGTTCAAAGATACCGATATCGTGAAAATATGCGTCTGTTACTCGTTTGATAGACGCTAGGCCGCGCCATTTTTGAAGGTTGTCTTTGCCTGTATAGGTTTCTCTAGGCTGTTTGGATGTGATCCAACCTTTGTTAAACGCGAACTTAACGCACTGTTTAACACGCCAGATAGGGAAATCGCAGATATCAGCAATGTAACCCCAAGAACGCAAAGCAAATCCGTCTTTTGTGGCAACGCCAATCTTATTCGAGCTTAGGCACATTTCGTTTACTAGGGCTTTCATTACGATCGCAATATCACGAGCAAAGCTCTTACGAACGCCACGGCCATTAGCAGTAAGGAAAGCTATAGAACTAGATGGACATTTAACAATCTTATCCAAAACAGAACGATTGAGAGCCGCCAATGGGCGGTCTTTACGTTGTTTTTTGGTTAAGTCGTACATACTCATGTGAGTTAGTCCGTACCAAGCATTTTTGTTAAACGGAAAAGTTCGTTCAAAGCGCCACGATAGTAATTAGCCGATGCTTCTTTGGTATGCGCGGTTAAAGACGGGTTTGCTTGGTATTCGTCACTGTGTTTCTGTAACACTTCCATGCGGTCTTTGATTATATCGACAGGGGTTTTACGTTGATTTGACATGGTGTTGATCCTTTTTTAATAAGTCTGGTCAATACTTAAAGCCTTGGAACATCACTCATTTTTCAGACAGCCCCCATAAAAGCTTCGAATCAATTAGGGGGCTTAAAGGATGTTCGCAAAGTCTCCCGACTTGACGAAGTGTATTAAAGTTCATTTCAACATTGCTGTACATACTAACGGTACAGTGACGGTATGGATTATCCTTGTCCAAGGAGGTGAAAAAATGATAACAACCTTAGATTTATTAAACCGTTTATGTGAATTAAAACAGGTACATAGCACTAGAGAAGTTGCAAAAGTACTAGGCATTGGACACACCACGGTACAAAATTGGCGAAATGGCACGACAATGAGTGACGATCTAGCTTGTGAAATAGCAGAAATGTTGGGATTAGACGTAGACCTTACTTTGTTAGCAATACTAGCCGAAAGGTCTAAGAATCAACGTACAATTGAAGTAATTGAACGAGTGATTGAAGACAAAAAAACAGCATAATTTGATAGGCAAAAAGTAAGGGTATCTAATTGATTTGGTTGATAAAGATGCCTTTATTTTTTGCCTATCCCACTGCGTATTATGTACGTTATGTTAAATTGAATTTGGTATTTATAAGGCAGGACTCTTGTGTGATGCCCTGCCTTTATTTGGTGTCGATATTCTCTGAGTTATACTGTGTATTTAACCATAATGGTTATTTACCATAAAATACCTAATATCCAGTGATAATAATCTTCGATTTTAACCCTGGTATTAGTTAGAGATTAACCGCCAACAAATTTAACTTTGTAGCCTTTCTTTTCAAGGTGCGCTTTGATCTTGTCACGAGCATCTCCTTGAATTTCGATGTTACCATCTTTTACTGAGCCGCCGCAGCCGCACACTTTTTTGAGTTCTGCTGCCATTAGTTTTAATGGTGCGTCATCTAGGTCTAAGCCAGTTACGACAGAAACGCCTTTGCCTTTACGGCCTTTGGTTTCTTTTTGGATTCGAACGATACCATCGCCTTTAGGACGTTGGACTTTCTCTTCTTCAGGTTTAATACGACCTGTTTCTGTTGAATATACTAGGCTCATAAATTACTTCTTTTGTTGCTCTGCTTTTTGTTTTGCGAGTAAGTAAGCTTCTATATGACGCTGGATTGCAATCTTGCCGCCTTTGATTAAGCGACCGTTAAACATGCAATACCACGCATTAGGCTCACCGGTGTCATTCTTGATTTGGTAGCCGTTGAAGTTTTCAGTCGAGCCACCAGTTCCTCTCGACTTATTTAATGACGTGAATTCTTTTGGATCAATAATAGACGCGGTTTCAATCCACCAATCAATACTCTTTTTTACGGCAGCTAGGTTGCCCTGAATAACGTTGTTTTTTAATTTAGCACGCCAAACTGTGTTATTAGCATCTATCGATTGAAGATGGACGCTTCGGTAAATTGAATTAGCCATATCTATTAATCATCTTTTTGTTTTCACTACATTAATCATAAGTATACTTATAATGATATCAAGCATAATATGGTAAAAAAACCTGTTGAGGTACGGTAATTTGAGAAAAAAAGTCCCTATTTTAACCGACTCTGTGATAATTAATTCATTTGTTGAAAAATTAAACAGGCACGCGACAATTGAAATTATAGATGAATTGACAGGATTTCAATACTCTCACAATTCACTGTTGGGTATCTATAGTGATTGGAATCGCTATCATGCGTTCTGTACCAAACATCGTATTAACACACTTCCCGCTTCTATAACCGCTGTGCGTCGATTTCTTGAGACGGAGTCCAACGATAGAAAATACGCATCCTTGAAACGTTACACTGCAACGCTTAGTATGTTACATACTGTGTTGAGCTTTGCTAACCCGATCAAGCATAGGCAAGTTCGCTTTACCCTGCTCCACTTACAATCTCAAATGGCCGGTGACGCCAAACAAACCAATGCTATGACATCTGTGCATCTCACTGATTTAAATACGTTACTCTCCCATGATAAAGCAAACTTGAAAGAGATCAGAGACATCGCTATTTATAACGTTATGTTCGAGTGTGCTTTAAAGCGCTCAGAACTTAAGGCGTTGTCGATGACCGATGTTGAGTACGTTGAAGATCATTACCAAGTAACAGTCAAAGATTCAGCTTATCAGTTATCACAAATAGCCAGTGTTGCACTTCAACGTTGGCTTTCGTTTACTGGACCACAAGACGATTTGCCTGTGTTTCGTGCGATAGACAAGCATGAGAATATTGGTTTACAGCCTTTAGATGATTCGTCCATTTACCGAATATTGAGAAGAGCAAGCGACTTACTTCAACTTCCAGAAAACCACCATTTCTCTGGAAATTCGATTCGTGTTGGTGCCGCACAAGAGTTGTCGAAACAAGGTCTTAAGGTTAGAGAGATTCAGGACTTTGGTCGCTGGCTTAGCCCTGCCATGCCAGCCCAATATGTGGGTTTCACGGGAACGGCTGAGAGTGAGAAGATGAAGTTTAAGGCGCTAATACCTTGGCAATAAACGGTTCGTAATTACTTGGATATTGTTACTTGGATATAAGTTGTGGCTAAATGATAGATTCGTAAAAAAAACGGCTAGCTTTAAAAAAAAGTGCCTTGGCGAAAGCTTAAGGCACTTTTGGGTTCAGCTCTAAGTGAACGAAAACGAGTTAGAAACCTAAGAAAGGCTTGTTCTCACGCAGTTCTCTAAGAACTGGCTGAATTTGTGGCCGTCATGCTCAACCATTTTAGGGAACATGGAGATTGGCGTCATACCTGGGAAGGTGTTGACTTCGTTCAGATAGATTTCGTTGTCTTGCGTTAAGAAGAAGTCGATACGAGATAAATGGCGGAGCTTCATCTGTGTAAACACTTTTCGAGCGCTTTCTGCAATCAGTTCACGCTGCTCATCAGTGAGGTTGCTTGCTTCAACTTCAGTGATCGAGTGGCTGTCTGCACTGTACTTCTCTTCGTAAGAGTAAAATGCGCCGTTCGGTGCAATCACCTCGCCCGGTTTGCTGATATGTAGCTCGCCATCGATTTCATAAGCAGCAACTTCTAGCTCTCTAGGCACCACTGATTTCTCAACCAATACTTGGTCCGAGAAAGTGAACGCCTTGTTGATAGCCTCGCTCAAATCTTCTACTTGGTTAACTTGGTAACAACCCACAGAAGAACCTTGACGAGCCGCTTTCACGAACACTTTACCCCACTTTTCAAATGCTTGAGTTGCTTGTGAGTGTGCTTGATCATTGTTGTCTGATAAGAACAGGTACGGCGTGTTTGGAATGCCAAGTGCGTCGTACCAAAGCTTTGAAGTGATTTTGTTAAAGCTGTTGTTACTCGCTTCTGAACCACAACCTAGGTACGGGATTTTAGCCATTTCAAACAGTGATTGAATATCACCTGTTTCACCTGGGAAACCGTGTATGCAAGGAACAATGAAATCGACTTTAGATGTTAAATTGTCACCGCGCAGGGTTTGATCGTTAATATCAAGATAAACCAATTCACCTGAATCAAGACACCAGCCTTCGTTTTTAATTTCAACTCTCACAACGTTGAAATCTGCAACGCTATTGAGTTGTTCGAAAAGGTAATTGGCTGAAACTAAAGACACTTCATGCTCTGAAGATCCACCGCCGCAAAGTAGAAGTATGTTTGTGGTGTTCATGGGTAAATTCGGTCCTTGAAACTAGGAATACTGACTTCAATGATAAACAAAAGTCGAGATAGGTACAGTGTTTTGATTGTTAAAATTGCGTTCGAAAGATCGAGCGATTAACTATTAAACAAAACAGCGAGTCTTAAAACAAAAGAAGGAGCATTTGCCCCTTCTTAATGAATCAAAACTTAGTTCAACTTGTTAAGCGTTGGGTATTCAGAGTTCTTGATGTCATCAATGCTCTTAACAAACGGCTTCAAGTTTTGGAAAGTGTTCGGCAGTGTTGAGATTGCCTTTTTAGCTTCTAAGCGCGTTGCGTAGTCACCGTAAAGTACGGTGAACCATTTGGTACCGTTAACCATTTTGTAGTTTTCCCAAACTGGTTGAGAAGTCGTAGGTAGCATTTTCACGAAAGAATCGACTTTACTTTGGCTGCCAACAGCAACAACTTGAACGGTGTAACCAAAACGCTGATTCATGTCTTGCTGTTTCTTGGTTGGGCCTGTCACTACTGCAACTGGCTTCGCTTGAGTCGTTTGAGTGACTTTCTGTTCAACAGGTTCAGTTCTGATCACGTTGACAACGTTTTCTTCAACAACGCCTGTTTGCTCAGATTGAGATACAACTGGAGCTTCAACTTTGGCCGTTTTGTATTCTTCTTGATAACTATCTGAAGTGACATTGGTAACGTAGTCGTCAGATACACATGCAGCCAAGAGCAGTGGCAAAGTCACAATTGCAAATTTTTTCATGGAAAGCTCTATATCCTTAATAATAATTACTATAAATCATGCCGATACGTCGGTTTAGAATCAAGTTAACTTTGAGATTATACACCATTAGTGGGTGACCTATTTCACAAACTTTATGCAGTGTCTGCTTATTCATCTTAATTCGGTGAATTTGCCATCAACCCGTGAGTGCAAAGTAAGTTACGATGAACTTACGTGCATTGCTAGGATATGTCTATGAATCATCTTGATCCCCTACTTAAACCCCGTTCAATCGCTGTTGTTGGTGCTTCTCAAAGAGAAACGCGTGCAGGGTATATCGTCATGAACAATTTGTTGCACGGGGATTTTAAAGGTGCAGTGATGCCAGTTACGCCAAAATATGACTCGGTGGCAGGCGTACTCTCTTATAAAAACATTTTGTCGCTACCGATCGTTCCTGACCTTGCCATTTTATGTACCAATGCGACCCGTAATGTCGCCATTTTTGAAGAACTAGCCGAGAAAGGTATAGCCTCTGTCATTGTGCTTTCTTCCGACATGCAGCAAGAAAGCGATAATGGTGAGACGTATGATGAACGATGCCTAGCGATTGCCAAAAAACACAACATTCGAGTGTTAGGTTCCAATAGTTTGGGAGTGATTGTCCCTTGGTTAAATTTAAACGCCTCATTCTCTCCTGTGACAGCATTACCCGGTAAAATCGCCTTTGTTTCTCAGTCTGCAGCTGTGTGTACCACGATTCTCGATTGGGCTAATGACAAAGAGATCGGTTTTTCGGCGTTTATCTCTATAGGTAATGGCAGTGACATCGAATTCTCGGAGTTATTGGATTATCTGAGTACCGATTCTCACACCGAAGCGATATTACTTTATGTAGACAGCATTACTGATGCGAGGCGCTTTATTTCTGCAGCGCGTGCGGCATCGCGCAACAGACGAATTCTAGTGCTAAAAGGCGGACGAACAGCGAAAGGGCGAGCGGCCGCAATGGCACACACCGGTGGTGCCGATACTTTAGATATTATCTACGATTCCGCGATTCGCCGTAGTGGCATGTTGCGAGTTAAGAACTTACATGAATTGTTTGCTGCGGTAGAGACACTGACTCATTCAGTACCATTGCGTGGTGAGCGTTTGGCTATTGTTACCAACGGTGGCGGCCCTGCGATTATGGCCGTGGATACGCTATTTGACCGCGGTGGCAAGCTCGCAGAGTTTTCACAAGAGACTCTTGATAAGTTGAACAAGGTGTTGCCATCTAGTTGGTCTCACAGCAATCCTATCGATATTGTTGGTGATGCTGGTGATCAGCGTTATATCGATACCATAAACATCTTACTCGATGGCGATGAAGCGGATGCGATTCTTATCATGCATAGCCCTTCTGCGATTGCACATTCCGCTAGAACGGCTGAACGAATTATTGAAGCGATTAAGAAGCACCCTCGCCACAAGCGCTTTAACATCCTGACGAATTGGTCTGGTGAGTTAACAGCTAGGCCAGCGCGAAAGCTGTTTACCGAAGCGGGTTTCCCGACCTATCGAACGCCTGAAAGCTCAGTGGTCGCATTCATGCACTTGGTCGAATACAGACGAAACCAACGTCAGTTAATGGAAACGCCTACCACGGCAGAAAAAGTACATATTGAAGATCTAGCAGATGCGAAAAGTTGGATAGAACGACAACTACTGGATAAAGATACAGTTAGCCTTGATACTCACCAAAATAGCCAGTTTTTCAAGAGTTTTAACCTCGATGTGCTACCGACATGGATTGCTTCTGACCCAAGTGAAGCGGTACACATTGCAGAAACAATTGGTTATCCGGTTGCCGTAAAACTTCGTTCGCCAGACATTGCACACAAGTCAGACGTTCAAGGTGTGATGCTCAATTTACGAAACAGCAGTGAAGTTGCCAATGCTGCTCAGGCAATTCTCGATCGTTCTCAACTATCCTTCCCTACAGCTCACATCCACGGCTTGTTAATTCAGGGTATGGCCAAGATCGCGGGTGGCCAAGAGCTACGAGTCAAAGTAACAACCGATGAAACCTTTGGCCCCATCATTTTACTTGGACAAGGTGGTTCGGAGTGGGATGAATCGATTGATGCGGCCGCTGCTTTCCCACCGCTCAACATGACACTGGCGCGCTACTTGATTATTCGAGCGATAAAAAGTGGCAAGATTCGCCTACAAAAGCTCCCTAACCCGATTGATATAGAGGGCCTTTCTGAATTATTGGTTCGTATATCGCAGATGGTCGTTGATTGCCCTGAAATACATGATTTAGATATCCATCCAGTACTGGCCAACGGAGACAAGTTCACGATCTTAGATGCCGATATCATATTGAAAGCTTACGAAGGAGACCCGCAAGAAAGGTTGGCCATTCGCCCTTACCCAGTCGAGCTTGAAGAACGTATCCAGCTAAAAGATGGAACCGAAGTGTTGTTACGCCCTATTCTGCCTGAAGATGAACCGCTCCATGCTGACTTTATTAATCGCGTATCTAAAGAGGATCTTTATAAACGTTTCTTTAGTGATGTCGGTGAGTTCAATCATGAAGCGTTGGCTAATTTTACTCAGATTGATTTCGATAGAGAGATCGCCTTTGTTGTGGTGCGTGAAGAACAAGGGGTTCCTGCAATCATCGGTGTATCGAGAGCGCTGATTAACCCAGAGAACACCGATGCCGAGTTTGCGATTCTGATACGTTCCGATCTGAAAGGTGTCGGCATAGGTCGTATTCTGATGACGAAAGTTATCGATTACTGCCGAGCAAAGCAGACTAAACAGATGTCGGGTATGACGATGCCAACCAATAGAGGGATGCTGACACTAGCTCAAAAGCTCGGTTTTAAGCTAGATATCAGTTTTGAAGACGGTACTGCAGATATGGTGTTACCGTTACTTTAACGCCCATGTCTTTTTAAGATGTTGGATACACCAAGACTTGGCGTCGCCCATTTTGTTACGTCGCCAAGCCATGACGATATCGATCGGCTGTGGTTCTGTACCCGAAATCTGCTGTAGTACGCCAGATTCAATCAGCGGCTTAGCAATACTACTCGGCAAGGTGCCAATCCCTAATCCACTTGTCAGAGCTTCAACCTTTGCAGGGAAACTTGTCACGGTTAAACGAGGTTGCTTCTCTAGAATGTTGCGACTTAAAGCGGGTTGATCGCGTGCAGTATCTGCGATTGCAATTACCCTGTAACTTTCTCTAGCCTTTTGGTCAAACTCGCCAGAACGCTTGTGAACGTAGTGGTTTGATGCCGCGACCCATACCATTTCCATCTTGCCGATTACGTCACTTTTCATATCGTTCGGGATGGTGTCGAGTTTCGGGCAAACAAGCAGGTCAGCACGACCATCGGTGAGTGATTCCCAGCATCCAGCTAAGATCTCTTCTTGTAAGCGAACGCGTGTTTTGCTGATTTTCCCTAGTTCATCGACTAACGAGAAGAAATTAGCAATCGGAATAATGCCATCGAAAGCAATGGTTAAATCCAACTCCCAACCGTTAGCAAGAATACTCGCATCGTTAACGAGTTGTTCAGTGGCACCCAGAATGATCCTACCTTGCTCTAATATTAGCTGCCCCGCTTCAGTGAAATTGGCGCGGTGTCCTGAGCGGTCGAAAATCATGATATCCAAGTCTTGTTCTAACTTCTGGATTTGATAACTCAATGAAGAAGGTGCTCGGTCCATTTCATTCGCTGCAGCTGCGAAACTCCCACGACGATCAATGGCATCTAATATGTGTAATGCTTCAAGTGTTATTGGACTATGCATAGCTTTCCTACTTTATAAATGAGACTTGAATCACAAAAACAGAAGCATTCAGGTTGTGAATGGAACTGTAAAAATCTTTTTAATACAGTCATTTAAGAGTGTTAATTATGAACTAGTTGATAAGATTGAAAATTATTTAAATGCAAATAATAGTAATTATCATTTAGAACCAATATTATCTTTCGCAAATCAAGATAATACTATGGAATTAAGGTAACTATCAGATGTATAAGCAATCCCTACTCTCTGCTTCAATCGTTTTAGCGCTTTCATCAACATCAGCCTTTGCTGAAGATTATGCCCTATTTGACGAGGTTGTTGTATCTTCGACTCGTACTAATCAAACACTTATCAATACAGCAGCTTCTGTTACTGTCATCTCGGATAAGCAAATTGAAGAAAATATGGCGAAAGACGTGAATGAAATCTTCGAATACACTCCGGGTGTAACGATGAACTCAAGCTCTCGCCAAGGTGCACAAACCATCAACATTCGTGGCATGGAAGGTAAACGCGTCAAGATCTTAGTAGATGGCTCGTCGCAACCAGGTTCATTTGATGGTGGCCCTTATGCATTTATCAACTCTAGCGGTATTTCAATCGATCCCGACATGTTAAAAAGCGTTGAAATCATCAAAGGCGCTGCTTCAAGTTTACACGGAAGTGACGCTATTGGTGGTGTTGTTGCTTTCGAAACTAAAGACCCTTCTGACTTCTTGAAAGATGGCGAAAACTTCGGTGGACAAGCGAAACTGTCTTACTCTTCAGAAGATAACTCTTTCAGTGAGCATGTTGCATTAGCTAATCGATTTGGTGACCTTGAAACATTGGTTGCCTACACGCGCCGTGACGGTGAAGAGCTTCAAAACTTCCGCGACTCGAACAACTTAGAAAATTACGCGGTAGAAGATCAAGACACATCAGCAGATAACCTATTGGTAAAACTGCAATATCAATTGAATGAAAGCCATCGTATCGAGTTTTTAGCTGAGCTAATCAAAGATACTTCAGACTCTGACATCTATCACTCAAGTTACGATAGCTATACTGGTGCTGATGACACAACACAAAATCGATTCGCTATTAAGCACATTTGGTTCGCAGATGGCGCTATCGCTGACACAGTGACGAGCAAAGTGTCATACATTTCTAAAGAAGAAAATGGTGTGACGAAGCGCTTTAAGCCAGCGGGTCCAGGTATGCCACCTTGGGTGCGAGCCAACAACGATAACTTGCAAACCAAAGATTATGAATACACAGAAGATAAGCTTGAGATCGAAACGCAGTTAGATAAAGAGATTAACAACCATTACCTAGTTTACGGTGCGACATATACACATAGTGACATTAGCAATACAAACATGGAGTACAACTCTGATCCTGCTACTGATGACCAGCTTTATGTATACACTCCTGATGCTAAAGAGCAGAAATTTGGTCTGTTTGTACAAGACGAAATTAGCCTAATGAACGACAAACTTGTTGTTACTCCAGGTGTTCGATTTGACTACTTCTCAACGGATCCAGGCAACAATACGGCAGAATCGTTAACTGATTTCTCAGATTCCGCGGTGACTGGACGTTTAGGCTCAACATACAAACTTACTGATACAGGCACCATCTTTGGCCAAATTAGCCAAGGCTTTAGAGCCCCTTCTTTCGATGA
Source organism: Vibrio sp. 10N.286.48.B8 (assembly GCF_003050085.1). Lineage (NCBI taxonomy): Bacteria > Pseudomonadati > Pseudomonadota > Gammaproteobacteria > Vibrionales > Vibrionaceae > Vibrio > Vibrio sp. 10N.286.48.B8. Next base: position 91,962 of record NZ_PIGD01000009.1, on the reverse strand, counting down.
ACTGTACTACACGTATGACAACCCAGGACATGGTTACGTAAATGACCCAAACCCGGATCTTAAGTCTGAAACCAGTATCTCTTACGAGCTAGGTTACCGTCATAATACTCAGGCTTCTTCATCTGAAATTGCGGCTTATTACAGTGATTACGATGATTTCATTGAAACTGTGGTAACGAAGAAAGTTGGTGGCACCACACACTACTCTAACGTTAACTTAGATTCAGCAACAATTAAGGGTGTTGAATTCTCTAACACGTTACTTTGGGATGTTTTAGTGGGCGCACCTGCAGGTATTTCAACTCATTTCGTGGCGTCTTACACTGAAGGCGAAGACGGTAACGGAAATGCGCTAAACAGTGTGAATCCTTGGAATGCAGTATTTGGTCTTAACTATGATGCGCCAAACCAAAACTGGGGTACTAGCCTTAAGTTAAACTACACAGCTAGCAAGTCTGGTTCAGACATCAACTTCGAGGACGAAAGCGGCGGCAACGCTGATCAAGCTGAGCTTCCGAGTGCTACGGTTGTTGACCTGACAGCTTACTACAAGCCAATGAAAGATCTTACTATTCGTGGTGGTGTATTCAACTTAACTAACGAAGAGTACTACCGTTGGAACGACATTCGCGGCGATGATGAGCTTTATAAAGAGAACTCACAAGCGGAAAGAAACTACGGTATTTCAGCTAAATACGAATTCTAATTCGTTAAAAACCTGAATTGCAGATACTAAAAAGCCAGCTAAATGCTGGCTTTTATTATTTCACTAAAAATTGTATCAAAAAGGGATAAAGTGAAATTACTTCTCTGCCATCTCTTTCTTAACCATTACTGCAGCAGCAATGATGAAAGTGATAATTAGGCCTAGTTCCATGATTAACTCCAAAGAAAATTAACATTAAACATATAATTCGCGAGCATGATAACAACAACCGATACAGAATGATACTTTTTAACCACTAATTCACTTTTTATTCGATTTAGATCAAAAAAGATGCCCTAAAGCATCTTTTTGTATATTAATCATTCATGAAACTACTAGATCAGCTAGGGAAACCATTAGGATTCGTTGACTGCCAGCGCCATGTATCTTCTGTCATTTCAGTCAATGTACGCGTCGCATTCCAGCCGAGCTCTTTCTGAGCTTTAGCAGGGTCTGCCCAACATTCTGCGATATCACCTGGGCGACGATCGACCAGTTTATAAGGGACTTGTTTACCGCTCGCTTTCTCAAACGCTTTAACCATGTCCAATACACTTGAACCGTTACCCGTACCAAGGTTGTAGATATGAAGACCGTCTTTGCGCCCTACTTTCTCAAGCGCTGCAATGTGACCATCAGATAGATCCATTACGTGGATGTAATCGCGAACGCCAGTTCCGTCTTTTGTTGGATAATCGCTACCAAACACAGATAGAAACTCACGGCGGCCAACAGCGACTTGAGATACAAATGGCATTAGGTTATTTGGAATACCTTGTGGATCCTCACCTAGCTCACCACTTGGGTGTGAACCTACTGGGTTAAAGTAACGCAGCAGTGTAATGCTCCAATCCGGATTGGCTTTTTGGAAATCGGTTAAGCACTCTTCAACCATTAATTTACTACGACCATATGGGTTGGTAGCGCTTGTTGGAAAGTCTTCAGTAATTGGAACACTTGCTGGATCGCCGTAGACTGTCGCTGAAGAGCTGAATACCAAGGTTTTTACACCCGCATCACGCATTGCATCAACAAGAACTAACGTGCCGTTTACGTTGTTATCGTAGTATTCAAGAGGCTTTTCCACAGACTCTCCGACGGCTTTTAGACCCGCAAAATGGATAACCGCTTCGATGTTGTGTTGCTTCATTGTTTCAGTCAAAAGCGCTTTATCACGAACGTCACCTTCAATGAAGTTGGGACGAACGCCCGATACTTTTTCGATACGTTCTAAAACGCTTGGTTTGCTGTTGTACAAGCTATCAAAAAGTACAGGCGTCATACCTGCGTTGATCATCTGGATACTTGTATGGCTACCAATGTAACCCATGCCACCTGTAACTAAAACATTCATGCTTAGCAGACCTTTTAATTAAAATTATTCAACCTATCACTTATGATACAACAACTTAGACAATGCCCACAAACGCCTGTGGCTATTAACTATCACGAGAGAACACAAATTGACCTTTTCCTTTGCGTTTCGCTTCGTACATCGCTTCATCGGCAACCTTTAGAATCACGTCGATATCACGCTCCAAACCGTCAACTAAGTGTATGCCCAAGCTCGCTCCAACATGAAGCGAACGCTGTTTATAATTCACTTCTTGCCCGATAAGCTCTAACAAACGTTCGGCTAGCTTCGCTAATAAGATTTTGTTTGTCTGCTTAATAATAAGTACAAATTCATCTCCCGACAAACGTGCAACCAAATCTCCCGCTCTTACCTGAGATAACAACCGGTTTGACACTTCTTTCAGGATTTCGTCACCTGCATCGTGTCCATAGTTGTCATTCACTTCTTTGAAGCCATCCAAATCCAAGTAGATAACCGCAAAATGCTGATTTGAATAGTGGCTCGACGTGACAACATCATCCATAACTTTATACAGTTGCGCTCTATTCGCTAACCCGGTTAATGCGTCGTGATGAGCTAAGTGTTCGAGTCTTTCCATCTCTTTAACGTTAGATAAATCAGACAGAGTTAACACCATATCAAACTCGTCTTTTTCGTTGTCTGAGGCAACTCTATTCACTTTGACAAACATAGGGACTAACGTGCCGGATGCGCTTTTCTCCCACACTTCGCCTTGCCACTGCCCATAATTTTCCAATGAGCTGCGAATAGTCGGCATGAGTGACGAAAACTGTTGCCAAGAAAATACTTCAAATGGTGTTTTGCCCACCAGCAGATCGGCGTGATACCCCAGTAGTCCAGTGACCGCTGGGTTTACCATGGTAATTACGTTGGACGAGTTAAGTACGATTAGGCCGTCTTTACTATTCTCAAAAACACCGGCCGCAATACGTTGGCGGCTCATTGCCGTTTCGATGTTCGTGACATCTTGAATTGCATAAAGGATACGGCCATGTTTTGACAATGAACGGCTACTCACTCGAAGCCAACGTTTAGATTGAAAGAGATCAGTGGTTTCCAGCAATTCGTCATTCAGTTCAATATTGGCGTTGATAACATCTTGTAAGAACCCAACTTGCTTGGTTACGATCAACTCTTGGATCAACAAGTGTTCAAGAAAGGCTTCCGAGCACTTAAAAATATCGCGAGTGGCTGCATTTGCATGAACGATGACCCCTTTTTCATCTACAACCAACAATGAGTGCTGAACGGTCTCAATGACCTCATTCGCGAACGACTTCTCTTCTTGGAGTTTATCCAGTGTAAAATTGATTTGGTTGTCCCGGTGTTGAAGCCTTTCAAGCATGGTATTAAAAGCTCGAACCAGCTCCCCAATCTCATCGCGGTTGGTTACGACTAATTTTGGCTGCTCTGATCGGCGTTCGATAAAGGCTTGCATCGCGTCATTGAGGTCAAACATCGGCTCGATAATCAAGCGTTGAACCAATTTGACCAGCACGCCGCCTAAGATCACCAGAAACAGAAGATAGACGGCTGCAACCTTGAAAATATTCGTTAAGATTGAATTAAACGTCTCTTTTGATATTGTCACTCTCAAGTTCGCGATAACAGCGTCATCCAGCGTCACAGGAACGAGCAAGAAGATGAAATGCTCAGAGATGGCAAATTGATGATCCGCGATATCGTCTAATTCATCTGCGTTCGGCCTTGGAACCAATGTGTTGTTCACTTGGTAGCTAGCAAATAGCTGTTCGTTAATGTCATAGAGTTTGACCCTGACAATATCTTTATCTGCAACGAAAGCTGACAAAATCTCTTGAGCCGAAGATTTGTCCTCAAATAGAATCGCGGCTTGTAGATTATAAGCAACACCTTGTGCTAACACTTTAACTCGCTGGATCAGGCTTTCTTTTTCTCTTTCAAACGTGACAGTGTAATTTACCGATTGAATTGTCACCAAAGTAACCGTGATGAAGATGATAATCGGTAATATCAACTTGTTTTTTATCGATATATTATTAATGAAAGACAGCATTATTGGTCCTCCACTATAGCGATTCGTAACAGGTTTGAGCCAATGACGTAGTCACCGCGCCTTGCATTCTCGAGATTGATCTTAGGTTTGAGCTTATTATCAATGTGAGTAAGCTCAATGACTCCACCTAAGTCTGTAAAGTTAGGGATATCACTGATTGTCACAGTATGTGGGGAGTGCTCTTGACTAAGGAATTGGTCATTTTTACGGTCAGACAAATACGTAATATCACACTTAGATGTAATCGACTGTTGAACTTGGATAGCGAGCGAACGAATAGATTTCCCCTCTGTAATTGACGTCAGCACTTGGCTTACCTTTTCATCGCCAATCACACAAAAGTTCACAGCGTTCATTGAGCTTTCATCATTCCAACGTATAAAATTCGCAATTCTAAAAAGGTACACCGCTTTCACTTCATAAGGTTTGAAGCTAGCTGCCGAGGTATTCAAAGGCATAATAAGCATCGTTAAAGCGGCAAGGCCTAATTTAAAGAAACCGAGCTTAATGCGGTGCTTAAGCCATTTAGAATTCATGAGAGATCCTCACATACACCGACTCTTGATTGACGCTTTTCTGAGATGTGAATTCAGCTTGGTAGCCGTCACTCTTACCTATGTTTTCAACAACCACTTCAACTAAAGGCGCTGCGGACGACTTTTTCCATGCGAGACGCGCATCAAAGGTTATTTCATGTGGGTAAGACTGCCATTCATATTGAGTGCCATCGCCTGCTACCCAATAGTCTGGGTAATTCACATTAATGTACTGGCCAATCACATCGAATTGCCAACTTTCTGTGATATTCCACATCAACTGTGCCGTGGCTAAATGTTCATTATCAATATCGTAATAAACACTCGTTTGAAGACTAGATTTAGGGTCATCACCTTTGTTTTTTCCCTCTAATGTTGTGTAGGCATAGCTCAAGTAACTGGTGATATCTTGAGTGAGCTGATAGCTTGCGCCTAACTCCAAGCCATATGTTTTCGCTTTATAATCATCAGACAGTACACCGACATAGACATGATTCGCGGGGATATCATTTGGGTCATAACTGTGGAAGCGAAGGTTGTCATGTTCACTCAGATATATCGTCGCATCGAGTTCGAAATTTGAATTGTTTGAGTAGCGATAACCCATTTCCGCCGTTACGACGCTCTCTGTTTCCAGGTCAGAATTTGATTTATAGACATCAAGGTAGCTGTCGTTAGAATCAGCATAGTAACTGTTGAAGTAATATGTGGAGTTTGAATCCATATAAGAAGGAGCAACCACCGCACGACTCAAGCCAGCCCAAACAGAATGGCGTTGATTTAGCTGATATAAACCGCGTAGTTGAGGTGAAAGTTCTGTCGAGTCATTCTGTGTAAAGTGCTCTGCCTTGAAGCCAAGAGTTATCGATAGCGCTTCTGTCATTTGAATTTGAGACTGTACAAATGCGTTCGCAATATAATCGTTAGCAGATTGGATATTGTAGGCTCTACCGTAGTAATCGGGATTGTACCAATCCACGTCCGAAACTTGGCTTGAGGAGAAATCAAGGTACATATATCGCAGGCCACCACCGAGTGTTAGCTGATGGTTTGCCGATAGTTGGTTGATATAAGTAGAGTCAAAATCGATGGTCGAATAGCTTCCCGGAGCGTCTGGCGCGTTATCCTCATTATATTCACCCCATAACGAATATGAGAGTGTCGAACTTTCATCAAAATGGCGAGAATCGTTGAACTGAATATAAACAGATTGGCTTTTATTATCAAAATCGTTGGCTTGTGATCCGACAAACGATCCTGAATTATCATATTGGAACGTATACAACTCCGACTCATAAAAGCTTTTCTCACCACCAATACGTAATGACCAACTTTCTTCAGCATTACTTGGCTGAAATACCATCCCTGCCGTTTGTGCTTTCCATTTTTCAGATTCGTTTGTGCGATATGTGGGTTCTTCTCGGTACTTATAAAAGGCACGAGCATTCACACTGTCGTTGAGGCTTAATCCCTGACGAACACTAAATTCATAGTTATCAGTATTAGAAGCGACACCTGAGAGATAAGTCCCCTGCGTATCATTGGCAGACTTAGTAATGATATTGACAACACCATTAACCGCGTTGCCTCCCCAAATTGTTCCGCCGGGGCCTTTTAGTACTTCGATGCGTTCGATGTCGGCAAGTACATAATCAACGTCGCTCCAATACGTACCGCCATAGACTGGGCTAAACAAGCTGCGTCCATCCATCATCACGAGCATCTTGTTATATAGCCCATCATGAAAACCACGGGCAGAAACAAACCATGAGGTTTCGTTAAACTTGGTTACTTTGAGTCCAGGGACAAGCGTTAGGACTTCCGCAATGGTTTTTGCCCCACTGCGCTGAATTCGCTCATTAGAAAGCACATACACCGACGAGGGAATGTCAGTGAGTTTTTGTGTCACTTTCGAAGCCGTTTCCATTTCGACATCTAACATCGACAACTCTTCAAGACTCATCGACATGAGTTGGTCTAGAGAGTTTACTTGAGCATAGACAAAAACAGGTGTCGTTAATGCTAGTCCTAAGCAAACCTGGCGGGATATCATGTGCTCACCTAATATACAGATAGATATTAATCCTTTAATCAATAGTTCAACTATATATGAAATGCCATACTGGTAAATTTACGGTATCGAAAGTATGAGTTAGGTCACTGTTTATTTGTGGTATTTATAAGACCGTCATTACTTACCTCAACGTAAAGGATTAGCACCACGTGACAACGAAGATTTTGCTTAATTGCGACATGGGAGAAAGTTTCGGCAATTGGAAGATGGGCGATGATGAGTCGGTCATGGAATGGGTCGATATGGCAAACATCGCTTGTGGTTTTCACGCGTCTGATCCGCACGTTATGTCCAAGACGATAAAACTGGCTCAGCACTATCACACTCAAATTGGTGCTCATCCCGGTTATCAAGATTTAGTTGGTTTTGGACGCCGCTCCATTCCACACACTATGGATGAAATTAGTGAGCTGGTTTGCTATCAAGTCGGTGCACTACAAGCCCTATGTCGCTATCACCACACCTCTGTTGGCTATGTAAAACCTCATGGCGCCCTTTATAACGATATGATGGCGAACATTGATGTGTTTAATGCGGTAGCCCAAGCAGTCGCTGAATTTAACATCCCCTTGATGATTCTCTCTTCATCAGACAATCAACAGTATTTGGATATTGCTGACGACCATGATTTACCCCTTTTGTTTGAAGCGTTTGCCGACCGTGCCTATTTGAACAACGGGCAACTAGCACCACGTACTCAAAAAGGCTCGGTTTACGTCAATCAAGACGATATCTATAACCAAGTCATGCAAATCATTAACTATGGCTCAGTCACGACTTTAGAGGGCGAAAGACTGCCTATTGAAGCCGATACCATCTGTGTTCATGGCGATAACCCTCAATCTATTGCATTAATTAGAAAAATTAGACAAGACCTCAACGCTTTTAATTAGTATGAAGCGTGTGATTGGTATGACGCATGGCCTGTTCGTTCGCCTAACCAAGCACCTAATCAATCGCTCGTAAGATTCAATTGCTTTGTATTGGTTTATTCGCGGAAGTGAGACATGCCAAGTAAGCAAACAAAAGGCAAACAAACGTATGGAAACGAAATGACGACGAATAAGATTGAATTCAATATAGCGCCAGTCGCGGAATGCAGCGTTTTGGTGACCTTGACGCTATCGCCTTCAAACAATCAATCTAGCGCTGAATATGTGCAGTATATGGCTCACTTTTCCGATGCCATTCGCCAAAATTTAGCATCGGTGTTGATGAATGTGACGCCGGCTTACCAAACAATATTGGTCGATTACCTACCTTATCGAATATCAGAACAGCAGCTCATTGAACAACTCAATAATTTGATGAATCACGCTCTATCGTCCTTTTCTAGTGTTAGTCAAACTCGTAATACGATTGAGCTTCCTGCCTATTATTCACCAGAAACGGCGCTCGATTTAGACAGGTATCAAGACAAAGGCTTATCGCTGGGAGATATTATTCAATATCACACCTCACAGACATACAGCGTCAGTGCTATTGGGTTTATGCCTGGCTTTGCGTTTATGTCTGATGTGGTTAATGAGCTTGCTTTGCCCCGTCACTCTACACCCCGCTTAAATGTGCCCAAAGGCAGTATCGCCATCGCGGATACTAAAACAGCTGTGTACCCTTCGGACTCGCCGGGCGGCTGGAATATTATTGGTAATTGCCCGCTTCCGTTGTTCGAGCATAGCCAATTGAAGAACGCCGATATCACTCAAAGACCATTGTCTCTGCTTAATGTTGGTGACACCGTTCGTTTCATCGCGATTTCAAAACAAGAATTTGCAGAGTTGGGTGGAGGCATCGTAAATGGCTAAGACAAACGCTAGACCAACACTGACAGTGATTAAGCCCGGTCCGTTGAGTTTGATACAAGATTTTGGGCGATTTGGTGTTGCTCATCTAGGATTAACGCAAGGTGGGCCGGTTGATGATTACTCTTATAGCTGGGCCAATCATCTATTGGGAAATCCAGTAAACCAAGCTGCTTTGGAAATCACGCTTGGACAATGCTCGTTACGAATTGATTTTGATTGCGAGATGGCGCTATGCGGGGGCGATTTACAGGCGAAGCTTGATGGTAAACCACAGGCTAACTGGCGTACTTTTCAAGCTTTTAAGGGGCAAGTTCTCTCATTTGGTTTACCTAAAAATGGTTTAAGGGCGTATTTAGCCATTAAAGGCGGCTTTGATGTTCCATCAACTCTTCATAGCTGCTCTACGGTGACTCGTGAAAAGATTGGTGGATTAACACAAGATCGAGAGCCATGCCAGCAAGGTCAACAAATAGCATTTACCCAACACTCACTCTCTCGTCCATTCAAAGCGTTGAGTGTTACCTTCAGATACAAGCCTGATTACAACCTGCCCGTGAACCTACGAGTTATTGAAGGCTATCAAAGCGAGCTATTCTCCGATTCAGCAAGAGAGACTTTGTATAACGCGCAGTATCACGTTGATCAAAATTCTAATCGGATGGGTTATCGACTCAGTGGCGATCCCGTCGACTCGCCTGACATTTCGCTGTTGTCAGAAGGTATTGCCTTAGGTGCAATTCAAATCCCTCAAGATGGACAACCTATAGTGTTGCTTAATGACAGACAGACCATAGGTGGTTATCCGAAGATTGGATGTGTCGCCAGAATCGATTTACCGCGCTTGGCACAAGCCAAACCGGGACATGAGATATCGTTCAGCAAAGGCGATCGCTTAGGCTTGCAAGATGTTTGGTGCCAATGGGCTCAGTTTTTCGGCTATTAGTCTTTGCTATGTGTTATGTGCTAATTGCTATGTAGCTAAGAATAATTAGCGAGGAAGATGTAGTTTAGGTGAGTTTCGGTATCTAAGCTGGCGTTTGAATGAAGATTCGGCTTATCTATTACGGTAAGCCGAATTGGAGAAGTTAAGCGCAGTCGATGATGATTGGCTATTAAGCGTGATCTTGGCCTGACACCTTTGCAAGCGCTTCTGGGTATCCACGTTCTTTGGTCAAATCTATTGCTCGGTTCTCAATATCATTTAGATTAAGTGACATTGTCACTGAGTGCATATCTTCAATAGATACCGCCTCTAATACATCAAACCATTGCTCAGCAACCTTTTGTGCCGCTTCTAATGTTGAAGAAGCTTTCACTACTTCAAGTCGAGCATAGCGTTCACCACAGAATGAGACGTCTGAAGCTCTTAAGCTAGGATCCGTTCCTGGTATTTGCTGCGCTCCAAACAAAGGCTTGCCACCTACCTGTGCAGAGCTGAAACTTGGGATGAACTGAGACATATGCGTTATTGCCGCGCGAGTTCTTAATTCAAGCTGCTCTTCACTCCAACCCGATACAATTTTCTTAAGCAACTTCGAAGGCAACTGTGGCTGTGACGAGTCTGTTGATGATGAAACAAGCCCTCCCTCAAACAAAGTAATCCCTTCTGTCATACCATGAAGTTGGAATACACCATCAGCATACGGCGTTAATTGGGCCATACCTTGCGGAGTGCCTCTCGGACCATGGAAGATAACCTCTGGCCACTCTTCCTTGCATTCTTGTGAATACGGCCACTCTGTAACGTATGCGGCTTTAAACTCAACCAGTCTTTGCTGCTTAGAGCCAACAAAGTCGTCCACAATACCTGTTTCAAATCCACTGGCATTGATCAAGTAATCGGTCGTTAGTTGGCAGCTTTGGTTTTCGGCATCGGTATAAGTCAAAGACCAACCTTGGCTCGTCGACTCAACAGATTGTAATCGGCTATTGGTTAACACGGTACAGTTAGCTTGTTGCCCTAAAGACAGTTGAGCGGTCGCAGATAAGCGGAATACGCTCCAACCATACTCTTGAACCATAGCAACAGGATACTTAAGGGTCTCTAAATCCGTATGTTTGGCAAAAGGAATACACCAATCATCAAGCGATGTTGGTTTCAGAGGCTGAGTTTTTGTAGAAAGTGCTAGTAAGTCTTCTTTGCTGTACAGCTTGTAATACTCTTCCGGATCACCAAGCACTTGGTTGCTCTTATCTTGTTTAACAAGTTCGGCATAAGCGCTCTTGATTATCTTAAGGCGAGGAAGCAGATCCAACGGCTCTCCACCATCACTGTGCGGAACGGCTATGATTGTCGGGCGGATATTGATCGTATGAGGAAATAAGCGGACAGTATCAATTGACTGCGTAAGCAACTGGAGACACTGCTCTACAGAAATATCTCGATACAAATTGCCGCCAGCGTGTAGGTGGCAAATTGGTGGACCATTAACCAAACTCGGCCCTTTTTCCAAGATAGTGACCTTAAAACCCAACTCACTAAAGTGAATCGCGCTTGTTGTTCCGGCAATACCACCACCAACAATGGCAATAGAAGGTTGATTTGTATCCGTTTTGTTGTGGTTCATCGTGTTCTGTAGAATAAGATTAACTGCCGCTATTCTACTTTTGTTCTGCGATGAATTAAAACACATTTTTATCAAGGTCTTAGATAGGCGGGATTTAATATCTATGTAAAAAACATAAATAATCTCTTGACTCAATAACTCCAGATAGAGTTTTAAAGGTTATTCTAACAGTCAAATTTGTCCTAAGTGACGCCACATAAAGGCTGCCTCTGTACTCTTAAAACATAGATGTTAACTTATCCCTAAAGTTATCCACCGTTTTTGTGGATAACTGTTGATAACGTTCTTGCTAAGTTGCGCAAACCCTTTGTTTACAGGGACTAACCGCTATTCATTAAATCGGCATTATTGTGCAATTAGTTTTAAAAAATACTAAAAAGTTGGGAAATAAAGGTGAGATATTTGCCAGTTGTGCTATGTATTGGTCAAATAAAAAACGGTCTAAAGCGACGTCTTATAAATAGTGCATGACTAAATATAAATAATTTCACTTTTAGACCGTTTTAAAGCATTTGGTTAGATCACGCTAACCACTAACCAAAATCCTTGTTTACTGGTGCCAACAAGCGTTTGATTAAGCTATTCACTACCGCGGCCAATGTGATGAACGTTAGCACAGGTAGCGCTATCCACAGCATCGGGTGAAGTGAAGGTTGTAACTCAAAGCCAAAGTTCATAACGCCTGCTACGCTGAGCTCAGAACCGAGTGCTGCAATTGAGCCTGCGACTAACGCCATTAACCCGTACTCACACCAAATAGTATTGAGAATTCGCTTCTTACTCGCGCCTAATGTTCGATACAAGCGTATCTCTTGTTGTCTTTGAGATAAGCTTAATCGCAATAGAGTGAAGATAAGCAACAGCCCCGCCACCACACCTAACGCCGCAAGTACAGTAATCGACCAAACAATCTGTTTGAGCAGTTCTTGTATCTTGCTACCCATCTTACGAATATCCATCAAACTCACGGTTGGGTGATTTCGAGAGAGTTCGTTGAGCATTTGATTATGTTGTTCTTCTAATCTGAAGCTCACTAGCCAAGTAGAAGGAATTGAACTCAAGACATCTGGAGTAAAGATGAAATAGAAGTTCGGCTTCATTTCACGCCACTCGACTTTACGGATGCTATTCACCTGGGCAGAGACATTCTGGCTGTTGATTGTGAACGAAAGCTCATCGCCAATCTTTAGACCCAACTGCTTCGCGACATCCGATTCCACCGATACGCCATGCTCTTGTGTCCAGCGGCCTTCTAACACTTCATTGTACTCAGGCAAGCTATCTCCCCAAGTGAAGTTGATCTCGCGACTTAGTGCGTCTGTTTCTCCTGAGGTATCGCTGTATTCCGACGCTTCAACACCGTTGATAGTCGTCAATCTTCCTCGGATAATTGGAAACGCCTGAGTGCGCTCTACTTCGTTTGCATCAATCGTCTCGAGATAACTGTCTTTTTCATAGCTTGCAATGTTAAGTGCAAACGCATTGGGCGCGTTCTCGGGCAAGGTTTGTTGCCAATCTGACAGTAAATCACTTCTGACCAACCAGATGATAGACAACAACATCAGTGACAGTGCCAAAGAGCCAAATTGAATTCCAGTTGCTAATGGTGTGCGATTAATTCGGCTTAATGCCAAACGCATAGATGTCGACGTCGGCAGCTTACCAACTAAGCGCAAAACAAGCGTACTCACAATTGCGAGTACTAAGAACAGGCAAGCGATACCAGCTAGAACTATCCATACCAATAGATTGTCGCCATACATCAGCATCATTGGAATAATCGGTACCAGTAACAACAAGTATTTCTTATAGCTTTCATTTGACTGGTGACTTGATTGAATAACACTGATTGCTGAGGTGTTGACCAAGCCAATTAACGGGATACCAAGAGCAGGAACACCAATTAAGATACTTGATAAAATCGCCAAGATAGCAGGTTCAATACCATAGCTAGGAAGCGGCGTTGGTAATAAGTCACCCAGAGGTATACGAAGCAAAAACTCTAAGCCGATACCTATGGTAATTCCCAGTACTGCACCGATAACCACTAACAGAGAGACCTGTACAGACAACCATTTAACGATCCACTGCTTGCTTGCACCTAAACTCTTAAGCATCGCGATGGTTTTACGACGACTCGCCACATAATGTTGGCACGTGAGTACCAAAGTGGTCGCAGCCATGATCACAACGATAGCAACGGTTAGCGAAAGATATTGAGTCGTGCTTTCGAACATGTCGTTAGTACGGCTCGCAGAATCTTGAGTACGCCAGCGGTCACTCGGGGTTAATTCTACGCTGTCTTGCGCGGCTTTCAGTTTTGAATCATCACCGTTCAAGAACAGCCTGAAACTCACACGGCTTCCCGGTTGAATGGCACCAGTCGCATCGATATCGCTTTTGTGTATCAATACAGCTGGCATTTGCTGGAATGGGTTAAAGCTCAAGCCCGGTTCTTGAGTGATACGCCCTGTTATCGTTAAATCGGCATCGCCAATAGTGACATTGTCACCAATGTCTACTTCTAACTGCGCAAATATACGCTCGTCTAGCCAAAGTTCACCCGGCTCAACATGGTTACTTAATGCTTTATCAACGCCCTCTAAGATCATTTCGCCACGTAATGGGTAATTACTTTCAACCGCTTTCACCGTCACTAACTGCATCGAGTTGTCACTGAATGCCATGGTTGAAAAACGGGTTAGTTGGGAGCTTTCTAGTTGCTCAGCTTGAGTGAGGTCTAACAAGGATTGCGGAATTGGGTTTGCTGATATGAACACGCTATCGGCAGTAAGTGCATCTTTGCCCTGCTTAACAATTACCTGCTCCATACGTTCTGCCAACGCCGACAATGCAAACACACAAGCAATAATAAGCGTTAAAGCGATTGAAACTGGCCACAACTGACCGTGTCGAATCTCTTCAATACTCCATGAAAAAAGGCGTTTATTCAGTCCGTTTGATGAATTCAATTTAGACTTCCTCTATCTGACCGACATGCATCTTAAGTGTTCTTTGGCAACGTTGTGCAAGCTTAGGATCGTGTGTCACCAAAACCAACGTGGTGCCGTGAGATGAGTTCAATTCAAACAACAACTCAACAATCTTGGCAGCTGTTTGCTGGTCTAGGTTACCTGTGGGTTCATCAGCAAAAAGGATTTTTGGCTTGATCATAAATGCGCGCGCCAACGCGACCCTTTGTTGCTCACCACCAGATAATTGGGACGGCAAGTGATCAAGCCTGTCTTTCAAGCCTACGGATTCAAGCAAAGCAGTCGCGCGTTCGATGTCTTCGTCTTCTCCCTTCAACAAACAAGGCAGCGTGACATTTTGTAGTGCAGATAGGCTTGGGATTAATAAGAAGCTTTGAAATACAAACCCAACCGATTCACTACGGATCTTAGCCCTTGCCTCATCATCAAGCTGTGAAAGTGGCTGCCCTAATAAACTGATTTCACCTTTCGTTGGTACGTCAAGACCAGCTAGCAGCGTCATTAGGGTCGACTTACCCGCACCAGACGTGCCGACAATCGCGACGGTTTCGCCTTCACGAATATCGATATCGACGTGCTCTAGGATTGTTAAATGTTCTTGATTAGTAGACACTGTCTTCGAAACAGCTTCTGCTTTAATGATGGATGTATGCATGACTCGACTAATTTCCTTTTTATTCTTTATTTTATTTTCAACCGCTTCTTTGGCTCAAGATACCGAGTTAGATTCTAAGCTACTGGTCCTTGGTGATAGCTTGAGTGCTGGTTACAACATGGACATCAAACAGAGTTGGCCAAGCCTGTTACCAGACGCATTAGCAAAGCATGACAAAACAGTCACCGTGGTTAACGGAAGTATTTCGGGTGACACAACTGGCAATGGTTTGGCTCGCCTACCACAATTGCTTGAAGAACACGCTCCAGACACTGTTCTTATTGAACTTGGTGCGAATGATGGACTTCGTGGATTCCCACCGAAGCTGATGTCTGCGAATCTTGATCAAATCATTGAGCAGATAAAAGCTGCGGGCGCGAAACCTATAATGATGCAGATTAAAATCCCACCGAATTACGGAAAGCGTTACAACCAGCAGTTTGAATACGTTTTTGCAGCGCTTGCTGATCAACAAAACGTGCCACTTTTGCCCTTTTTCCTTGAGCACATCATCCTTAAACCTGAGTGGATGATGAACGATGGACTGCATCCAAAACCAGAAGCTCAACCTTGGATTGCTGAATTCGTCGCCGAAGAATTATATCAGTATCTTTAAGTTTTAATGGTCTAGCTCAATAAATTTTACACAGCTTTACGTTAGCCTGAGTGCATATCACCGTTAACTGTAAGGTTATTTATGCTGATCGAACCTGTTATCAAGGGTGTGGTAGCCAAAAGCGCTCACCCTATTGGCTGTCAAGAAGCCGTAAAGCAACAAATCAAGTTTGTTAAGAGTGCGCCGCAAATCAAAGATGGCCCTAAACGCGTACTGATTATCGGCGCTTCCTCAGGCTTTGGCCTTGCCGCTCGTATTGCCCTTACCTTTGGCGGCGCAAAAGCTGACACTATCGGCGTCTCATTCGAGCGCGGTCCAAACGAAAAATCCCTAGGTAGTGCTGGTTGGTACAACAACATCTACTTCAAAAAAGAAGCAGAACGAGAGCAACGCACTGCTATCAATATCGTTGGCGATGCATTTTCGCAAGAAACACGTTCACAAGTTGTTGAAGCCATTGAAACCTACTTTGAAGGTGAAGTGGACCTGATTATCTATAGCTTAGCTGCGGGCGTTCGTCCTAAACCAGATTCCGATGAGTTTTGGCGCTCTGCCATCAAGCCTATTGGTGAAAGCGTAACTGGCGCGACGATTTCTCTGGAGCACGACAATTGGGTGACAAACACACTTGATGCTGCAACGGAAGAAGAAGCCGAAAGCACACTCAAAGTGATGGGCGGCGAAGATTGGGAACAATGGATAGATGAGCTTATCAACGCTGAATCTATCGCCCCGGGTTGTAAGACAATCGCGTTTTCTTATGTTGGTCCAGAAGTCACACACCCTATCTATTTAGACGGGACATTGGGGCGAGCTAAGATCGACCTTCACCAAACCAGCCACGCACTTAACTTAGAGTTAGCTAACTTTGATGGCAACGCTTACGCGACTGTCTGTAAAGCCCTAGTCACTAAAGCGAGCGTTTTCATCCCGGGACTCAGCCCTTATCTACTTGCTTTGTACAAAGTTATGAAAGAGAAAGAGACCCACGAAGGTTGTATTGAACAGATGCAGCGCTTGTTTAGCTGCAAACTGTATGGACAAACTAAAGTGCCACTTGATGGTGAACGTCTGATTCGTATGGATGACTGGGAATTAGACCCTGAAACCCAAGCACACGTAACAGAGCTGTTAGAAAAGATGGATGAGAACAACTTCAAAATGTTAGGCGATTACCAAGGGTTTAAAGAGGAGTTTCTGCAGTTAAATGGGTTTGCTCAACCTTCGGTAGACTATAACCAGAAACTTAATACTGAAGATTTTATAAAATTAAAGCCTTAATCGAAACTTATCTCATTACTGAGACCCAGATTCACATTTGAAAACCTCTGCAAAATTGCGGAGGTTTTTTCGTGCAACATTTCTTATAATTAATTAACGTAAGGTTCATAGTTTATTTGGTTCATCATAATTAACACAGGATGTGTTGATGCATTTAGCATAATTGACTCGGAGTCATATGAAGAAAATAAAAACGATAGACTTAGATATTCCAGACGATATGGAGTCAGGTTGGCAGAACATTGTTGACCTCTTGGCTCAAATCACTCAAGTGCCCGCCGCACTTATCATGCGTGTTCACGCCAACTATATTGAAGTTTTCTCAACCAGCCGTAGTGAAAATAACCCTTACAACAAAGGTGACTCTGAAACCTTAGGTAATGGGCTTTACTGTGAAACGGTGATGGAGTCTCAACAACAACTTGTTGTACCCAATGCCCTCGCCGATCCTGACTGGGAAAACAATCCAGATATCAAGCTCGGCTTAGTCTCTTACTGTGGTATTCCGCTGCTTTGGCCGAATGGCGAATTATTTGGCACCATCTGCATTTTAGATTCAAAAGAAAACCACTACACTCCCACCTACATCAAGCTTTTACAGAGCTTTCGCACCTCGATAGAGTCCCAGCTTAAAACCCTGTTTCAGCATGCTAAGCTCACTCAAATGAATAGAGACTTGAAAAACCGTGTTTACACTCGGACTAAAGACCTTGCGAGTCTTAATTATTCATTAAATCAAGAGATTGATAAGCGAAAAGCAGCAGAGCAAAAGATCAATTTCCAAAAGAATCACGATCTCGGTACAGGCTTTTTAAACCGAACCGCATTTGAATCTCGCTTAAACCACAAGCTACTGTCACAAAGAAGGCTAACAGACAGCTCATTTGCAGTCGTTCATATTGGTTTTACCAACGGCAGACGCATACAAGCTCGATACGGCTATAGTGCGTTAGACCAAGTGCTTGTTGAATACCGACAACGCATCGACAGTATCTCTGATATAGAAGTGTTAACAGCACGCCCTACTTCAGTTGACCTCGTGTTGGCGTTTAGCGTTAAAGATTTGGACCATCGCCTAGAAGAACTTTGCCAAACGCTAGTTAAAGTTGGCCATTCAGAATTTGATATCGAAAGTGACAAAGTGCATTTGCACGCCTTTATTGGGATTGCAGTTACGAACGACGAAGATGATGCGGAACGCATTCTGCAAAAATCTTCTGAAGCGATGTTAGCCTGTAAAGATTCAGGACAAAAGTTCGCTTACTACTCTCAATCTCATACCGAAGAACAAACCCATATTAATAAGATCGAAGGCTATTTGCTTCAAGCCGTTCGCAATGATGACCTTATGCTCTACTTTCAACCCAAGGTATGCCCGCTAACGCATCGCTGGGTTGGTGCAGAAGCTTTGCTCCGTTGGCGACATCCTGTTTTGGGTGACATTTCTAACGAAACCTTGATACATATGGCTGAGCAAAACGGTTTGATTTTCGAAGTGGGTAGCTTTGTTCTTCGCAATGCGATTGAAAAAGCCAAAGAGTGGTCTGAATACGTTGACGATTTCAAAATGGCCGTGAATGTGTCTGCGATTCAACTTAAGAACGTGCACTTTGCGGAACAAGTGGTTCACCTACTCGAAACCTACCATCTAGAACCTCGTTGCTTAGAACTTGAAGTCACGGAGAGCGGCCTGATTGCAGATGAAGTGGTTGCCAAGAATACCTTAGAATCTCTGCATGATATTGGCGTTACATTGTCATTGGATGACTTTGGCACGGGCTACGCTTCTTTCAGTTACCTCAAGAAATTCCCATTTGATACCATTAAGATTGATAAGAGCTTTGTCGACCAAATGCTCAACTCACACGAAGACTCGGAAATTGTTCGTTCTATTGTTCAAATTGCGAAAAAGCTCGACCTAAAAGTCACGATTGAAGGCATAGAATCTGAGGTTCAGGAGCAATTTATTATTAATGAAGGCTGCGATGTGGGCCAAGGCTACCTTTACGGAAGGCCAATGCCGAGCCAAGAATTCGAACACAGCTTAATCAATCAAAACTATTTGGGGACAACTCGCTACGCTTAAAGCGGAAAAGAGCAGTTAGTTTTGGATTTAGGCCTACTTTCTCTTTACTCTAAAGGTGGTGATTTTTATAATCGCCGCCTTTCTGTTTTTATCTTTCCCCTTATATAGGCATTCCTCGTTATGGATCAGTTGACTGCAAAGCTTAAAAAGCTCGAAAAACAAAACTACCGTGCATATCAACAAATTAAAGGTCAATACGACTTTGCTGATTTTGAATTACACATCGACCACATTCAAGGTGACCCATACGCGTCAGCTTCTCGTTTTCGTGCAACGCGCGCGTGGTCTTTGACCGGGTTAGATTGGCTGAAAGAAAAATCTTATGAATACCAAGTAGCCGCTCGTGACTTTATCGCACGTAGCTTCTCTGAGTTCGCGAAACAAGAATCGACCGTGTCTATTGCCCTGACGGGCCAAACAGTATTAGACAATACGGCCGTTGTTTTCACAGAACACGGTATCGAAATTCGTTTCCGTATCAACCTACCTGCTGATGGCCGTAGCATTCTTGCTAAGAAAGCGAACAACATCATCACTTTCTACTTACCGAAGTTTATTCGTCGCGCAACGCTTGAGCGTGAGTTGAACATCGATGCAATGATTAAGCACTGTGAAACGATTGAAGACCAAGAAGCACTGCGTGCTCAATTGGACGAAAATAACCTAGCGGCGTTCGTTGCAAACGGCAGTGTACTACCGCGTATCGCGGGTAACTGTGACCTGCCGATGAAAGACGCTGTGCCTTTCGCAGCTCCAGAGTCGTTGAGCGTTACATTAAACACACCAAATCAAGGTGACGTGACTGGCCTAGGTATTCCAAAAGGCATTACGCTAATCGTTGGTGGTGGTTTTCATGGTAAATCGACTCTGTTGAACGCCGTTGAACGTTCTATCTACAACCATATTCCTGGTGACGGTCGTGAAGGCATCGTAACTGCGATTGATACGATGAAGATACGTGCTGAAGATGGTCGATGTGTGCACAGCTTGAACCTGTCAAACTACATCAATCATTTACCTATGCAGAAAGACACGTCTGATTTCAGTACACAAGATGCATCTGGCTCTACGTCTCAAGCGGCTTGGTTACAAGAATCAATTGAAGCCGGTGTTCAAACTCTACTTATCGATGAAGATACATCAGCGACTAACTTCATGATTCGTGATGAGCGTATGCAAGCGCTAGTGTCAAAAGGCGATGAGCCAATCACGCCACTTGTCGACCGCATTGGCCAACTTCGTGAAGAGATGGACATCTCTACCATTGTTGTAATGGGTGGCTCTGGTGATTACCTGGATGTGGCGAACACTGTGATTCAAATGCACGACTACCAAGCGGTAGATGTGACGGAAAAAGCAAAAGACGTTATTGCTCAGCACCCTACTCAGCGTACTAATGAATGCGAGACGGCTTTAGAAACGTTTGTGCCGCGTTCATTGAACCGCGCATCGCTAATGAACATTCTAACTGACGGTAAATTCCGTGTTAACGCGAAAGGCAAAGAGTCACTGCGTTTTGGTAAAGAGTTCGCAGACCTTTCTGCGCTTGAGCAATTAGAATCGCCATCTGAAGTAAACGCGATCGGTTGGGCTTGGTTCCAATTTGCACAAACTCCAGGTTGGTCAAACAACCCAGCGAAAGAGTTCAACGCTATTTTGGAAAACGAATGGCACGCTAACATGCCTAACTACGGTGATTTAGCGAAACCAAGAACATTAGATGTGATGGCAGCTCTTAACCGTATGCGTAAATCTCAGTTCAAGCCTTCGAACTGATTTCGTTAACTATAAGATTTATTGTGCTTCTAAGCTTTTTAAGTTCCAAGCTTCCAATTTACTAAGCTACTAAGCGACTAAGCTACTAAGTCACTAGCTACTAAGTCAGCAAATTAACGGTCTACGGCTCTCATTCTGAGGGCCGTAAATCTTTCTAACCTCTATTTGCCCAACTTCTAGTGTTATCAAAACTCTTCAACTCTAAAAATTCACAAAACTAATATTTACATCAATTACTTATCAACTTTTGTAATAAGAAAATTAAAGGCGCTGTTTACCGCCATCTAATGCTGTCGTTCCCTAAAATCATGACACAGCTTTTACAAAACCCTAGTGATATTCAGATAAAGTCCCGACTCGACAAGTGTAACCAAATGTAACAAACCCTTGAGGCTTCAATGAATCATAAACGCGTTAAGATGCGTGACCATAAAATCGAAGTGAACCTATTCAAAAACCGCGTAATCGTCGCATTTTGTGGGATCTTGATGTTCACTCTTGTCTTAGTCGGCAACCTATACCGACTTCAAGTTGAAAATTTTAAAAGCTATCAAACTCGTGCCGATGGTAACAGGATCAAAGTGTTGCCTATCGCCCCTACTCGTGGGCTGATTTACGACCGCAACGGCGTATTGCTTGCAGAGAACAAACTTGTCTTTGATCTGACTATGATTCCAGAGCAAACCGATGATGTCGATGCAATGCTCGCCAAGCTAGACAAATACGTCCCACGTGATGCCGAGCAGATCGCTCGTTTCAAAAAACGTTATCACAACACCCGCCGTTTTAAATCAGTGACCATTCTAGAGAACTTAACGGAAGAAGAGATTGCGAAGTTCTCTGTTCATCAGTACCAGTTCCCCGGGTTATCTATCGATACCAGCTTAAAGCGTTTTTACCCGAATGGTGAGGTTCTTACCCACGTTCTTGGTTACGTGGCGCATATCAACGATAGCGATCTAAGAAAACTTGAAGAACAAGGGATAGATGCGAATTATCAAGCTACAACAATTATAGGTAAACTCGGCGTTGAGCGTTATTACGAAGATATCCTACATGGAACCAAGGGCTATCAGGAAGTAGAAGTAAATAGCCGCGGACGAGTTGTTCGAACGATTGAATACGTGCCGCCAGTAGCCGGCAAAGATATCGTGCTAAATATCGACCTTGAACTGCAAAAATACGTTTTTGAGCAACTTGACCATAGAACTGGCAGCGCAGTTATTCTCGATCCAAAAGACAACAGCGTGTTAGCGATGGCATCAAGCCCGAGTTACGACCCTAACCTTTTTGTCGACGGCATTTCGAGTAAGAACTATCAACGCTTATTGAATGACCCTGCTCACCCGTTGGTAAACCGTACGACTCTAGGTGTTTATCCTCCTGCATCAACTGTTAAACCATTTATGGCTGTGGCAGGACTGCAAGAGCATGTTATCTCTGAAGATACAATTCGTAACGACCATGGGGTATGGAGAATTCCCGGTTCAAAACGAAACTCCAAATCGTGGCGTGACTGGAAACGTTGGGGGCACGGGCCTGTTGATGTCACCCAAGCGATTGAAGAGTCTGTGGATTCATTCTTTTATCAAACCGCTTTTGATTTGGGTATTGACCGAATCTCAAGTTGGATGAACCGATTTGGATTTGGTGAACCGACAGGTATCGACATCTATGAAGAAAGTACCGCCAACATGCCGACTCGAGAATGGAAAATGATGCGTTATCGCACCCCTTGGTATCAGGGCGACACAGTACCGATTGGTATTGGCCAAGGTTATTGGACTTCGACACCGATGCAACTTGCTAAAGCAACTTCAGTATTGGTTAATCATGGTAAGGTGATGCCACCGCATATCTTACGAGCTACCTTAGACCACGGTGAAGATTTCAGTACCCAAAAACTTGTCGAACCGGAGCCAATGCCCTCAATCACTGAAGTACCGGATAGAATTTGGGATGTGCCCATCAACGCGATGCGACTCGTGAACCACGGAAGTCGAGGCAGCGGCAGGCGTGCATTTAAGGGAACTAAATACACGAGCGGCGGTAAATCAGGAACTGCACAAGTGTTTGATCTAGCGAAAGATCAGGTCTACAACTCGAAGAAACTCGCTAGGCATCTACTTGACCACGCGCTTTACACAGCTTTCGCACCTTATGAACACCCTGAATATGTCGCGACTGTGGTCATTGAACACGGTAACGGCGGCTCGAAAGTCGGCGCACCTTATATCCGTAAAGTACTCGACTATGCCTTTGAGCATAAAAGTGGTGAGAGCAAAGATCACTCCTAGCACCAACAACTTAAGTCGCTACAACACATAACGTAATTACGACAAAGCCCCACTTGTGTCACTCACAATATGGGGCTTTATATTTTAGGGTTCCACCCAGCTAGGCAGTTAAAAGTGACTGTCGATTATGAGCTTCGTAATACATGCCATGCTTCACAGAGCGTCTGAAATTTTGCGGTGTTACCCTCGTCTCGGTCTGGATGCCATCTCAACGCCAGTTGTCGCCAACGCTTTCTAATCTCATGGTGAGTCGCGTCTAAAGGTAACTCAAACAGGTTCAATGCTCGGCTTCGATCCATATCGAGCTCATCACCACCAACAAACTTCCGGTACCGAGTCCAAAATTCGTTCAACAGTCTTTTAACTTCACCTTCATCCGCTTCATAGTTAACCCAATTAATATAGTAGTCTCGAAGTGGATCTTGACGATCGATGTTGTGGTTGCTTCCGTGATAACGACCGTTCATCAATTCAATGTCCATCGCTTGGACTTGTAGCCAACCATCAGGATGTAAAGTTTCTTGAAGCTGATAAAGCGCATTCATGATCAGGAAGTTCTTCTTAAACAACTCTTTCTCAGGCACAGGATCTAACACAGGCACGAACCCAAGATCGTTCAGATGAGCCGCCAATGTGTGAACTTTCCATCCACTTGGCTTTTGCTTAAGCACTTCCATTATCGGCCAAAGCAATGGGTTTTCCATATGGCAGTGAAAGTTTGCTCGCACATCTTGATGATTCGACATAGTTGACTCAGTTAGCTTTTCTGAATTAATGGATTTTCAAAACAGTGGTTCTATAAGTAATCTGTTTCTCATCCGTTGCGTATCTTCTTTAATTGAAAGCGATTTTCTACGATTTGTCGAGCTTAAGGACAAACAACTTTCTATCGCTTGGCTTAAAGACACTTTTTACCGTCAAGACTGAATACCGTTTAGTCGAACGCAACCGTAAGCAATACAGGAGCTATTTTTTGCTACAGATGCAAAAAAGGTCAGCAATTTAGCTGACCTTTCACATCTATCCAGTATTAGGGACTAAGCATTTAACTCATTAGATAACGCCAAGCTCTCTTAGACGTTCCATTAGGTATTCGTTTGCTGTGTACTTTTCGGATAGCACTACTTCTGGTTTCGGGTGAAGGAATAGAGGCAAAGAGATACGAGACTTCTCTTGGCGTTCACCTGATGGGTTGATTACACGGTGAGTTGTCGATGGGAAGTAACCACCTGATGCTTCTTGAAGCATGTCACCGATGTTGATGATCATGTTACCGAAGTCACATGGAACATCTAACCACTCGTCATTTTGTGCTTTAACTTGAAGGCCCGGCTCGTTTGCTGCAGGAAGAACAGTCAGTAAGTTGATGTCTTCGTGTGCCGCAGCGCGGATTGCACCTGGCTCTTCATCACCTTGCATTGGTGGGTAGTGAAGAACACGAAGCAAAGTCTGTTCACTGCCGTTAATCATTTCTGATAACGCAATAGAGAATTTCTCTTGTACTTCTTGAGGAGCATGAGCTTCAACCCAACCTAGCAGCTCTTGAGCAAAAGCATTCGCACGTTGGTAGTAATCTAGAATCTGTTCTTTGAGCTGTTCAGGGATTTGGCCCCAAGGGTATACATGAAAGTACTCTTTGATGTCTTTTACAGTGTGGCCCTTAGCAACTTCAGATACTGAAGGTGGAAAATATCCATCTTGTGTTTCAACATTAAAGTGGAAGTTCTCTTTCTCTTCAGAGATGAAGAATTGGTACCAGTTTTCGTAAATTGACTCAACAAGCTCTTTCGGGATTGGGTGGTTCTTAAGAACACCAAAACCAGTTTCACGTAGAGAGCGAACAAATTGTTCTGCTGCGTCGTCAGCAAGGTAATCGACAGTTTCCAGTTTCATGACTTTCTTTCTTGTTATGTAGTAATAGAGCGATTTTAAGGATCGCTTTGTTGTAAATCAAACTTTTGTGAAACTCTAGCAACCGTTTGTCTAGATACTGGGCGATAACACCACTTTTCAACAAATCTGGTGATTAAACCCCAATTGAACACTGTTCATTATTGTGTGACACTATTAAAAACTTCGACGAGAGATCTTGATATGACAATCACGCCACTTGCTCAAAATCGACCATTACTGTCATTGACGACGCTGTATCTGACTGTGTTTCTATTTTCAGCGTTCGCTCCCTCTTCAAGAGCTGTGTGGATTGCCGAAATTGTCCCAGCGCTCGCGATATTGGTGGGTATTTGGTGGGTATCAACAAAGCTCACCTTCACTAAGACAGCCTACGTTTTGATGTTTATCTGGCTGATTTTGCATACGATAGGCGCGAAATATACCTTCGCTGAGGTGCCATTTGATTGGTTCAATAACATGATAGGTTCTGAACGCAATAACTTTGACCGTGTCGCCCATTTCTCTATTGGCCTTTATGCTTACCCACTCGCAGAGTACTTGATTCGTAAAAAACTGGCTCAACCGGTACTGGCGTGTTTCTTTGCGCTATTTGCGATCATGAGTGTTGCTGCAGGCTATGAAATTATCGAGTGGTGGTACGCGGAGATTGCAGGTGGTGATGAAGGTATCGCATTCCTTGGTTCACAAGGTGATATTTGGGATGCGCAGAAAGACATGCTGTGTGATACAACTGGCGCAATTGTCTCGCTAATACTTCTTAAGCTCCAAGGGCGTGTCAAAGTTCATTGATACTAGCTTTTGATTCTGAACTTCAATAACAGTTCTGAAATGCCACACAATGAGTGCGGTGGCATTTTTATTTCATTGTTACCTTACCACCAACAAACTTGTAGGCTGGCGTACCTCGAACCAAGGTATCTCGCGCAAATTCAATCCCGCATTCAGGGCACACACATGGCTCTGTCGTGAAATCTTCAACGATACGCTCCTTAAAACATTTCACGAGTGCACCTTTGCCACCTTTCCGATACTTAAAAAGTTGCGTTTTACATTTGGCGCAGAAAATCTGAACCGTCTTGGTCGGTTGTTTCTTGTTTGGTTTAGCCATAGAAGTTAATGATTGAACTCTTTATTTCTTATGTTTAGGAGCGACAAGAACCAAGCTTATCCCAAGAAGTATAACGGTTGATGAGACTATAAATTGCATGGTGACAGGTTCAGATAACAGTAATACGCCACCAAGTGTCGCGATAACTGGAACAGAAAGCTGTGCAATAGACGCAACCACCGTATTCAGTTTTTTCACCACGTAATACCACAAACTATAACCGATACCAGAAGCCACTGCGCCCGATATAACCGCGTAAATCAAACCTTGCTCAGTGATAGATACTTGCGGTAACGCATTAGGTATCAAAGAAAATAAGCTTAATGCCAAAAGGATAACTAGCGAGCTGAATCCAAAGTTAGCGGTGGTCGATTGCAGTGCGTTTGACGATTTCTTTCCGGCCAACGTGTAAATGCCCCACCCAACTCCAGCCAAAGACATCAAGATGATAGAAACTAAGTCGGGTGCCTGTGTCGATTCCGTTGGCATTAACAAGTAAACAAGCCCTGCCACAGATAACAAACACCCGCCCCACTCAATGAGTGACATTCTGTTGCCAGAGAACAAATGCGCGGCAATCATTGTAAATTGCACTGCGACAAACAACACCAGAGCACCAAGACCTGCGCCAAGCTCTAAATAAGCAAACGAGAAGCCAAACATATACACGAGCAGTGACAATATGGATGCTAATTGGAACTGTGATTTGAGCTTTGTGTATCCCGATATACCGCTGTTATGTGAATCCTGTTTAGGTTTGGAGTTAGATTTAGACTGCGAAGATAACGTTAATAAAATCAGAAGTGTTAGCGCTCCAGACAAGATACGTACAATCGAAAAGCTCAAGGGATCAATCGTTTGATCCATTAACGCCCAGCGGCAAAGCACGGAGTTAGCAGCAAATGCCACCAGCGTAATCAGGGTTACTAAAACGGTTTGCATCGGTCTTTCCTTGTCCTTGCTGAGGTTAGCCGTGTATTAATCAACGTCAGGTTTAACCCATACTTGGCTAAAATCAAACCAACCAAGCGCATTGCACTTCGCGTTTTGTAAGGTACCACATTGGTCTTTGTTTACGCCTAACCAACAATGGAACATCGGAATCAATTGGTTGCTTTGTACCAGTTGCTTACCGAGTTGCCTTGCTGGAAACTGTTCAAATTCACCAGAGCGCCAACGATCAATCATATGGCACCATTGATCAAAATCATCTGCGGGACTGGATTCATCGAGGAAACTATAATCCATAAGCCAACATGCCAGTGCGTCGTCTCTGTTATTCGCAATTCCCATGGGGTTAATCCAAATGTCCACATCATCAGCATGCGGTGGATCGGTTTCGTAACCCAAAAGCTCAACATCAACATTATATTGTTTAAGCACAGTAACAATGGCCTTCGCGAGCGTAGGAAACATTGGGTGCTGGCATTGGTAAGCTAACTTTATTGCAGGCTTACTATCGGCTGGTGGACATTCCGGAACCTTTAACTTGATATCGTACCAACCAGGCTTGATGCCATAAGCATGCAAAACGCCCAAATCAATGACGGTTTCTTTTGGTATATGTACAAAAAGATCGGCAGCATTTAACGCATTTGACAAAAACTCCGCCCAAGCGGGATCTTGCGCTATACCTTTCTTTCTGTTGAGTAATAGATACGTACACCCCGGATCGAGCTCTACTTCATCGCTATCGCCGCGGTCGGCCATTACAGGCTTAGAAAGACTTGGATAAACCATTGATGAATAAGCCTCATCCACTACCCAAACTTCAACGCGATCAATTAACGGTCTGAAACCAAAATATCCGTTGAAAGCCGTTAACACGAGTTGTTTCTCGTCGTTCTTTTCGATGCGGTAAGGCCCTGTTCCAATCGGTCGAATATCGTAGTCTTCACCACGTAAAGTGACCGGTAAAGTGACTTTAGCGACCGATTCCGTTAGTGCGAGCGGAAAATACTTGTCTGGACGTGTGAGGAAAACATCTACAACACAATTTGCAGGTGAAGAGACATCTTTGATATGCGAAAACATGTTGAGAGGTTCAAGGGCAAGAAGTGTATCCACAACATGATTGGTTAACAGAGGTTCCCCGTTATGAAAACGAACACCTGGCCTCAAGAAGAACCGCCATTGATAGTCACTGATCTGCTGCCACGAGTGAGCAAGATCAGGCTGGAGCTGATCGTTTTCATCCAAACGCGTTAAACCACTGAAGACTTGGCAGGCGATGTGTTGCTCTGAACGACGCATAGACTTTGTCGGATTAAGCATGGATAGCGGACGATAATAAGGCAAACGAATGACCTGTTCGCCCTCTTGATATTGCACACCCAAGTAGTTTTGAATGACTTGGGTGAGTTTCGCAGCATTGTGATCAAGCACTGACAGCGCCTGTCCAATTTTGCCTTCCTGTAAGTAGCGTCTCGCTAAGTTCTCGCTCACATCACAACGATTTTGCTTAAAGATAAGTTGAGATAACTTCCCTCGACCCGCTGCCGGTAACCATTCGACCCATCCTTCTTCCTCAAGCTTGTTGAGTACCATTCGGGCATTACGACGGGTACAACAGAGCACATCCGTGATGTCGTCTAACTGAACATCAGAATCTTTACCATCGAAGTATTCAAACAGGGTTTCAAATTGAACGCGAAGTCTTGGGCTGCTCATAAAGAGGAAAACTTATTCAAAGGACATTGAATTCAGTTTCCCTATTTTACGGCCTAAAAGCAATATTACTGGCACAATTTTATTATGGATTA
Organism: Vibrio sp. 10N.286.48.B8; assembly: GCF_003050085.1. Classification (NCBI taxonomy): domain Bacteria; kingdom Pseudomonadati; phylum Pseudomonadota; class Gammaproteobacteria; order Vibrionales; family Vibrionaceae; genus Vibrio; species Vibrio sp. 10N.286.48.B8. The sequence continues at coordinate 63,373 of NZ_PIGD01000009.1, read as the reverse complement.
TTGAGTATGACATCCTAAGACGTTATTCAATCTGAAGGGCTAAGTGCTTTTACAGCATAGGATTACATCACATCGCAGCCAGTTTCATTAGCGATCTCACGAAGCTGCTGTTCGTCGTCCAATTTTATCGACCATTTACACTCAGAGCCATTGGCTGAAATGACATTTGCCCCTTTTCCGATCAGTTGAATGGCATCAACTTGAGCTTGTAGCGTGACTCTATGTTCACCATCTAAACGAACAACCAGCTCATGTGCCGTTGCGATGACTTTTCCACTTTTAAACGTTATGACCATGGGATTCTCGGGCTACTTCTTTAAATACTAATAACTTCTTCTAAATACAAAAAACTGATGACTTTAAGTCTATTATCGCTTGTGTTTCTTTACAGCGATGGTTAAGCGGCTGGTGCAAACTAAACGTTGACGTTCATCTGTGATATTGATCTGCCATACTTGTGTCGATACACCAAGGTGAATGGGCTCAGCAGTACCGATGACGTTGCCTTCGCGCATTGATCTTACGTGGTTAGCATTGATATCGAGTCCAACGCAATAGTAGCCTTCTGGAACGCAGAAATTTGCAGCCAATGAGCCAAGTGTTTCTGCAAGCACAACTGATGCGCCTCCATGAAGCATGCCAAGTGGTTGATGCGTAAAATGACAAACCGGCATGGTTGCGACCAAGGAGTTATCGTTTACTTCGGTGTAAACAATGTTGAGGTGTTCAATTAAGGTATTTTTTGAGGTCGCGTTGAAGGTATCTAGGTCAACGGGCTTTTTCCAAATACTCATATAGGTTCCTTAATTATTGATCTTGTTATCGCGTGCATAGCTTTTTTCTATATTACCGCTGTTAGTTATCTTACAGCCCTTAGCTATTACGCAAGTTGATGTTAACATGCATAAAAACCGAATACACAGAGGATATTGTATGACGTCATGGATGAAGTTTGCCTCGCTTCTCACACTTGCAGGCCTAACCGCATGTAGCGCTTCTCCGACAGGCAGAAACCAATTGCTGCTTTTTTCAGATAAAGACATGTCTCAGCTCGGAGCACAATCTTTTGAACAAATGAAGAAAGAACAACCCATCAGTAAAGATACCAACACTAACGCTTATGTACAGTGCGTAGCGAACAGTATTACTCAACACATTCCTAAGCAAGGTTTTAGTGAATGGGAAGTGGTGGTTTTTGATAGCGACCAAGTGAATGCATTCGCCCTACCTGGCGGAAAAATCGGTGTATACACAGGCTTACTTAAGGTTGCAGTTAATCAGGACCAACTCGCGACGGTTATCGGTCACGAAGTGGCACACGTTCTAGCGGACCACAGTAATGAGCGCCTTTCTCAGTCTCAAATCGCTAATACTGGCTTATCTATTACTAACGTCGCGCTAGGTGCATCAGAGTACAAGCAGTATCAAGGTATGACGATGGCCGCGTTAGGTTTAGGCGTTCAATATGGTGTTATTCTGCCGTATGGGCGAACTCAAGAGTCTGAAGCCGATGTTGTTGGCTTAGAGTATATGGCTCAAGCTGGGTTCGATCCAAACCAAAGTGTCAACTTGTGGCAAAACATGGCGAAAGCATCAGGTGGAAATCAGCCGCCAGAATTGCTTTCTACGCACCCTTCCCACAGTACGCGTATTAAAGATCTTCAAGCAACGATAAAGACGCTTCCTCAATCGGGTTCACTAAGACCAAATTGCAAAGCGTAGTCTAAGTTAGAATCGCTTAGTTGGTGTATCTACAAAAATGCCCTATCCATATTGGTTAGGGCATTTTTAGTTTCTTGCTAACTAACAGTTCAAGTGCACTATGCAGCTAAATGAATCCAACAACAGAAACTCACTGATCAAGTACCAAGAATTTGTAAAGGTAGGCTCAATAGCTGATCACCTGTCGATGCAAAATACCAGATAACACCGATCAAACTGCTCACTAAACCCACATACCAAACGAACGACACGACTTGACCGTATTTGTCTAACGGCAACAAATGACTGTGATGACGCCCTTTCCATTCGAACAGTATTTCAACACTGCCCATGATCAATAAGAAACCAAACAGGGTTAAATTCAATTGATAACTCAATACCACGCCAGCAACAGCTGCCGCGACACACAATACAATGCCAAGCACACTGTTCATCGAGAAACTGATACTTTTAAGAACATGACCGCCATCAAGAGGCAAAATCGGCAGTAGATTGAACAGGTTTAACAAGGCATTAAATACCGCAAGCCCAGCAAAGAACATCTCGCCAGTCGCCCAGTACAACACCATAAATATCAACGACAATATCAAGCCAAACAATGGCCCCATGATCGAGATAACGACATCTTGCCAACGAGTATTAATCTTTTCGTCTGAAAGTGCTAACCCGCCAAGGAACGGGATCAAGTAGATCCCTTTTGTCTTCATTCCAAAGTATTTCATCGCTCTGATATGACCGTACTCATGGAACATTAAACAGGCGATTAAGGCCAGAGCAAACTGAATTGAAAACAACCATGAGTAAGCCGCTAAACTCGCGGAAGCAAGAACGACCTTAATTAACTTAGCGCTTTTCAGCGCTTTCATGCCAAGCGACACCAACCCAATTAAGCTAAAACGCCTCTCTGGTTTAGGAGCAACAACAGGGGTTTGTTGCTCGATATCTTTGGTATTTCGATTGCCTTCGGTAATAGTTTGGCCATTAACCGATGCTTTATACGTCATCTCAAACGGTTGCCACTGAACGGTCGACTCAACGTGACACTGCAACGTTTCTTCTCCAGCACGTAGTGCAAATTCGTGTGTTCGTGCGTCTTCTTGGTCTGTGGTCGCATCTAATTGAGATACCAGAGTGTTGTCCCAATACAACTGTTGCCACCCTGCCATTGACCCTTCTAATCGAAGTGGTTTACCAAGAAACTCTATCGCGAGTAATTCCAAACTTAAATTCCAATTTAATGACTTCTAACGAGTGTCGATATTATGCCGATTTAGCGATCGGCGGTAAACATAAACAAAGTTGTTACATATTGAGCTATTGAACACTATTTGTACCAATAGCTAACATAAACATTCTGGTCACACCTCCAACCACAAATAAACTATTGATTGTAATTATATTATTAGTGTTAAAGTGCCGCCCCTCGAAAATATAACCTCACAAAATAGCAACTATTTCTTTGACTTTATATAAAACATGAATTTAACATGCTGTTTACATTAGAGCTTCAACACCAACAATGCTCAGTGTGTTTTCAAACGATAATAATGAAATTCGATGCCCTAGGAGGGTCAAGGATGAAAACAATACAACGCTCTCTCGTTTCACTTTCTGTGCTATTTGCGTGCAATTCACTTGCGGCTGGCTTCCAAGTTGCTGAGCATTCTGCCTCAGGTCTTGGTCGCGCATTCTCAGGTGAAGGCGCTGTAGCCGATAACGCGAGTGTACTAGCGAGAAACCCCGCCGCAATGACCCTATTTGATACAGCCCAATTTTCAGGCGCGGTTTCTATCGTTGATCCCGAGGTAGACGTTACTCAAACCAAAATCAATGACAGCGACTTCAACCAAAAATCATCAGATGTCGCTCCTTTACAAATTGTCCCTGCTGCTTATTACATTAGTCCTATCAACGACAAATGGGCTTGGGGAATTGGCATGTTCACGACTTACGGAGTAGCCACTGATTACCCAGATGATATTTATGCAGGTGATTTGGCAGGTGACACATCACTAATTTCAGTCAACTTAAATCCAAATATCGCGTACAGAGTTAACGATAGTTTTAGTGTAGGAGCTGGCGTTAACTTTGTTTATGCAGAGGCCGAGCTCAACAGACACAAAGGCAGCCTTCCTGTTGGTGGCTCACCAAGTGACAAACTAATCTCGATGACTGGTGAGACTTTTGCTTTTGGTTGGAATGTGGGCGCGTTATATGAACTGAACGAGTACAACCGTTTTGGATTTGGTTACCGATCATCCGTTGAACTCGACTTTGATGACGGTGAGTTCACTGATTACACAGGTCTAAAAATGGAAAACGGCGCTCCTGGTAAAACCACAGGGCGCCTAGAAATTGAACTGCCCGATATCTTCGAATTATCTGCTTTTCATCAACTTAACGATGCTTGGGCAATACACTATGGTTGGCAGTTAACTAAGTGGAGTAAGTTCAAAGAGTTAAAAGCCACTAGTTCAGATTGTAAAAACAATGAATGTTTCTTAAAAACCGAACATTACGAAGACAATCAAAGATGGTCTGTAGGTGCAACCTACATGGTTAATCAAAATTGGACGGTACGAGCGGGTCTAGCGTATGACGAGCAAGCTGGTGAAGCGACATTAAGCATTCCAGACAGCGATCGTATGTGGTATTCAGCAGGCCTCACCTATTCTATTTCAGAGAATATGACTGTCGATGCTGCATTTGCACTCGTACAAAGTGAAAGCGGTTCGTTTACCGAAACTGATGCGGCGGGACAAAAGCTTACATTTGATGCTGAAGGCGTTGCTTACCTTTCAGCGATACAACTTAACTACACCTTCAACTAACCGTACGGGAATAATTACATGAACAACAAATTTTCTTTATCTCTCGTATGCTCAGCATTACTACTTGCGGGCTGTGGGGACAATAGTGAAAGCTCTGGTGATTCAACAGCGGCACCTTATTCAGATGCAATCAACCAATCATTAGCTAGAAGTTCAAAAATTAGCTTCACTCTTCTAGGTAATGAAGCGGATGTTCCTCTTCCTTCATTTTTCTTGTTCGATACCAACGATCACACTCTAAATATTCCGTTAGATGCAAATTCAACGGGACTCTTGAATGATCCAAAAGTAGCCATGGGTGAAGCTGATGGTTGGAGTACTATCATGCCGTTCACTATCAATGTGAATCTTCCAAGTGATAGGACGCTGAAGAATGATGTCGTGATGATGGGTACGACACCGTTTAGCGCGCACCTAAATGCCGGTGTAAAAGTTGCTAAAGTGGATGTTGACCTGAGCACCGGTGTCATGTCTAACTTTACTGCTCTAACTGCTGGAGTTGACTACTTAGTGGCATCTAGCGATTTTAAGACCATACAAGTTTTACCTCTTAAAGGTTTAGATCCTAGCTCTGACTACATCTATGCATTAACTGACTCAATTGTTGATAGCGCAGATGAACCACTTGGAACATCAAGCTCTTACGCATCTTTAAAAACGAAAGATATTGACCAAGCAGGCTCGCTCGATTTACCACAGAAAATCATCCATCAAGTTGAAGCGTTGTTCGCTGGCTATGGTTCTGTATCAAGCTCAGATGAAATCATATACTCATCTTGGTTTACTACGGCGTCGGCAGGTAACGTTATGAACGGGACCAAAGCTGCAATTGCACAAACAGTTAGCCCCGCAGTTACCCCGTCTGATATATGGAAGAACCTAGCGAATCCAAATAGTATTTCGGAAGCTGATCTTGATAATCTGTATACATTTACAGTTGATGGAACGAAACAGGATTTTGCTACAGCTGTACAAGCTGACGCGATGTTTAAGAGTGCATTTGGTGACGATGCTGCAACACAATTAGCTGCGGGTTATAACACTAACTTTTCAACACCAGCAGCAGCTTCTATTCAAGTGTATCGAGGAACAGTTGAATTACCGTACTTCCTGTCAGATTCGTTAACTAACAATGCGTGGAAAACAACGCCTTGGCGCAGTGCGATGCCTAGTGTTTTAACTATCTTGAATGTACTCAGCTCAGGAAGTGACTCGGACAAAACAGCTATTGCTACACAGCTGGCAGGTTTAGGGATCACAGAGCCTGCTACTCAACTCTATCAAGCAGAGTACCAACAATTACTCATTGGAGAAAAGTTAACTCTTGCAAGCGGAGAGCAATTGGATAGCGCTAGAGTTATGACGAAATACAGCGCTGTACCGCAAATTCGAGCAGCAAAGTCAGTGCCATTCGTTATGTTTGTACCTGAAGGAGCAGCTATCGACAGCAGTTTACCAATTTTACAGTACCAACACGGTATCACTAGCATCAAAGAGAGTGCTTATGCTTTTGCGATGCAGCATATTGGCGGCGCACTTACTGGAGCAGCACCATACAAACCCTATGCAATTATTGCTATAGACCAACCACTTCACGGTCAACGCGCACTAAGTGCAGATGTTGTTACGACACCAACAACACCTACTGTATACATGAATCTTGAGTATTTACCTGTTGCACGAGATAACATCCGTCAGAGCGCCATTGATGGTCTTGGAGTTCGTTTTGCGTTAAATTCTGCTACTGATGCAGCATTTAGTAACCTCGACAAAACGAATGTGTCTCTATTTGGGCATTCTATCGGGGCGATTACAGGTATCAGCTCTTATACCGTTGGTAACAGTTCGTTGAACCCTGCTATTGATTCTATGTTTAGTTATACAAGTGCAACACTTGCTAACCCAGGTGGTGGCATTGCACCTTTCTTGCTTAAGTCAGGCTCGTTTTCTCCTGAGATTAAGCACACCGTGAGCCTATCAAGTGTAACCGAGTACCAAGCACATTATGTAAGTAACTGTGTGCCAGTCAGTAAGTCAGGTGGTGATTGCTTTAATGAATACTACACAGCCCTAAGTAATGATAGTGCTTCAGCCTCAGACAAAGCAGTCAAAGCGACAATCGATTCGACCCTTACTTCATTCACTTATGCTGCGCAAACAGTTCTAGATAACGTTGACCCATATAATATTGCATCTACAACTACGGGACCTGTGCTTGGTATTCAAGCGAATGGTGACGAAACGATACCAAACTCGGTCGCTGAGTTTCCAACAGCAGGTACCGAACCCCTGTTTAAAAAGTTATCCTTGGTTAATACTGCACTGGACTCTTCGGGAGACAAGCTGGCTTCGTATTTTGACAAAGCATCTTCAGAAGCAGACCACTCCACTGTAATTTCTCAGCAAAATGCTGGTGATGCAGCAGCCAACGCAGAAATGACCTCACAAATTGTACAATTTACCTTGTCGCAAGGTACTGGCATTGCAACCGTAACCGCTGGCTTGTTAGATGCGAGTAAGTAAGCGCATGAGCAAAATTTAATTTAACCAAATGCCAGCCTAACCGCTGGCATTTTTGTATCTGTCGTTCGAACAAGTCCCCTAGTTAACCGTTTGCATAAAACTTTAAAACACAAATGGTTGATCTCAGCTAAAATTAATCAAGACAGAATACCGTACGACCTCTTTCTTTATTGTAAATAAAGTGGATAATAGCCCCGTAATTTAATACCTAATAAATGTGAGTCCATTATGTCTTCTGAAGCTACTATGCTAGAACGCTGCCAATCTAAATGTGAACTATGTGGTTCTGATTCTTCTCTTACTGCATACGCAGTGCCGCCACACAGCCACGTAACAGTGGATCACGGCATCATGGTATGTGACAAATGTCTTGGTGAGATTGACGATCCTAAAGATATCAACCACTGGCGTTGTCTGACTGACAGCATGTGGAGTCAAGAAGCGCCAGTTCAAGTAACTGCATGGCGTCAACTTACTCGTCTGAACACAGAAAGCTGGGCTCAAGACGCGCTAGACATGATGTACCTTGAAGAAGAAACGTCAGTTTGGGCACAAATCGGTATGTCTGCTGATGACAAACCTCTTGACGTGAACGGCGTTGAACTTAAGAAAGGTGACGACGTAACAGTAATCAAAGACCTGCCAATCAAAGGTACTAACCAAGTGATTAAGCAAGGTACTGTTATCCGTGGTATAAGCGTTGGTGACGATCCTAAGCTTGTTTCTGGTAAAACAAACGGCGGTCAATCAATGTACGTAATCGCTGAGTTCTGCCGCAAGAAGTAATTCTTCTTTAAGCTGAACAAAATCTAAAAAGGCGCTAATGAATAATTAGCGCCTTTTTAATATCTCAAATTTTCACGGCTTAAGACTATGAATAAGTTGCTCACGGTACTCCTTAATGACAGACACCAAAGAGCCTTTGATACCACTGACTTGTTTTGAGTGCGGGCACCACAATGCAAATCCAAATTTGAATCCTTCCACCATTTGCGCAGAGTGAATGGGCTCTATTGAATGTTTTGAAAATTCAGAGGCGGTAAAAAATGCCTTAGGAAGAAGTGCCCACCCAAAACCCTCTTCAAGCATTTTGATCATTAACGAAAGCTGATCAATCTCTTCATAGTCAGAGCTCACGATAATCTTTTCAGACATACCTTCGTCAATCAGAGACTTCAATACGAACTGTTTAGAGTTCCTTAGTGCGACTAATACTTCGTCTTTATCGATATGTGAGAGTTCTCCCCCTTTCTGTCCGAATGGGTAGAACTCAAAATGCCCAAGGAAAGTAGAATCAAAACTATGCATCGCCCGGCTATTGTGAGCATTCACAAGTCCAAAGTGATATTCCCCACTTTGTATTCCTTGTTTAATTTCGTTCTTATTCCTAACCAGAAAGTTCACTCGCATCATTGGGAAATCGTGCTTGAGTCGTTTACGTATATCGACCAACACACGTTGAGGAACGAAACTAGAATACGCGATTGTTATTTTCTCTAACCCACCATAAGAAAGGCTCAACGCCACCTTATCAAAAGTACGTGCTTGCTCAATCGTCTGTTTTGCGTAGTGATAAAGGAGGTGCCCGTCCTCTGTTGGTTCAACAGAGCGCCCGACTCTTTCAAAAAGATTCACCGCCAGATGATCTTCCAAGTTTGTAATCACCTGACCCACGGTCGTTCTGTGTTTATTGAGCTTTATCGCGGCTTTACTGAACGAAAGCTGTTCATAGACAGTCACAAACGCGAGAAGTTGTTCAATACTAAAATTCATGTTGATGTGCTTCGGTTCTTAATAATTCATTGAATTCAGAGTAAGAGATAGCGATTACTCTTTTACCCGTTTACAACCTTACTCTTTAGTATATACCCAAATTTACTTACTTTTGATGGATCTGGTCCTCTATATACGATTATTAACATTGAACTACTTCCGTTATCGTTACCTTCTCAAAACGATAGAGACAAACCCATGAACACAATGCCGCATGAACTCGTGTGGGGTGAAATCTATTTCCCTCCTTTATTATTGGTTATCGCGTTAGCTTATGTATTGACGATACTGACTGGCTCAATCGCAACAAAACTTGGGCTACATAAATATGTCGCTTTTCCTGCAATTGCCGAATTAAGCCTAATCGTGATTTTCGTCGGCGTTATCGGCCAATTCATTACCATTTTCTGAGGCACTAACCTTGATTAAACGTTATCTCATCACGCTACTACTGGTCGTTGCTGCAAGCTCTGTGGTTTATAGCTATTACCAATCTTATTCGAGTACCCCCTGGACTAGAGATGGTCAAATCAGCGCTTACATAGTTTCAATTACTCCCCGAGTTACAGGGCAAGTGACTAAACTCCATATTGAGGACAACTCACAGGTGGCTAAAGGCGACTTACTGTTTGAGATCGACCCAAGCATTTATCAAGCGGCCTACAATAAAGCGTTGGCGGCACAGAAACAGGCTCGCGCGCTCTTAGCAAAAGCTAAAAACGAAGAGCAACGCGCGTTGAACTTAGAAAAGAGAACGCCTGGCGCAATGCCAGTGCTGACGTTGAATAACCTGAATAACGCAGTTGAGACAAACGCCGCTAACGTTGCACTAGCAAAAGCCAACGTTGAAGAAGCGCATTTAAATCTTGAATACACCAAAGTGTACGCGCCAACAAACGGTTACATCACGAACTTAAACCTACGAGAAGGCTCTCAAGTGGTCGCCAATACACCGGTAGTTGCGTTGATCGATGAAGACAGTTTCTGGATCGAAGGTTATTTCAAAGAAACTGATCTGGTTAATGTTGGCCCAAACGACAAAGCTGTTGTCACTCTCATGATGCATAACGATATTCAATTAGAGGGTCATATCAAAAGCATTGGGTTTGGTATTGCAACACAAGACGGCAGCACTGGTAATGACCTTCTTCCTAACGTGACCCCAAACTTTCAATGGATTCGCCTTGCTCAACGCATACCAATCAAAGTAGAGCTCGATAACGTGCCTGAAGACTTACAACTTCGTGTTGGCATGACAGCTTCGCTCAAAATAATCAAATAGTTGGATGTCTTTATGTTCAGTGCATCAACCAAAGAAGCCATTAAAGCGGCTCTCGCTATTGTCATATCTATCTGTGTTGCGTTGTGGTTTCAATGGGAGAAACCCTATTGGGCGGCGATTGCGGTTGCGGTCATGGCACTGAACGAGAGCTTTGCTCATTCAATAAACAAAGGCCATAACCGATTAATGGGCACCTTGTTAGGAACTGGCTACGCCTTTTTCTTGATTGCGATGTTTTCGCAAGACCGTTTTCTATTCCTGATGTTTTTCACCTTATTTCTAGGTACATGCATCTTCATGTCGAGTGATGAAAAATACGGTTATGTCTTTTCTATAGGCTTTGCAGTTTGCTCAATCATCTCTTGCATGGGTGGGTTCGATAACCAAATTACATTCTATTTTGCAGTGCTTCGAATACAAGAAACTCTATTAGGTGTTATCACCTTCTCGATTGTTTATCGTCTGATCTGGCCTGTAAACACTGAACAGAACTTCGTACAACGATTTGAAACAAGCAGAGAAACGCTGATAACAGCAATGAGCGATACCAATAACCTTGATATAGAAGCCTTAGAGTCCAATACCGCTAATATTAAAAAGCTTTATCAACTGTTGGATTTACCGCTCACTGGCAGTTATCACCTAAAAGAAAATATTCACGCATGGCGTTTACGAATCAATGAAATGGCGCATATTCAAGATCGTCTGCTTGAACTTGCCTCGGATGAACTGAGTCAAACTCTTGATTGGGCGGCTCTCACCGAAAAAATGGAAAAACTGGAGTTAATGGCGCCAAACTCGTCACTAATAGATGATGTGCCATTTGTGATGACTGAAAAGAAAAACGTTTCTTGGCACCATGAGCACCGCACGTTTGTTCAACACCTTAATGAAGATGGGAGAAAAGTCTTACAAGGTGTATCGATGTTCGTCACGTCGTTATTGGTTTGGATATACCTGCCTGTACCGGGTGGTTTTATCTTCCCGATGATTGCGGGCATATTTTCTTCAATGCTTCCAACTATGCCGCCAAGTGTTATTAAGGATGCGTTTTTTGGTGTTATTGGTACGGGCACAGTTATCTTGCTTCAATATATCTTTATCATGCCGATGATGACTGAATTGTGGCAATTGGCGCTGTTCTATTTCATCAACAGCATTGTTATATGGAAAGTGTTCGCGACACCTAAACTGATGGTGCACCGAATACTTGGCATTAACCTGCTGGTCGTACTTACATCTGGTGCACTTAATCTAACACCGGTTTATCAGATACAAACACCATTGCTGATGTTAACCACACTGCTCATCATTTTGATGATAGGCAAATTATTTACCGACCTCTTTAGAGTCAAGAGTATCGCTTAATCTCGTTACGTGGATTAGCTTAACTTGGGATAAGAAAAACAAGAAAGGCGCTGATTAGCGCCTTTGGATACTCTATTGTTTACTGATTCTGGATCAGTTGTTGTTTAGCCACACATCTTGGTTTTGTGGAGCTTTCTTCTTCTTTTTCTTCTTGCCTGTACCAGCCGGTGGCGCAACAGGTTTTAGTGCTGCGATCAGTTCAGCTGTGGCTTCTTCATCCACTTCAAAGCCTTCAATTTGCTCACGCTCAAGACGAATCTTGTTCTTCTTCTCGATGATTTTGAAGTGGTGGTAATCTTCGTGATCGATCAAAGATAGCGCAAGACCAACCTCACCCGCACGACCACTTCGGCCGATACGATGCATGTAATCTGACGGGCTACGCGGTAAGTCAAAGTTGATAACAACTGGAAGTTTTTCAATATCCAGACCACGAGCCGCGATGTCTGTCGCAATCAGAACATCAATCTCGCCAGATTTGAAATCTTCAAGGATACGAGTACGTGAACCTTGCCCTTTATCGCCGTGGAATACTTCTGCGATGATGCCGCGTTTGTAAAGCTTATCTGCTAAGTGCTCACAGCTGTTCTTTGCGTTTACGAAGATCAGTGCTTGGCGCCATTCGTGTTGTTGAATCAGGTGCGCTAACAATGCAGTCTTACGGCCTTTTTCTACTTCGAATACACGTTGAACTAGAGTGCTCGCGTTGGCGCTTTGAAGTTGAACTTCAATTGGGTCAGTAAGTAGTTTGTGAGTAAGCGTTTGAACTTGCTCTGGGAACGTCGCAGAGAACAATAGAGTTTGCTTCTTGCTTGGCAGAAGCTTCAAGATAGCGTCTAGTTCTTCTGTGAAGCCAAGGCTCAACATACGGTCAGCTTCATCAAGCACTAACGTTTTAACTTTGTCTAGCTTGATTGCGTTGCTTGAAATAAGGTCAAGTAAACGACCTGGCGTTGCCACCAAGATATCAGTGCCGCCACGTAGTGCTTGCATCTGAGTGTTCACAGACACACCACCAAACACACAAACAGTCTTAATCGCACCGTTAAAATGCACTGCGTAAGATTTAACGCTATCAGCCACTTGCTTTGCCAGTTCGCGTGTAGGCACTAAAATAAGGCCAGAAACGAAGTTACCTTTGCCTGAACGACGGTCTAAAGGTGCATCTTCATGAATCTTTTGTAACAGTGGAAGTGCAAATGCTGCGGTTTTACCTGAACCAGTATTTGCGCCTGCAATTAAATCGCGTCCTGCTAACACACTTGGAATAACTTGCGCTTGGATAGGCGTTGGCTGTTGATATTCAAGCTCGGTAAGACGAGCCATCAAAGGAGAAATTAAGCCAAGATCAGAGAAGTTGGTTGGTGTAGTGGTGTTAGTCATTAATTGCAGGAACTCAAAGCTAAAATAATAGCGCGCTATATTAACGTATTTCAGCAGTATTACGTAACTAAATCGCCCTTTCGCTTCTATTTCGCCGATTAATAGCCTCCATAAACGAAGTTATCGATGTGAGAACGTTGATACTCGCCGTACCTACTTCGTCTAAATGTATTCTAGTTATATGATTGTCGTGGTTGAAACATTGCCGTGGTTTGTACTTAGTTCAGCCACCCTGCTACCGTTTGTTCAGGTGCATACGAGTTGGGTGCGGTTAACCATACAGCTAAAGCATCTGGCGAGGCGACTAGCGGGTCAAAGTCCACATTGAATTGCCATTCAGATTCACCACGTTGGTAACCGTCGTAAACCACGACAAAATCATGTTCGAGTTTCTTACCTCTGTTTTCTCCCGCTTTGACGCTAGTGACTTCGTTCATAGCTAATAAGGCAATATGAGCTACATAATCACCTTTACCTTCGTAACTCACACTGAACGTGTCGCCTTTATGATTGACTGTCAGCTTGGGGTTATTTTGTTGTGGGAGCGAAGGTAACGTTCTATCGAGCCAATTGAAATAACCACGCCACTCTTTTCCGTCAACGATAAACCCCGGAGTATAAACCCCGCTTGTCACTCCATAAGCTTTATACAAACGTTGCTTTTGACTAAAGGCCTTACTTGCGAACTTATCCCCCCAACCGAGGTAGTCCCAATAGTCGACGTGATAAGCGAGAGGAATGACTTGTGTCCACAGTTCTGGGTCATCTTCAAATGTACTTAGATACGCATCAGCGGGAGGACAACTAGAACAACCTTCTGACGTGAATAGTTCTATCACCTGTGCCGGCTGCCCTTCGTGACTCCAAGTTTGTGCATTCGACACTGAAGAATAGAAGCCGATCGGTAAGGCAAATAAGCAGAGTTTGATCAATGATGTGTTGTATTTGGCGTGTGACATACCGCGATCCTCATAGAAGCTACTTATCTAAAGACCGCGATACTTAACGTTTTCTTTCAAATACAACTTCTTTCAGATACAAACTGTTTCAAATACAAAAACGCCAGCTGAGAAGCTGGCGTTTTTTAAATTCTGTATTTCTTCTATTCTATGCGTTTACGCTGAGATTAACGGTTGATACCGATATCGCGTTGCATGTGACCAGATAGGTCGCTCGCGTAGTAACTACGTGGAGAGTTGTCTACGAAAAGAATATCAAAAATGTGTGCAATCAATCCTTTGAAGTTAACCGAGTAGGTCTTCTTATCCATAGAGTTAGGAACAGCGATAGTATTCATTTGTACTGCTTGAGCCATGATTGCCTCTCTATAAATTTGTTTGTGTGTTTCGTTCTGATGGCAAGGATAATAAGTGATCTTTTGCAGGTTAAAAAATGACTAAATTTAGACTTTGAGATTAGTTTTTCTAATAAAACAAACCATTAACAATACCACAAAATAGATATGCACACCATGTGAGTATAAATTCAATATAGTGTTTAAATCATGCGTTTAGTACAAATACCCCGCAAACAACAGTGGCCAATGTCACAGAAAATTTACATAAATAAATTTTCCACTTCATCAGCCACGTGTTCATTATCAACTTTTCGATAAGTTATATTTGTTTTTAATTTACTTGTTCAATGCCTGGCTTCTTCGCATAAACCGACGCTATAACCGCAATCGTCATAGTAGAAATCAGCACAGCGAGCGACCAATAAGTTGGGATAGCCCACTCACTGTCAACCAATAGCATTTTCACACCGATGAACACCATGATGAATGCCAGTGCCGGTTTCAAGTAGATGAACTTGTCCATCATACCTTGCAGTACAAAATACAACGAACGAAGGCCAAGTAACGCAAATACGTTTGCCGCTAATACCAAGAACGGTTCTTGTGTTACCGCAAAGATCGCAGGGATAGAGTCCAATGCAAACATCACGTCCATGACTGCAATCGCACCGATTACCAACATCATTGGAGTGAATGCCCATTTAGCACCCTGTTTAACCATTAATGCAGGGCCATGGAAATCCTCTGTTACCGGCATCACTTTACGAAGTAGCTTTTCAGGCAGTGTATTCACACTCTCCTCTTCGCCCTTGTCTAAAGCCAGCTTAATACCTGTACCAATCAAGAACGCAGCGAACACGTAAAGTACCCAGTGGTATTCAGCCAATAGTTGTGCGCCTAGTGCGATCATAATTGCACGAAGCACCAATGCACCAATTACACCCCAAAGAAGCGCACGAGGTCTTAAATGCTCAGGAACTTGGTATTGAGCAAAGATCATCGCAAAAACAAACAAGTTGTCTACGCTAAGGGATTTTTCTAACAAGTAACCCGTAATGAATGACACTGTTGCTTTTTGCGCTGTGTAGTCACTATTCGGCGCATAAATGTCCCAAAACAGATAAATAGAGCCAGCAAACAAAAACGCGAGTACAAACCAGAAAACACTCCAGATTGCCGCTTTCTTAATAGTAACGTTGCCGCCACGAGTCTGATAGATATCAATAGAGACGAGAATAACCGTCAGCAGGAAAAAGCCCGCATAAGTCGTCATGATTGGCGATGAAAAAAAGGATTCACTATTTGTAGATAATAGAGATTGAGTTGAGTTCATTATTCCTCCGGGCGGAAGAACTGTATAAGACCTTCCGCAAACAAAGCATATCAAGCTCCATTACGGATCTTGACTGTGATTGCGTTGGTCTCGTTGAAGTGAAATATGGGATTTCACCTTTACATACCGGATAGACTCTTGGCCTAACGAGATGACGATATGTAAACTTGCGCTAACTACTCCCCAAACGCGTGGATAATAATCCTCTGATTGTGTTTCGTCTATATAAATTTGCACGGAAAAAGCAAAAAAGGAGCAATCTGCTCCTTTTTTATTTCTTCCACTTTCGCTTGGTATAGCGTGTATTGATAATAGGAATACTGCGACTGTTCAAAAGCTAGTCTTATCCAGAATGCAACACCATTATAAACCTGTAGTCGGCACCAAATACACTAACGCTGACCAAACAGATACCCAACCTACAACAGCTACCGCATCTAACCAATCTTTCTTATCCATGCAAATCTCCACAAGAAGGGACCTGCAGAGATAAAGCATAAACGATGCCAATTTTATAAATAAGCCAAGGTAATGATGCTAAGTATCTGTATCACCTGTGGTTATCTGAAACAATCCATGCAATTCAACGGTTCATTGTGTTGAAGCGACTCTGGGTGGTCTTGTAAAAACGCAATGAAGCAGTCTGCCATGGAGTCAGTAGTTACCGTGCCATCGCCTATCATATCCAACACCGCGTTATAGCCCTCTTTCCCTTTCATGGTGTAGGCTGATGATGCTCCGCGATAAACACGTTCACGCGAAACAGATTGCCAACCGGCGTCTTCAGAGTGGATTTCAAGATTGTGAATTCTGTGCCCTAGAGGTGCTTCTTTGTGGTAACAGAACCTTAGGTTATGTGTGTAAGGGAAGCTACCCGACCCCGTACCTACCACACCGTTATCCAATGCGTTATTGATTGCGCCTTCCAGCATGCCAGCGATCGTTTCACCTCTGACTTCATACACACCAATAGGTACGGCAAACGGTAGTAGTTTTCCGGCAATATCGGCAACCGAAACATCGCCGCTATTCAGTGAGTTTCTCACTCCACCAGAGTTGTGGATGGCAAATTCTACCGCGTGTCCTTTCTTGTTCATCAGATAATGGAACGACTGGGCAACCAAGGGCGCAAGTTGGCTTGGCCCTTGTTCATCTGGGATACGAACATGGCGAAGTTTACTGTCAGCATGAGCAATCACTTGCTGCTGAAGCTTACGAACTCGCGGCTGGTATTTATCCGTCAGAATGCTATGCAATTCAGGATCTTTCTTACATACAGCGATATTCGGGTGGTTGTTCAAAAACTCACACGCCATATCATGTGCGTCGTCTTGCCCTACTTCACTCAGTTTCGCGTCTATAAAGAGTCGACGACCTAATAACAGTTCGTTCTTACCATTGAAGTGCGTCACTTTACCTTGAGAATCGAACTCAATTTCGCAGTGTCCTAGGCTCATGGCGTGGAAACCCGCTTGCACAACATAGGTATCGCCAATTTTCACACCGTATTCATCATCTTTAACTAAGCCGATATCAGAGAAATCACCTTGTAAGCGATGACTATGACCACCAACGATGACGCCAATACCTGTTACGTTAGCTGCTAACTCTAAATCAGCTTCGTAACCAAGATGGCTAAGTAACACAATCTTGTTGATGCCTGCTTGATGAATTTGCTCAATGGTCGCTTTTGCCGTTTCCAAAGCATTTTCAAACGGTGTATCGGTATCTGGGTTAGCGATGCCTGCCATCTTGTCGATGCTTAAGCCGAATATTGCGACCTTCTCGCCGTCAAATTCTTTCGTTATAAAAGAAGCACTTCGTGTTTCAGGCAGATAAGGCTTAACAATGTCGTTGTCCGCTAGCGTATGAGTTTTATTGATATCCTCATTCGATAGATTCCAGTTACCGGCCAACAGTGGGAATTTGATTCTTTTCGCGAAAATCGCAACGGGCTCATTACCCATGTCTAACTCGTGATTACCGAGCGTCATGGCATCTATATTGAGGGCATTCAACAAATCGGCGTTGGCTTTTCCTTTGAATAAAGAAAAGTACAAAGTGCCCTGGAAGCAGTCGCCAGCGTGTAGGAACAAAGTTCCAACCTTCTGGCGCTGGGCATCTTGTTCTATTTGTTTAAAGCGTGTTGAAATTCGAGCAAAGCCACCAGCACTGACATAAGGTTCAATGATGTGGTTGTTCATTTTAAGTGATAGCTGTAACGAGGTTGGTTCAAAGTATGAGTGGGTGTCGTTGATGTGTGCCAACACTATTTTTGTCGGCTTATTCTTTTTAGTCATATTTTCTTCTCTCTTAGTCCCTTCATACTAGGTCGAGAATCATGACAGAATCGTGAATTTTATGAAACTGCACTGCAAAAAAATACTCGAGATAGATCAAAAATCTCATTTTGCACCGTATTAATAAACAACGGGTTTTGTGACAGGTGAGCATACCGGATTTGGTTTTTTCGATTATGATTAAAGATATCTGTTAGCTTTCAAATAATTAGCAGAGCCTTTCGTTAGGAGTAAGCCTATGCAACTAGAAAGAATCGAGATTTCTGGCTTTCGAGGTATCAAGCGCATGTCACTCGCGTTTGACGAGCTAACCACGCTTATTGGTGAAAATACTTGGGGTAAGTCTTCATTATTGGATGCCCTTTCCGTCGTTCTGCCCTCAGACGGTGTGCCATATCACTTTGAAATGACCGATTTTCATGTCGATTACTCTGTTTCACATCCACAGTCTCAACATCTTCAAATTGTTCTCGCCTTAAAAGCTAACGATAAGAGCGAACTTAACGCAGGTCGTTATCGCAAACTCAAACCTATTTGGGTCCAGGATGAGTTTGGTGTATTTCGCATCTACTATCGAATCAGCGCGACGCTAGAACAGTATGAAACAACCACACACTATGCATTTCTTGGTTTGGATGGTAATCCGCTCAAGCTTCATCATTCTGAAAAGCTCGCTCAAGAATTAATGACCTTACATCCTGTCATCCGTTTGCGTGACGCAAGGCACTTTGATCGTCCCTTCAACGGCAAGTCTCTTAACCACAATGCTCACCTTCCTAGCAATGGTCACGCGAATAATGCCAATTCAAACGGGAACGGGAACGGGAACGGGAATCATCAAGCGAGCAATGGCAATAGCACAAATGGAAACGGCGCTAATAATGGCAATGGACGTCAGGCAAGAATAGAAAAGCGAATCGACAACACCTGCCGTCGTCTAATGGCGATACCCGGTCATGTTAATAAAGGTGAAATGCGCAGTAGCCTAGAGTCGATGCAAAGTTTGATTGAACACTATTTTTCTTTTAAAAGTACTTCTCGTCGTAACCCTAGAAAACAGCGAGACGGATTGCTTTATTCGGCGGGTGCCAATGATCAGAGTATTCATCAACTTGTTGAAGAAACCAAAAACAAACAGACTCGTTTATTATTCATGGGGTTACTCAACGCTTATCTACAAGCTAAAGGGCCAAACGACTTAAGACGATGTGCTCGCCCACTTTTGATCCTTGAAGATCCAGAAGGTCGATTGCACCCAACGCACTTGGCAAGGGCTTGGAGTTTAATGCAGAAGTTGCCCATGCAGAAAATACTCACTACCAACAGTGGCGATCTACTTGCTGCTGTCCCACTTCAATCAATTCGTCGCTTAGTTCGTCAGTCCGACAAAACCCTCGCCAACCAACTCAACATGAATCACTTCAGTAAGGATGAACTTCGTCGAATTGGTTTTCATATCCGTTTCCACCGCTCAGGGGCACTGTTTGCTCGCTGTTGGCTATTAGTAGAAGGTGAAACCGAGGTTTGGTTGTTCAATGAACTGGCCAACCAATGTGGCTATAACCTAGCCGCGGAAGGGGTGCAGATAATTGAGTTCGCTCAATCGGGACTTAAGGCGCTGATTAAGGTTGCACAAGAGTTTGGCATTGATTGGCATGTTGTGACTGACGGCGATGCCGCTGGTAAAAAGTATGCCGCGACAGTGCTATCGAAACTCGGTAATGATCAGGAAAGACATCGACTCACCGAACTGCCTGATAAGGATATCGAGCATTACTTATATATGAACGGGTTTGAGAGCTTTTTCCGTGACATGGTTAAGATTCCATACGATCACCCTATCCCTCCGAAGAAAGTGGTCGCCAAAGTATTGAAGAAACACGCAAAGCCTGACCTTGCACTCGCCATTGTTTCTCATTGCGAGAATCAAGGACAAGAATGCATTCCGCTTTTATTAAGGTGGACATTAAAACGCGTGATCACCATGGCGAACGGAAATACCTAAGCATAATTTGTTATAGAAGCTATCAGTTGCTCTACTGATGAAATCTTTAGTTTATTATCTTAACCAAAACCAAAAAAGGCACACCAGATGGTGTGCCTGTATAAATTGATATACAAATTAATTGGGGGTTATCTTGCAAGAGTTCACAGTAACTAGAGCATCATTGCTTAACGTATTCGTTACGCCTTTGCTTGCTTAGCGTGTTGTTCAACAACTTCCGAAGATTGAGTCGATTTCTCGTGAAGCCATAGCCCCGTTGCTTTCATCAAGTATCCAAATACACCACCAAGCAGTAAAGATGGTACTACAAGTTGCCAATCGCCACCTGCAGCAAACGTCGCACAGCAACCAATAAAGGTTCCGGGGATATAACCGAGCCACGCTTGTTTTGCTTGAATACACATAAAGAAAGCCACAATAGCAGTAATCATGTAGCCTAAAATCTCTAACCCTGCGAAGGTTGAGCTTTCGATAATCACCATTGCCCAGAATACGCCTGTCATGTTGGTCAATAAGCTACCTGCTAATCCTTTTACGCCGCCTGTTGGCGAAGCAAAGTAACTTGTGCAACCTAAGAAACCTGCCCATGACAATAAGCCGAAAGAGATAGCTATCCATCCCCAAAGACCTGACAAAATACCTGTTGTTAATGAAATCGCGACTAATGTACTCATACTATTTCTAAAGCCTAATTACGTCATTGAACGCAACCGGATTTAGCCTCACTTAAAATCAAGTAAGCATACTATGGTAAGAACGCCTTCATTTAGACGATCGTGATCACATTAATAATGTACGCGAATGTGCATTTATCACCAGATAGAGACCGAAATCGCTTATTCAACACAATCAGTTATCAGCGCTCTATCAATTTATCGTTACAGAACTGAACGTTTGCCTTTCATCATGCGCTTGCCTTCACGTTTGATACATTCAGCAAGTGGGTTTTCTGCCATGTCGGCACGCCAAATGAATGAAAGCGTACGCTCCATTTCAAGCTCAGGAACATTCAACGTCACCAGTTGCCCTGATTCAACAAACTGCTCGACATCGAGATAAGGTAAACACGTTAAATATGGGCCGTTTGCTACCAAACTTCTTAAAACAGGAACGTGTTCATACTCTCGCCAAACATCGAGATCACCAATTAAATGGTGAATAGAGCTATCAAAAACTTTGCGAGTACCCGAGCCGTGTTCGCGTAATACCCACTTCGCTTGCTCTAACTGTGCCAAACTCACTCGTTCACGCTTCGCAAACGGGTGATGAGCCGAAGCAACCACCGTTAAATGGTCAGTACACCATACTTCTTGGTGAACTCGATTGTCATCACAACGACCTTCGATAACGCCCAGATCGTATTGATAATCCAATACACCATCAATGACAGCATCGGTACTTTGCACGCCGAGCGAGATTCGCATCTCAGGAAAGTCGTTATCAATAATACTGATGAGATCCGGAACTAGGTGTTCCGCTGGAGTTTGGCTAGCACCTAATTTGAGTTCGCCACTCAACAAATGCTGCTCATAGAAACCCATCTCAATTTGCTGTGCGTCTTGCAGTAAACGCTTCGCTTTTGGTCTTAACCACATGCCCCAATGAGTCAGGGCCATTTGCTTTCCCTGCCTTTCAAACAAAGGTCTGCCGAGCATTTTTTCCAACTGTGCAAGAGACATACTTGTCGCCGACTGAGTCAACGCCAATTTGTCTGCTGCCTGACTAACGCTCCCGGAGTCTGCTACTGCATCAAATACCGCGAGTTGCTTTAATGAATAACGCAAAATTCATCCTTAATGCTTTTAATTATTTGTGTCCTGATGCTCATTTTTTATTAAGCCGATGAGCAATCAATTTCATTCTACGCGTAACCAAATCTATATCAATAAATTTGATGTGGTTTCTAAAAATTATCAATTTTACCTCTACCCCTCAACGCCCTAATCTGGAATGGCAGGACACAAGAAGCCCTGCAAAACACAATTGATTAACCATTACGGATTAACCAAGTCATTAATACTAGGAATTACACATGACGGATTGTTCAAGGGGGGGATATGGCAACCAGCACTTCTGAAAATCATCAACTGTTCTCACCAACAGAAATGATGGCGGAAGCAGAGAAGTTTGCATTAAGCAAAGCAAATAAAACCAGCAGCATGACATTGAGTTTAGCAATCATGGCTGGCGCATTCATCGGGCTTGCTTTTCTATTCTACATCACGGTAACCACGGGCAGCGCTGATGCTGGATGGGGATTGAGTCGCTTAGCCGGCGGTCTTGCATTCAGTATGGGTTTGATCTTGATTGTGATTTGTGGTGGAGAGCTGTTTACCAGCTCAGTGTTATCAAGCATCTCATGGGCTAACAAGCAGATCACCTTCACTAAGATGCTGTCTATCTGGGGCAAGGTGTATGTCGGTAACTTTATCGGTGCCATGTTCCTATTAGCTTTGGTAAGCGCAGCAGGTCTGTATCAACTGGATGGCGGGCAATGGGGCTTAAACGCTCTGAACATTGCTCAACACAAGCTACACCACAGCCCTGTTCAAGCATTTGCTTTAGGTGTGCTTTGTAACTTGTTGGTGTGTTTAGCGATTTGGTTAACGTTCAGCTCTGCTAATGCAATGACCAAGGCAATGATGACCGTACTACCCGTAGCAATGTTCGTAAGCTCAGGCTTTGAACACTGTGTGGCGAATATGTTCATGGTTCCACTAGGCATCACGATTCAAGCATTCGCACCAGAAAGTTTTTGGATGCAAATTGGCGCAACACCAGCCCAGTACGCAGACCTAAACATCATGCAATTTGTCACCGCGAACTTAATACCAGTGACAATCGGCAACATCGTAGGTGGTTCAGTATTGGTCGGCTTAGCCAATTGGAGCATTTACCGTCGCCCACAACTTAAAGCAGCAAAAATTACCGCTATTACACAAACAACAGAAATTACGTCAGTTAAGGAAATTACTATGAACACAGCAACGACTATCAAGCAAATCATGAACACTCAGCCTATGACACTAAGCGTAGAAATGCCTACATCAGTGGCAATTGATTCACTTTTAGACGCTCAACTTGTTAGCGCTCCTGTTTGCGATGTTGAAGGTCGTCTGGTTGGTATCTTCTCTGTTCATGACGTAATGGTGGATCTTTGGTGCCAAGATTACATCCCAACTAAAGGCCAGAAAGTCGTAGACTTAATGAGCCGTGACGTTGTGGCTATCGATGCAAACGACAAGCTAGTAGACGTTGCTGAGTTCTTATGCATCGACAAAGAGCAACTTTACCCGACAACAAGCATGGGCTTCGCGACTCGCCTGACTTCTCTTTCTCTAGAAGAGCGTGCAAAAGCGATGAAAGTGAGCCAACCACATATGCTTCCTGTGCTAGAAAATGGCGTAATGGTGGGTGTGTTGACTCGCATTGAAGTGATGCAAGCACTACGTCCAATTTACGGCGACCGCCTAAACGTGGTTCCACAAGCTGAACTAGAAACAGCTTAACTAATCTAAAGCTGAACTATTAGGGATTAGTAGTTCAGCTAGATAAATCAGTCATGGCAACGTTGACTGGCTAGAAGTAAATGGAGGCTTAAAACGCAACTCAAGGTTTGACACAAAACAGATCTAAACGCGTGGCCATTTACCTCAATAAAAAAGGCGCAAAGTCATTACTTTGCGCCTTTCTCTATTTCTAGCTACTTGTTCTTTTTATAACTAACCTGCTAGTTGATATCGACCAAACTTTTGATGTTTCTAAAAATGTTGATACCAGTCAGCAACTATTGATAGCTAGATTACTTCTTTACACCTTCAACGTGTAGATCCATATCTACGTAGCTTGAAGCGCCCATTACTGGAATGTTGAAGTCAGCAAGCTCTAGACGAGTTGTACCAACGAAACCAGCACGCTCACCGCCCCATGGGTCTTGACCAGCACCGATGAATTCAGCTTCGATAACGATAGGCTTAGTTACGCCGTGAAGTTTAAGGTCACCCATAACTTCAAGTTTGCCGTCACCTTTATCGACCACTTTTGTGCTGTTGAATGTTGCGTCTGAGAATTTACCAGCATCGATGAAATCGCCGCTACGGATATGCTTATCACGCTCTGCGTGGTTTGAATCAAGGCTTGTAGTGTCAACCGTTACGTTTACTGTAGACGCTTCAACGTTGCTTTCATCAAATGAGAAGTCACCTGAGAATGTGTTAAAACGACCTTGGATAAAGCTGTAACCTAGGTGGCTAACTTTAAAGTTAACTGAAGCATGCGCACCTTTTGTATCAATCACGTAATCAGCGGCGTTCGCAGCGAAAGGCATTGCCATTGCAAATGCTAATCCTGTAGCGATAATTGACTGTTTCATTTTGAAGCTCCTATCATTTTTCGTAGCGTATCGTCTTTGTCGATAATGTGGTGTTTTATCGCCGCTAAGGCGTGCACTGATGCCATAATGATCAGTACCCATGCAGCATAGTAGTGAATCGTTCCTGCGAGATCAGATTGGTTTGCAAACAGTTCACCCATACTTGGTACAGTGAACCAATTGAATACGTCGATCCCGCGGCCGTCTGATGTTGAAATCAAATAACCTGAAATAAATAAAACCGCTAAGTTAATGTACATAAAGCCGTGAGCGATCTTCGCTGCAGCAACTTCATAGCTTTTACCTTCCACCTTAGGTGACACGGTAACCAATTTCCAAACCAAGCGGATAACGGTAACTGCAGCCAAAAGAATGCCTACCGAGCGGTGATAGTCTGGTGCTGTTTTGTACCACTCGCTGTAATATGAAAGATCAACCATCCACAGGCCTACACCAAATAAGCCAAATATTGCGAGTGCTGAAATCCAATGCATCGCTCTTGCTAAAGGGTTGTAATTTCTAACGTTGTTGTCCATGCATCTCTTCCGAATGTTAACGAGTGGTGAAGTTTTGCAAAGCGTACCCTACACCGAGTTTGTGTAACATAGTATTTACCAAGCTTTACATTGGTAACATCATTTCAAATTAAACGAGTTATTCAAATTATTTGAACAAGTTTGGGGTTAACATTAAATTTCAACGATTTGTTCAATCTCGTAAAGCTCATCAGAGATGTCTAACATCTTACGCTCCATCACCTTTTGAGCGTCTTCTATCCCCTTGTTGTAGTAGACCGCACCAAACTTTTTACTGATGAAGTCGACTAAGAATTCCGTGTCGAACTGACCGAGTTCTACATCAAGTTCATCTTGCATGTACTTTTGAAGGGCATGGGTAAGCTCAGACTTTTGCTTCGAATCTAATTGAATAGTCATGAATGTTTCCAAGTAAAGAGTAAGTAGATAAATCGTTATTAGCTAACTAGACTATAATCGTGGTAACTAACTAGAATTCCTCATAATTTAGAATACAGACCATTGAAGTGCCAGTGCTATCCATAAAATCACGTGGCAATGGCTAATTTTGATAGAGAGATCAAGAACTCACACTTTGACGATAGGTAACGGAGCCACAATTACCGTACTATTGCCCATCAATAAGATAGTAACCGTGTATAAGGGACTTCATTGTTATTAGATCTAGTGATTAAAAGCGTTAATCAATTTCAGGACGATTGCCTAAAGCTCTGTGAACGCCACTACCCGACAGTACACAATCAAGGGATCAGTGAGCACCATATAGGTAAGGCATTTGCCCGCCGGATGGAGCACACCTTCGTTAGTTTTAATCACGCAAGCAACATCAGCCCACTTGAAATGCTCTCCTCTGGCGAAACGCCTCGACACTTCCGAATATCTTCTGAGATAGGTACGGTTTGGATGATCAGTCATCATATGGTGAGTGCAGGGAAAACCTGTCGCAGAAAATTGATGTTGGACATCCATAATTGGCAACAAGAGTATGGATTTTCTATTCAACCGAGTGACGTTTTGATCATTGTTTCCGACCATTGGATTAGCCGAAGTAAAAACAGTGGTGAGTTATTGCATTGGTGGATGGGTGAACTCCCAGACGAGATCACTGAATATAGCCAACAAGGCATCACGCTAAGAGAGAGTGATTCTCAATTCGCCACTGAATTAAATAGTAATTTTAAAATCAGCCCTTGCTTTATTAAATTCGGACATCCTCTCAAACGGTCAGGAAATCAACAATTAGTTCGTAAATACCTGCAACTTTATGCCGTACTTCAATGGCAGTAACAATATGGGTCAACTTTTTCACTCCATCTTTAAAGTAAATAGTTAGACCTTCATCCCAATACTTTATAAGACCCAATTCAAACCCTGCCCAATAATCAATCAAAGTTTATCTTCTTTAAAATAATAACTTACACGCTCATCGTTGATATTTTGAGAAGTAGATATCATTTATATGCAAACAGAGCTGTTTGTTAATATCGTAACTTTGACATTCCCCCATAACTTAAGGCTTTGCCCCTACTTTTACCTGGTGTATTAGCGCTGAAAACATATATTGATTGACGTTGATATGAGATAGATTACTCAGGGATTAAATTCACAATAATCATTATTAATGGTGAATGATAAGTAATTTTAATGACTAATATCAATTATCATGCTGTTTTTTCGTTAATTATATTTATTTAAATATTGACTCTACAAATGAGTTTTTATTAATTGACAATTTACTTACACCTGTCAATATTGTGACAGCCGCGACATTTACGTCCGCCATTGAATAAGCCCTCTTTACTAGCGACTATGATTTTATCAGACAGAAGTGAATTTATTAGCTGTATATCCGTAGATGCTGATATGCAGTTCATTGCGAAATACCAAGACCTGACGCTTAGAAGTGTCTATCAGCCTATATTCGATTCTTCTATGACTCAAATAGGCGTGGAAGCTTTGGTGCGCATTTCAAATAACAAAGGTGATACCGTTCGTCCCGATCACTTCTTCCATTCAGACGAAACCTCATGCACAGACAAAATTAATGTAGAGAGGTTGAGCCGAGCAATTCATATCCGCAACTTTGCGCAATCAAATGTTCGTCATCTAAACCTGTTTTTGAACGTTCTTCCAAACGTAGGTGAGCTGTTTGCTGCAGAGAAAGTAAGTGACAGCTTGCTAGCCAAACGCCTTCACGAGCTCAACCTTTCGTGCGAGCAAATTGTAATGGAATTGGTTGAACTCAATGTCGAAAGCGAAGAGCGTTTAAAAGACGCAGCCCTCTCACTTGCAGATAATGGCTTTCAAATAGCAGTCGATGATTTCGGAACACAAGCATCAACCGAGCAGCGCGTTCGCCATATCAACCCTCATATAATCAAGATTGATCGCTCTGTTATGTTGGACTTTGAACAAGGTGAAACTCAAGAAATGACCTTGGTACTCGATCTTGCAACCCAAATTGGCGCAAAGACAGTGATTGAAGGCATAGAAACCCAACAACAACTCGAAGCGATGCAGAGCCTAGGCTTCGATATGTATCAAGGCTATCATTTGGCCATGCCAAAACCGATTGAGTTGGATATACGCCTCGCAATCTAGCACTGCCTCTATTTCCGACAAAGCCGCTTTACCATTGGTAAGCGGCTTTTTTAATGTTTATCTATTCGTACCCTTTGCCACTCTCACGTGTCGTCAAATCACACGTATAAAAAAGCCCAGTCAAAACTGACTGGGCTGGCTTAAAAGAATCTGTTTTATATCATTCCCTAATAACCCGCAGTGGACGGTTTGATTCTATATAGAATAGCGAACATCACTGGTACTACTATTAGCGTTAGTACTGTAGCAAAGCCTAAGCCTGCCATGATGGTAATCGCCATCGAGCCGAAAAATGCATCGAATACCAAGGGAATCATGCCCAAGATAGTCGTAAGTGCTGCCATAGATACCGGTCGTACACGACTGATCGCGCTGTCGACAACCGCTAAATATGGGTCTTTACCTGTTTGTAGCTCACTGTTGATCTGGTCAAGCAGTACGATTCCGTTCTTCAAAATCATGCCGCTTAGACTCAATAAGCCTAGGAACGCCGTGAAGCTGAATGGCATATTGGTACCTAACAAACCAATTGAAACACCAATGATAGAGAGCGGGACCGTAAACCAAATCACAAGCGGCTTGCGAACCGAGTTAAACAGAAGCATCGTGATGATAAACATCAGCAAGTAACCCATTGGCAGTGAGCCAAACAGAGATTCCTGCGCATCTTTAGAGCTTTCGTACTCACCGCCCCAGCTAATGCTGTAGCCTTCTGGTAAATCTAATCCTTCTACCTTTGGTTTCACTCGAGCAAACAGACTCGCTGGCGTTTCATCACCAAGAACATCGTGATCAGCCAATACCGTTAGCGTACGTTTTCTGTCGCGACGCTGAATCAGTGGCTCAGACCATTGAAGCTCGACGCCATCAATCACTTGCTCAACTGGGATGTAAGTTTGCAGTGATGGGCTCCAAATCTTCACATTGTTCAGTGATTCAAAGTCAAAACGCTCTTCTTCAGGCAGGCGTGCCACGATAGGTAACATGTGCGTACCATCACGCAATAAGCCTATGTTGTAACCACCAAACGCCATCTGTAGTGTCTCAGACAGATCCGCCTTTGAAATGCCAAGGCGACGTGCCTTTGATTCGTTAAACAGTGGCACGAGCTCTTTGGTGCGTTCACGCCAGTCATTGCGCACATTTCGAGAGCCAGGATCGGCAAGTAAGATATCTTCGACTTCAACCGCAATATTACGCAGTACTTGTGGATCGGCGCCGATAATACGCGCTTCAATTTTTGAAGCTGGTGACGGGCCAAACTCAATCAACTTGAATTGGAACGTCGGTTTTTCAAATTCGTTTGCTAAGTCTTTGTCTAGCGCCGCTAGAGCCTTAAACATAGTGTCACGGTCAGTCGTTCTTACTTGCAACTGGGCGTAAGCTTCGTAGCTTTTCTCTGGTTGGTATGTCAGAGCGAAACGTTGCATGCCCTGCCCAACCGTTGTGGTTACAAACTCTACGTCGTCTTGTTGACGAATGTAGCTTTCAACCTTCTCAGCCTGCTTGATCGTTTCACGAACATCGGTACCTTCTGGCATCCACATGTCGACGTAGAACATCGGTGTGTTTGATGGCGGGAAGAACTGTTGCTTCACCATACCAAAACCAACAATTGATGCAGCTAGCAGAGCAATCATGCTCACTACCGTTAACCATCTGAAGCGCAATGCTAATTTCAGAGACGCGCCGAATACAACAAACAGGATACCTTTGTAAGGGTCTTCGTTTTCATCGATCTTGTCTTCTTCTTTTAGCAACATCTCAGCAAGGAATGGCGTTAGTGTTAGTGCCGTAACCCAACTTAAGAACAATGAGAAACACAATACCCAGAACAGTGAGCCCATGAACTCGCCTGTCGCGTCTTTCGATAAACCAATCGGCGCAAAGGCTGTGATAGCGATAATGGTCGCACCTAACAATGGCCATTGTGTTTGCTTCACGATGTCTTTCGCTGCTTGAAGCTTGGTTTTGCCTTTCTTCAAGCCAACCAAAATACCTTCAACGACAACAATCGCGTTATCCACCAGCATACCCAGTGCGATGATCAAAGCACCCAACGAGATACGGTGCAGTTCAACATCGTTGTAGTCCATCAAGATGAAGGTACCGAACACCGTCAGTAGCAGTACTAAACCGATGATCAAACCACTACGTAAGCCCATTGCGAACAGAAGTACGATGATAACAATCGCTACCGCTTCAACGAGGCTGATTAAGAAGTCATCGACTGATTTGTCTACTTCTTGCGCTTGGTTATAGAAGTAATTCAACTCAACACCGGCTGGCTTAATGCTTTCTAAGCGCTCAAGTTCCGCATCAAGCGCATTACCAATCTCAACCACGTTTACGCCTGAAGAGAAAGCAATACCTAAGTTGATCGCTGGTTTACCATTGTACGTTAATACATTGCCCGGCTTTTCTTGAATACCACGAGTCACTTCAGCGACATCTTTCAAACGAATGAGGTTACCCGTATCACGACCATGAATGATCAGGTTTTCTAGCTCTTCAACCGTGCTCAATGTGCCGTTTGGCTTGATCGCTAGGCTTTGACCATTTAGCATCACCTCGCCCGCTGATACCACACTGTTTTGTTGTGCGAGCAGTGATGTCACAGTCGACATATCTAAGTTCAATGCGGCTAAACGTTCTAGTGACATCTCAACGAACAGTTGCTCTTGTTGATCACCGGCAATACTTACCTTGCCGACCCCTTCAACCAGTTCAATTTCGCGAGTTAGATAATCTGCGTACTGTTTTAGCTCTACGTAATCATAGCCATCACCTGTCAACATGATCATCACGCCAAACACATCACCAAAATCATCGATGATCTGGACAGAGTTAACACCACTAGGCAGCGTTGGCTGTAGATCGTTGATCTTTCGACGCATTTCATCCCAGATTTGTGGTAGCTCATCCGGACCGTAATCCATCTTCATGCTAACCATAATTTGAGACATACCATTCGATGAGGTCGATGTGATCTTATCGATGTAAGGGAGCTGTCTTATCTCTTTTTCAAGCGGGTAAGTCAGTTCTTCTTCAACTTCCATAGACGTAGCGCCAGGGTAAGTTGAAATAATCATTGCATCTTTAATGGTAAAAGCTGGGTCTTCTAAACGGGATAGATTACCAAAAGACGTCACACCGCCAATGGCCAAAATGACGAGAAACAGCCAGCTGATTACTTTGTTCTTTATTGAATATTCTGCGATGTTCATTCTGCTTTTCCTGACAATTGGATTCCGTCACGGAGTTTTCTTAGATTTGAATTTACGAGTACGTCACCTTGCTCAACGCCATGAGCGATTAATGCGCCTTGGCCACTGATCTTGTCGACTTCTACTTCGCTTTTGAATGCTTGTCCGTCTTCCATTTTCCACACGTAAAATTGGTTCGCTTCAGCGCCTGCTTGTAGTGTCGTCATCGGCAACTGGTAGCCTTGAACATCACTTAGGCCTGCTTTTGCCATGTCGACATTTACGGTCACGCTCGTACCCGGCAGAATTTCACTTTCAGGTTGTTGCATCTGCATCCAAAACTTGTATGTACGTGATTGTGGGTGCAATTCACTGGTGTGCTCTAGATACGTCAGAGGATATTCTCTAGAGTTACCACCAAAGGTCGCTTCAGGACGGTAGCTACTTGAACGCATGTCAGGACTGATCGACGCTAAGATCGAATCGGATACTTGGATTCGTACGTAGACCTTATCGTTCTGGTACAAACTAAGAAGCGTTTCACCTGGTGTCGTGTTTTCAAAACGCTGTTTATCAACCGTTGAAACTGTTCCTGGGAATGGCGCTAAAAGCTCCGTGTAACTTAGCTTGCGTTTTGCAGCCGCCAAATTCGCCGACGCCAGCTTGTAGTTAGCAGTCAGTTGATCGTGTTCTGATTGCGATAACATCTCACTTCCAAACATCTCCGTACCACGGGCCAACTGTTTGCTCGCCAGTTTAAATTGAGATTTAGCATCAGTAAGATCTTGGAGGTACGTTGCGTTATCTAAGGTTGCTAATAGTTGCCCTTTTTCGACGTTATCACCCGCTTCTACTAATACTTGTTGAATCTCACCTGATAGCTTAAATGCCAAAGGAGTCAATTCAGCTGGCATCACCTGTCCATTGAAACTTCTGAACTGATTAGTCAGCGGCGCGCCAACTTCAAAGGTAGACACCAACAAAGGCGGTTGTTCACGGTGTACAGCTTCATTGTTACAGGCTTGAAGTAACAGAGCCGACGCGACAACGACTGATAATTTTGAAAGGTTCATTAAATACCGCCCTCACGAAGCCAAGCTTTTACTTGTTGTCCGTCTGATAACACATCGACACCTGCTTCAACAATAAGGTCGCCAGACGACAATCCGTCGATAACCTTGCCTTGCTCATCAAGAAGGACTTGTACTTTAGAAATCAGTTGAGAGTCAGGGTTATAACGCCATAGTTCACCATGGCCTGCGTCTTTGTTTAACCAAGCTGAATCCACAATACCAATGCCATAGTCAGATTTACTTTTCTGAACTTCAACTTGCGCTGTCATGCCAGAAAGTAGATTGATGCCTTCTGGCTTTTCGATAGACACAACCGCTTGGTAGCTGTTGGTGTCTTCATCTGGTTGCGTTGAGATTTCTTTAAAGCGAGTCGGGATACGAATGCCGCGGTGGCTGTCCATCACAACCCACATGTTTGAGCTCGTTAGGTCTTGAATAGAACGGTCTTCAAGCTTTGATACTGGAATTGAAAACGTCACATCCATTTCACTGTGATTCAAGATATTCAGTACAGGCTGCTTTTCTGCAATCAATTGATATTGCTTTCCAAACACCATCGATACCACACCATCGAATGGAGCAACTAAGGTAGTGTAGCCAAGGTTTGTTTTTGCTTGATCCAACTCAACTTCAGCGGCAGTAAAGGTGTTCACGGCTTGGTCGTAGTAATCGGTACTGACCAGCTTTTTTGCATACAACTCAGAAGCTTGTTTGTATTGGCTATTCGCAAGATCAAATTTGGCTTGTGCTGCATCAACCGCGATACGGTAATCCGTCGCGTCTAATACGGCGAGCACCTGACCTTTCTTCACTTCTTGTCCCATACGAACATCGAAGGTTTCAATGTCGCCTCCTACTTGGAAGGAAAGCGCAGCACGGTCGGTTGCATCTACTTTTGCGATAAAGCTATCAAGCTCGATATCCGTCTGCAAAGGAATCTCAAACAGCTTTACAGGCTTAACAACTTGAACCGTTTCTTCTGACTGAACCTTATTACATCCGGTCAAAGAGCCTGCGAGCAATAGTGCTGCAATCACAGCTCCCATGCGCTTGCTCGATATGGCATTGATAGACAAATTGGACTGCATGATGTCTCTCCATTTAATTATTATGATTTATTACACAGGTGGGCAGTATATTCAAAATTCCGTAATCCACAAGCTTTACTTTCCACCTGTGCAGTATTTTTTATTTCAGTAAAAACAGTGTAGAATGTGGTAATCAGGTAAATGTGTGAAATGAAGATGACTGAAAAGAAACAAGGCAGAAGAAGCGCAAAAGACGCTGAAGAGACGAGATTTTTGATCATGGGTGTTGCTGCGGATATGTTCTG
The DNA here is from genome assembly GCF_003050085.1 of Vibrio sp. 10N.286.48.B8. NCBI lineage: Bacteria > Pseudomonadati > Pseudomonadota > Gammaproteobacteria > Vibrionales > Vibrionaceae > Vibrio > Vibrio sp. 10N.286.48.B8. The sequence continues at coordinate 30,435 of NZ_PIGD01000009.1, read as the reverse complement.
TGAGCATGGTTATGATAGCGTTTCGCTTCGTAACATCAGTGAGAAAGCAGGTGTATCGCATAGCCTTATTCGCCATCATTTTGGTAGCAAAGAAAAGATCTGGCATGCTATAAGCGATTGTTTACACGACTATTTTCAGTCTTATATTGCTAAGATAATGGAAGAGCTACCAAAAGGTATTGCGCCGAATATTTCGATTTATTTATTCGCTATGCGCTTGTTTACTAATATGATTCACTCACGCAGACCAATGCAACTTCTCTCAGATTCAGTGCGTCAAGAAGATAACTTGGTTGATTACTTTATCGATAACGTTGGTGATGTTGAGAAAGAAATTAATGGACTGGCGAAACAATATAACGACGCCAATCCAGATAATCTGATCAACATTTACGAAGTAAAATGGCAAATGATCATCTACGCGAACGCCGCGGTGTGCCTAACACCGTTCATGGAGAGTACGTGGAATGAAGGCGACATGGTCACCTCCCCCGAAGAGTCCTTAATCAAGCATTGGCAACTATTCAACTCACAAATGGTAAGTAAATTTAGAATCGAAGAGCAATGGGTGCTAAACCCAACTAGCTTAGAAGAACTGATTTACGAAGTGCCCTGTGTATGGAAGTGCAATCAAGAACATAATTAACCCAGTATTTTTATCTGCATTGGTCATAAATTGATTTACTTGAAACAAAAATGCGCCGTTACAGAGCCAACTGTAACGGCGCATTTTTATATGTATAGAATTTTAAACTGGAGCATGTTCCAGTTTGTTAACGACGTGCTTTACCGCGGTTTTGGTGAATCTTAAGCTTTGCTTTCATCTTACGTTTTTCTGATGAACGACTCTTACTGCGACCACCGCGCTCTGGTGCTAGATCTTTTTCTAGGCTAGGTTCAAAGCCTTCTAGCCACTCTTGAGGCAAGCGCGTATCAAGCAGTCGCTCAATGTCACCCAATAAGTAAGCTTCATCCTGACTCATCAACGAAATCGCTAAACCGCTGTTACCTGCGCGACCAGTACGTCCGATACGGTGAACGTAATCTTCAGCTTTGTATGGCATGTCATAGTTTACAACTTGTTCTAACTGCTGGATATCAATACCACGAGCTGCTACGTCGGTTGCGATCAACGCACGAACTTTGCCTGATTTGAAATCGTCTAATGCTTTTTGACGCGCACCCTGGCTCTTATCACCATTGATTGACGCCGCTTTAATACCGTCTAACTTAAGCTCTTTAACGAGAGCGTCGGTGCCCTGCTTAGTCTTTGTAAACACCAACACTTGTTGCCAGTTTTTTGAGCCAATCAAATACGCCAATAATTCACTTTTTCGCGACTTATCTACCGGATAAACCATCTGTGTTACGGTTTCAGCGGTGCTGTTTTTTGGCGTAACTTGAATTTCACTTGGCTTCTGCATCATACGATGCGCAATCGCTTTGATTTTGTTATCAAACGTTGCAGAGAAGAACAGCGTTTGACGCACTTCGTTCATGCGAGAAAGAATACGTTTGATGTCAGGCATGAAACCCATATCTAACATACGGTCAGCTTCGTCTAGCACCAGCACTTCCGTTTGGCTCAACATGATGTTCCTAGTAAACATATGGTCAATAAGACGACCAGGCGTCGCAACAAGAATATCAGCGCCTCCACGTAGGTTATCAGTTTGAACCTTCATGCTAACGCCGCCGTAAGCCACCACAACTTTGATGTCGGTGCCCTTTGCGTAGCTAGTTAAGTTATCAAACACCTGCTGTGCCAATTCACGAGTTGGTACTAATACAAGCGCACGAACGAGCTTCGGGTTTGGAATAACGTTGTCTTTCGTCTCGATTAACCTTTGAATAATCGGTAAACCAAACGCAGCCGTTTTACCCGTACCCGTTTGCGCACCCGCCAGTACATCTTTGCCTTCTAATACCAATGGAATCGCTTGTTCTTGAACACTGGTTGGAGCCGTAAAGTTAAGCTCTGATAGCGTAGCAAGAAGGTGCTCAGACAATCCTAGTTGGTTAAAAGATTTAGTAGATTCAGACATAGTATGATGCTCAAAGATTAAATAGGCGCGGATTGTAGCAAACCTGCATTACGCTGTTTACCTTTCCTTTTGATTTTTCTTCATTTGAAGCGCATTAAACTGCTTCGCTTCTTCTAAAACATTGGGATAAAGCTCATAAAAGTGACACTGCAACGTATCATAGTGACGTTCGAGATCATCGTAACATGCCTCGAGCATACCGAGCTTTGGTCTTCTCAACGCCATTCGCTGCAATACCACCTCGATTGATGACATGTCTTGATAGCTCTCTAACCATCTATGCTCAGCCATTTTCTGATGAACCATAACGAAATTTTCTGGCCAGTGTGGCTCTTGATTTTCAAAGATCTGCTCATGGCTATCGAAACAAAAACGTTCTAATGTCTGCTGCGAGAACTGAGCCCAATGATTGGCTAAGCAGTGATCCCAAAATACATCGAGTGCGATAGGCGCAAAGCGTCGTGTTTGGTCTGAAAAGAGAGATTTTGCAGAGCGAGAAACATCATGACGATCAGTATAGCTATCAACAAATCGATGAAGCCTAATGCCGTCAGAGAGTGAATCCGAATACTGTTTATTGGGGTTGCCTTTCACAAAATCACCCAACAGGTTACCTGCTAAATTGCTGTTACAGTGCTTGGCGATGTGAAGGTGTGCAAGAAAGTTCATTGAACCTCATTAAAGTATCGAGAACTAAGTAACATGGTAAACGTACTCGTTTGTCTTCGCGAACTTTAATGAGGATAGTTTTGGTATGACGTGTGAGCGAATGAGATTTGCTCAGTCTAAGAATTGTCTATTTTGAGAACATTGAACTCTAACATCTTAACTAAGGAAAACCTTAGTTAGAAGATTTGAAAAGTTCTTCTGCTAATTGTTTAACTGTCTGTTCATAGTCAGACAAGTCAATGCCAATTTCCATAGCATCTAACAACTCAAGACTTTCGTCATTATAAGATTGGTCACTCATTGTGCCCCCTCTATTCCTTGGTGTGGACATGATGTCCTGTTAACTAGTGCACCATCTTGGACTTATATTATGTCACTTTGATGAACGCACTCTACTCTACCCATTCCATATTTATAGCTTGAAGCTACTCGCGATCATTAGCGCTTTCTTTACGCTAAAGGGGTATACGCGAACGACATATGTACTGCCACCTTACACCAAGTACAACTGATTACTCTACAAATTTTGAAGCAGATCATAGTCAAACGTTTGCTTCTCCCTTTTCAACACCTAACCCTCAAATGAATGTAAATTAATATTTACAGTGCATATTTTTAATTACATTAGATATTGCATTTGGAATTAAACTCAATCAGAATACTTCAAAATCGAGATATTCTTTGGGTTTATGCTCTTAAGCTAGAAGAATTACAATGAAAACACACCCTAACGTAAAGAATTATATACAATGAATAAATCAAAGGTTTTTGGTAGTACTTTGATCATTGCAGGCACAACGATTGGTGCTGGCATGCTCGCTCTTCCACTTGCTTCTGCAGGTATTGGCTTTTCAACTTCACTTTTCTTAATGCTGGGTTTGTGGGCTTTAATGGCATTCACTGCCTTATTAATGGTCGAGCTTCACCAATTCGCAGAATCTGATGCAACCCTACACACCTTAGCTCATACAATTTTAGGGACGAAAGGAAAGTGGATCGCGAGCTTCGCAGTGATGTTTCTGTTTTACGCTTTATGCGCTGCATACATCGCGGGCGGTGGCGCTCAGTTTAACCAACGTATTTCAGATATCGCGGGCATTGAACTCAATGGCCAAGTCACGACCCTTCTATTTACCCTGCTGGTTGCAGGCGTTGTGACGATTGGTACACACAGTGTCGATAAAGTTAACCGCGTTTTATTTGGCTTGAAGCTGGTTGCAATGGTTCTGGTACTGAGCTTCCTAGCGCCTAACATCACTTCTCAATACTTGCTGAGCATGCCTTTACAACAAGGTCTGATTGTTGCAGCTATCCCGGTTGTGTTCACCTCTTTCGGTTTCCACGGCAGCATCCCATCGATCGTTCGATACCTAGATGGCGACGTTCGCTCTCTACGCAAGGTAATGATTGTTGGTTCTGCGCTACCTCTGGTTATCTACGTATTCTGGCAGAGCGTCACTTTGGGCGTAGTAAGCCAAGAACAACTGTTGTCAGACACAAGCTTGGGTGCACTTTTAGTTTCGCTTTCGCAAACCGTTCATCAATCAAATCTAAGCGTAATCGTAGGCGTGTTCGCTGACCTTGCTCTTCTTACCTCATTTATTGGCGTGAGCTTAGGTCTATTCGAATTTATGGGTGACTCGCTAAGCAAAAAACTAGGCAGTGCAAAGCGCGTTAAAACCGCTGTTATCACCTTCTTACCGCCTTTAGGCTTCGCCCTGTTTTACCCACAAGGTTTTATCATGGCGTTGGGTTATGCTGCGATTGCACTTTCAGTGCTGGCGATTCTTCTACCTACCGTAATGGTATACAAAGTTCGCTACACAGATTTCTCGGTAAAATCTCATGGTACTGAAGCGACTTACCAGGTGTTGGGTGGAAGCAAAGCGTTATTTTTAGCGGGTAGCATTGGCGTATTTATCATTGCCATTCAAATCCTTATATCAGTAGGCCTATTACCGTCTTTGGGCTAGTAAACCCATACAGGATATAAATACTTGATTGAGATCTCATAAATGACATGTTGCTATCATTAATTTTCACAATTAGTCGATTGATATCACATTTTTATTGAGGTCGGTTATTTAGAGTCCACGGTAAAGGATTTACCGTGGAGTTTTTATGAAAGAAGTACAATTTCGAACGATAGACAAACTGTTTATTAAAATGTCTATCAACGATAAGTTTTGGGTCATTTTCTTAATCTTTTTCGCCGCTGTGGCGAGCCTAGCTGGACTCAACTACGTCAATAAAATGGAACAAATTGACGCAAGTGCAAAACAGCAAGTTGAGTATCAACTCAAAGGTATTTTATCAGCGTCAGATTCCCCTGCCTCTGTTCGTACTGTTAGCCAACAAACTCGTCCTCAAGAGACCATCATTTCGAACAATGGCACGGTTACCGCAACGGCTATTGGACAAGATGGTAATTATTACTCTCTTACCGTCTCAAACAACGATACACAAAACCAAAAGCAGCAAGCACTGTACACTTTATTACTCAGTCTTTTATGGTGTGTGCCTTTTGGTCTTTTCTGTTACTGGGTAGCGACCTTCTTAGGTGGTGCGCTGTGGGTACTTTATTCAACCACTCAAAAGATTGGTGATGGTGACTTAACTTCACGCCTTGGCTTCCATCCTGGCCGTGACGAGTTCGGCACAATTGGTTGTGCTCTTGACCGTTCAATGGACACGCTCAGTGAGTTAGTTAACAACGTAAACCACAGTGCAGCAACCCTAAGTGAAACGTCGGCTTCTTTCGAAACAGAGATGAAGCGCAGCGAAACACAAATCATGAGCCAAAACGCATCTCTAGATTCGGTTGCTACTGCAATGGACCAGATGACCGCATCTGCTAATGAAGTGTCTAACATCTCTGCACGTTCAACAGAGCAAACAGAGCAAGACGCACAGCAGATCAACGACAGCCACGCGAAGGTTCAACAAGCAATCTCAGAAATCACCACCCTTTCTTCTTTGATTGAACAAACCTCATCTTCTGTGACCAGCTTGAATGTGAACACGAGCCAAATTAACGAAGTCATCACGACGATCAACGCAATTTCAGAACAAACCAACTTACTGGCTTTGAACGCTGCGATTGAAGCCGCTCGTGCGGGCGAACAAGGTCGTGGTTTCGCTGTTGTTGCTGATGAAGTAAGAACACTCGCAAGTCGCACTCAGTCAGCTACCGTTGAGATCCAAGCGATGATTGAGCGCTTACAACAAGAGAGTCAAAATATTGCAAAGATCACAGAGCAAACGGTCGATCAGGCGCAAACCAGTAGCCAGCTGATTTCTAACATTGGTCACGACGTAAACTCGATTGCAGATTCTGCACAAGCGCTGATGGACATGAGTATCCAGATTGCAACATCAGCCGATGAACAAAGCAACGTTGCCAATACGATTGCAGCAGAACTTAACGATATTCGCAGCCAATCCGATGTGATTAAAGACGTCGCTCAGAATTCGTCAAATGGTGTATCTAGACTAACGGAAGCGTCGGTTTCTCTGTCTCAGACGTTGGCGCGATACCGCACTTAAGGATCAGCAGGCTAACTAGCGGCGTGAATTGAAAATAAACGAATGAGGACTCGTAATGGGTCCTTTTTTTGACTTTTGTTTAATAACATTACAAGAACCATGGTCAATAACGATGACATTATCAATTACCATGAAGCAAGTCGCAAAGGAGAGATTAAGAAGTGTCAGAACTGTCTAATATTCGAGCTTAGGAGTAATCTAATTGAACGGGTCTTTTTTCGCTTACCCTCTTGCTGCAGGTGACACATAATGAATAAAACAGAAACACCAAACACCGACGACATTACATGCCCTTTATGCCAACATGACGAGTATCTGCTTTCAGAAAGTGGAGAAAAGTTTACTTGTGCATCTTGTGGTTTCCATACCAAACAATTCAGTAAGGTAGTCAGTCTTCAACTAGGCTCTACCCCACCAAAGCTGCAGAATTCGATATACCACCATTTGAGCAGTGCTTGCCATTAATCCAAACTGAAATTTCTTCTAAACTGTAGATATCCTGAGCCGCGAGTTCTAATGAGTCGGCTTCGGGATCTACGATTGCTTCATCAATACTCGGGCGTAATCGAAACGATTGGATACCCGCACGAACACCAGCCTCAATCCCTTTTAACGTATCATCCACGTAGATGCACTCATTTGGTAGAAAGCCCATATTCATGGCCGTGTACATGATTAGATCAGGTTCTGGCTTCCAACTGTTAGCATCAAAAGCTGAGAACACTTTACCTTTAAAATCATCGAGCATGCCTGTCATCGCCAATGAAGATTCAACTCTAGATTTCGGTGCATTGGAAGCGATACAAAACTCAATGTCTTGTTGTTTGAGGAATTCAATAAGTTCGATAGCGCCGTCCATCGGCTTTAAATGACGCTGAAACAATGCTTCTAATTCGATCCGGTATAACGGTTCTAGTGTATCAATTGAGATAGATAAGCCTAAACGCGCTTGCGTATCCATTAAGATGTCGGCCAGCTTCCCACCTTGGAAGTGCGCATAACAGTCGTTGACGTTCAACTTCGCCCCAAAGCCAGTGAAAACGTTTACCAAAGCTTGGCAGCACAGCTTTTCACTGTCGATAAGTGTTCCATCACAATCGAAAATTACACATTTAGTCTGTTCTAACCGCATAGGTATCTCACTAAGATTGAATCCAAGTTTTATCCTATAGTTTTCTTTCAATGCGCGAGATGATTGAGGTAACAGTTTACGGATACAGGCTTATTTCTCTTCGCGAAATATGGAGTTGATCACTTTATCGCTCAGCATAAGCAACAGTTTCATCAAATTAACCGAGATCCTACGAAATCAAATACTGCGAGGTTTACATAAGCGACTCAATTTCAGGGGAAAATATAAATCACCACTTCCTAGCCGGATCCTGATGACTAGATAAAAAACCAAGACGTATAAACGATTAAGATAGACCGAGACTTAGCTAACAACCGACTCTTCAAAAACCTTAGCTTCAAGCGAACGTGAAATCGCATATTCCACAGTTCCAGTATCAGGATACGAATCTCGGATAGCGACAAACTCGGGTAAGTGTTTCAGTAGCAATTTCGTTAGCTGAGGGTCAAACTGGTAGCCACACTCTCGCTCGAAAAAATCGACTACCATATCTAACGGCCACGGTTCTTTGTAGCAACGAGCACTAAGCAGCGCATCAAAAACGTCGGCTACGGCAGTGATGCGAGCAAACAGGTGAATTTCATCTCCCACTTTGCCATTCGGGTATCCTGTTCCATCCCAGCGCTCGTGATGTTCGTTAGCAATGATTGCCGCGAGGTTGGTAATATCACCCGCTCCGCTCTTCAGTAAGTTATAGCCAGCCGTAGTATGAAGCTTCATCACCTCCCACTCTTGGTCGGTTAATTTACCAGGTTTATCCAAGATCGATTCAGGGACAGAAATCTTACCCACATCGTGCATCGGGCTGATGATCTCAATCATCTCGACCTCGCGATGGCTCAAGCCACGATACTTAGCGAGCAATGAGGATAACTTGGCTACACGCTTAACGTGATTACCGGTTTCGCCAGAGCGGGTTTCAATCGCCTCGCCGAGAACATGAATCATATCCTTTTGGATATTCAAGGTCTGTTTCTGAAGCTTTAAGATTCGTTTGTTCTTATTGGCCAACTCTTTCTTTTGGCGCAGAGTGACAAATTGCATCAAGATGATCAGGCTCAAACCCGCAATCACCATCGACAGCCCCATTAACAACTGGAAGTTTTTGCGAATAAAGGAAGAAGGTTCGTTAATGAATACCGCTTCATCAGGTAATGCGTTGGCACTAATCCCGTATCGTTTCATTGCAGGGTAGTTGAATACAAAACGTTTGTTATCTCCGGGAGTTAACGGTTCTGCAAAACCGAGAGGAAGGTATTTGTCTAGCGCATCAACTGCCTCCTCACCCATACTTTGTGAGTGATTCACATAACCACCGAGAACATCGCCCGAAATATAAAACTGCCACAACGCGAACACTGGTGCAGCACTCGCTTTTGACAAGGTATCCGCAATCTCTTGGTAAGTGTGGTAAACCCCTTGTTTCAACTCAGTGTTGTAATGACTGAGCAATACCGCATCGTCTGCAGAGATTCCTTCCAAAAACTGGCTTGTATGCTCCAGCGACAAATCGCGAATTTCTATGAGGTTGATATTTGGAAATTCAGCCATCATTCTGTTCATTTCATTATGAATCAATTCAGACGTGACACTGTAATCATTTACAAAATAGAGGTTCTTTAGATTAGGCCTTAATTTGGAGAGCAGCTTAATATTAACGTCTATCTGATCGTTCTCGTAAAGCACAGTTGCTCTGTCAGATACTGCATACATATCGGTACTGGTGTCATTGATTCCCACCGCCACTACAGGAGTAGAACGGTCAATTAAAGCACCTAACGATTCAAGGAAATTTGCTGCGTTATCGTCAATCGCAATCACGCCGTCAAATTCATAACCTGCATATTTGATTTGCAAATAGTTCGAGAGAGAACCGTAGTAGTCAGAGCTATGGATACGCTTTGAATCCAAATACTCGATCGAGAGTTTAACTTCGGTTCTAGATTGGCTGAACGCGCTGTCGATCCCTTTTTGGAAATCAGCGGTCCATTGGTAAGAAGGTTCGTATGAGTGTAAAACTAGGATACGTTTGATATCCCAGTCGTTAGCAAAACTGAGTGAAGAATAAGCGCTAATACACAATACAGCGATTGATATCAATAGCTTGTACATACAAAACCCTTTATAAAAGATGGGGTATTGTACTTAGATTAACGCTTTCTCAAAGAATCTTTAGTTCTCGACCCACACTTTATCGTGAGAAGCATGATCTTGTGCCCAAAAATCATGTAACTGCTTAGCAAAGCCGTTGATATCTTGACCGTTTTCAATAATCACGTCGGAGATCAACAGAGACTCTTCTACTTCTGTGACAATAGCACTCGCCACAACATCACCATTTTGAGTTCCAATGTATAAAACATGCTCATCAGACAACATAATCTGACTCAAGAACTCAAGCATATGTGCCCTTTCAGTTTCATCGTGATAAACACTGGCTTGGTTAAGTGAAAAAAGTACCGTCAGTTTATGGAAATCGACTTTATGCAGTTCATCAATTTGGGAAGGAATTTGATCTTGAGCGAGGAGTTGGTAATTCTTGGATGGGAGTCTGCTTTTATAAAGTTCTCGACCTAGCAAGCTCTCCTTTGCGGGATAAGCAATGTCGAGTTGACTAAACAGCCATTGGTTTTTCTTATGTGCGCTTTCAGGTATTTCGTTATTCATTCTTTTAGTACCTAAGATTAGTAACCCCAAATATCACAGTTATTTGGGAGACATATGGTCGGCGTAGGAGCCGAGCTACATGCAGAAAGGATACAGAGCATGACTAACGCCAACAAGTACTTTAAATGCTTCATATTTTTCATTCTCTCATAACATCCTTTAAGAACTCGGTGAAAAGCTCTACACTCGTATTCAAGCTTTCAATATCCTTATAGTAAACAGAACTATATAAATAAAAAGGACTTCTTATGAAAAAAGCCTTAATAGCAGCAGGTATCATCACAATGTTGGCAGGCTGTTCGGACAACGAGGTTGGCGACGTATCTTTGGGATTCTTCACAATGAAGGATATCAAAATGTCATCTTTAGATGATGATAAGATCGAAGGAGTGACTTGTCACATTGCATCAATCGAAGCAAACCTGAGTCTTTCCGATCCAAGCGATAGTTCTATCTCTTGTCGTCAAACAGGCGAAATCACTCCAGAAATGATTGCTAAAATAGACAAAAGTAAATCAGGTGAAGTGGTATTCAAGCAGTCGAAAAGTATCTTCTTCAAAACGATGAAGGTTCGTCGTATCTACGATGCTGAGAATCAATCGCTGCTTTACTTATCTTACACAACCAAAGAAACAGAAGGCAGCTTCAAACATAGCCTTTCAACCGTTCCGCTATGGGGTACAAAGGCTTACGTCGATCCAGCAACACTCGTTCCAGCCGAATAGTCTCACACGAATGGTCTGAAGCAAAAGTAAGCTGAATCACCTGTACAGACATTGTGCAGGTGATTCAAAATGTAATAAAAATGAAAGAAACAGAAACAAAATGTGATATCATGCGGCAAAATTTTTTCACTGTATTTGTCATATGAAATTTCCTGGACAGCGTAAATCTAAGCACTACTTTCCAACTCACGCCCGTGATCCGTTGGTCAACCAAATTCAACAAACACCTAAGCTACACCGCGCAACAGTTGTCGGTATAGGTCAAACGATTGTTGATATCGAAGCCCGTGTTGACAACGAGTTCCTAGAAAAATACGAGCTGAGTAAAGGCCATTCACTAGTATTGGAAGAAAGTAAAGCAGATGCGCTGTATGAAGAGTTAGTTGAGCGCGGTTTGATCACGCATCAATACCCTGGCGATACTATCGGCAACACACTGCACAACTATTCTGTTCTTGCAGACAGCAAATCTGTCCTACTTGGCGTAATGTCTAAGAAGATTGAAGTTGGCTCATTTGGTTACCGCTACCTTTGCCGCACTTCTTCTCGTATGAACTTAAACCACTTACAAACCGTTGATGGTCCCATTGGTCGTTGTTACACGCTCATTACCGAAGATGGCGAACGTACGTTTGCGATCAACGAAGGACACATGAACCAGCTGCTTCCTGAAAGTATTCCTGAACAGATTTTTGAAAAAGCGTCTGCATTAGTTGTGTCTTCATACTTAATGCGCGGTAAGCCTGAAGATCCGATGCCAAAAGCGGTACAAAAAGCGATTGAATACGCGAAAGCGTACAATGTGCCAGTTGTACTGACACTTGGCACGAAGTACGTGATCGAAGGTAACGCTGAATGGTGGCAAGAATACCTGAAAGAGAACGTAACCATCGTCGCGATGAACGAAGATGAAGGTGAAGCATTAACGGGTGAAAAAGATCCGCTATTGGCTGCGAACAAAGCTCTTGAGTGGGTTGACCTAGTTCTCTGCACTGCAGGCCCTGTCGGCTTATACATGGCAGGCTACACTGACGAACCAGCGAAACGCGAAACAACGCTTCCGTTACTGCCGGGTAACATTCCTGAATTTAACAAATACGAATTCAGCCGTGCGATGCGTAAGCAAGACTGTAAAGACCCAGTAAAAGTGTACTCTCACATTGGCCCTTACTTAGGCGGCCCACTTGAGATTAAGAACACCAACGGTGCTGGTGATGGCGCACTTTCAGCACTACTTCACGACATGGCAGCAAACAGCTACCACCACGTGAATGTACCAAACTCAGAAAAACATGAGCACGCTTGTCTAACTTACTCTTCACTATCTCAAATTTGTAAGTACGCAAACCGTGTAAGCTATGAGGTGTTGACTCAGCACTCTCCTCGCCTTTCTCGTGCGCTACCTGAACGCGAAGATAGCTTAGAAGAAACATACTGGGATCGTTAATCAACCATGCCAGGTTGTTAACTCATTAAGGTTGATGACCAGCTAGATTATCCATTCCTGAAGGGCTGCTATATGCAGCCCTTTTTGTATTCAGCACCAATATAACTACAGCTGAAGGTAGTCAGATCGAATATTTTGCTCGTTTAAGATTTGATCTCGCGCAATGACTCTTTAGATCTGTTATCTTCCAGCACATAATTCGTGTGGTTTGCCTTTACTTGGTAAATTTATACAGTACTATCGCCACGCAAACGTTTACGTACCACCTTTCGGTTCTGATATAAGGATCAAATATGCTATCTGATATTGATATTTGTCGCTCTACTCCCCTTAAAAACATCAGTGAAGTTGCCAAACAAGCTGGCCTGCAACACAACGAACATCAGCCATTAGGGCAATACAAATCTAAAGTGTCTCTGACATCACTTGAACGCCTCGCCAACCAACAAGATGGTAAATTGGTCGTGGTGACCGCTATCACACCAACGCCTCTTGGCGAAGGCAAAACCGTCACTACTATTGGATTAGCACAAGGCCTGGCTAAGATTAACCAATCTGCGATGGCCTGCATTCGCCAGCCTTCAATGGGCCCAGTATATGGTGTAAAAGGCGGCGCAGCGGGCGGTGGTTACTCTCAAGTCGCCCCTATGGAACAATTAAACCTTCACCTCACGGGCGATATTCATGCCGTGACAGCCGCTCATAACCTCGCCTCTGCAGCCATTGATGCACGCTTGTATCATGAACACCGTGAAGGGTTAGAAGCCTTTGAAGCACGTTCAGGCTTAAAAGCGCTCAACATTGATCCTAGTAGAATAGTTTGGCGACGTGTACTGGACCATAATGACCGTGCATTACGCATGATCACAGTAGGCAAAAACGAAGCAGACAAAACAATTAATGGCCTTGAACGGGAAGATGGTTTTGATATCTCAGCCGCTTCAGAGCTGATGGCTATTCTCGCTCTTGCCGATGATCTACAAGACCTACGCAAGCGTATCGGCCGTGTGGTACTCGCATACAACAATCAAGGTTCGCCATTAACCGCAGAAGACTTCAACGTCGCGGGCGCTATGACAGTAACGATGAAGGACTCTATTGAACCAACATTGATGCAAACCCTTGAAGGCGTTCCTACTCTAATACACGCGGGGCCTTTCGCTAACATCGCACACGGTAACTCATCTATTATTGCTGATAAGATTGCTCTTAAACTGAGTGACTTTGTGGTAACTGAAGGCGGTTTCGGCTCAGACATGGGTTTCGAGAAAGCATGTAACATCAAGGTTAAGGCATCCAACAAGAAGCCTGACTGTGCCGTTGTTGTTGCGACACTACGCGGATTAAAAGCGAACTCAGGTTTGTACGATTTAAGACCGGGCACCCCACTACCAGATTCAATCTTTAATGATGACCAAGACGCGCTTGTTGCAGGGTTTGAGAACCTAAAATGGCACATAACCAACGTTAAGCAATACCAAGTGCCAACAGTTGTTGCGATTAACCAATTCCCACAAGACTCAGCTCAAGAGCTCGATGCTTTGAAACAGATGATCACCGACTTCGACCCAAGCGTTAGCGTTGAAGTGAGCGAAGCATTTGGTCAAGGTGGCGAAGGGACGACTCAACTGGCTCGCGCAGTGGTAAAAGCTTGCCAAAAGGAGTCTGAATTTGAGCCTTTGTACCACTCTGAGCAAACCCTAGAAGAAAAGCTAATGGCTGTCGCTGAAGTCGGTTATGGCGCGGCAAGTATTTCACTATCTCCACTGGCTAAAAAACAACTAGCTGAATTCAAACTGCATGGCTATAGCAACCTATCAGTTTGTTTGGCAAAAACACCACTATCGGTCTCGACAGAAGCACATATAAAAGGTGCTCCCACTCAATTTGACGTACCCGTTAGAGAGCTAAAATTGTGTGCTGGTGCTGGCTTTATTTACGCGTTGTGTGGCAATGTGATGACCATGCCAGGCTTACCTGACAAACCAGCGTTCATGTCGTTAGATATTGACAGTAATGGAAATATCGTCGGCCTAAGCTAAATACCCTTAGTTAGATAAACGACAAATAATCGCGATTAATCTGGCTCAATTTTCAGACCGGTGTTCTATATTGAGCAATCATTTCCTAACGAAGTAATTGCTCAACAATCAAGCTTAAGTGCAAGAAGTTGCAATAAAAACGTAGTTATATGCGCATATTGTCTTAAGTTCTGGGGCAAGATCACATTAAAAACCTTATAAAATATATAGTATTGCGCTGATTCTTTGAGGACAGTGATGAATACAAGTATAAAAAAACTAGTCGGGCAATTTCTATGCACCATATTTGCCCTAGGATTAGTCCCTGCCCTCTATATTAACTCTGAATTTGACAGGGTCGATGCTCAGCACACGCTAAATATCAAACAATCCAGCCAGAACCAAATCGAATACAGTTTTCACGAACTCGCCGTTATTGTTGAGCAAATATCTAACTCTGTTCCTTCTATTGCAGACTCTCAAACGTTACTTCGTGCCGTTCAAGAACCTTCACTCATCCACAAAGAAACGCTACAAGATCTTTGGGTAATGTTAGCTCGTGGCCAAAAATACTATTCTCAGCTTCGTTATCTCGATCTAGCCGGCAACGAAGTGTTCCGCGTTAACTACAAAGACGGTCAAGCAATCGTGGTCCCAGATAACGAACTGCAGAACAAGTCTTCACGTGATTACTATGAGGAACTGCAACGATTAAAGATTGGTGAAGTTAGTTCTCGCGGCATTGACCTAGAAGTTGAAAACGGAGAGATCGTTCGTCCTTTAATACCAGCGCTTCGCATTATGACGCCTGTCGCTGAAAACAATCGCATCATTGGTTACTTCATCGCAAACCTAAACATGCTCGAGATCTATAAGCGCCTTCACTATCAGATTGGTGCATCGTCTGCTGTTCCGATTATTCTCAACAAAACCGGACACATCATTATGGGGCCAGACCCAAAGGAATCTTTCGGACATGTGATTGAGTCACGTTCAGAGCGAACTTACGCAAAGTTATACCCGGAGCTTTGGACTGCGATTCAAGACAAGAAATCTTCTAGCTATTTTGATGGTAAGAACTGGTATTTCCACTCTGATATCAGCCCCAACATAAAACAGTTCGAAGGCCCAATCTACATGGTTCTTCATATTGAAAATCAGCAGTTCAGCAGTCAATACCGACAAGAAAAACAAGCGATTGTCGTTCAGATCATCACATTATCTTTCTTGATTTCAATGATCTCTGCTGGCTTCGTATTGTGGAACAGCAATCACAAGAAGAACAGTATCGAGAGCCAACTGGCTAAAGCAGCAATGAATGGCATGTCTGCCTTGGTGATTACCGACAGAAACAACCGCATCATCAAAGTAAACCAAGAGTTCACCCGCGTGAGTGGCTACGAGTTAGAAGACGTAAAAGGTCGTCAACCATCGATGTTTGCCTCTGGCCGCTACAATGAAGAGTTCTACATCAAGATGTGGAGTATCATCAAAGAGAAAGGCATGTGGGAAGGCGAAGTCGTTAACCGACGTAAAGACGGGTCTTTAATCACGGAAATACTGCGAATCCAAACCATCAAAGATTCGAAAGATGTGATTCAGTTTTATGTCGCTTCATTTGTGGATATCAGTAAACACAAAGAGCTAGAAAACAAACTGAGAAACCTGAGCGAAAAAGATGCCTTAGCTGGGTGTTGGAACCGCCGTAAGTTCGATCTTGAGCTGCGAGATGAGTGCTCTCGTGTGAATCGTTATCCTACTCGTGAACAGTCTTGCTTAGCGATCTTAGATATAGACCACTTCAAACGCATCAACGACAGATTTGGTCACGATTATGGTGATCGCGTCATTCAAACGGTTGCTCAAGTACTCCAGCGAGAATGCCGTGAAACAGATTTTGTCGCTCGTATTGGTGGTGAAGAATTTGGCGTTATTCTGCCTCACACTACAACAGAAGAAGCTGAATACGTTCTTAATAGGCTCAGAATCGCTGTCAGTATCGAACTCGACAACGTAGTCACCGTGAGCGGTGGGATTACTAACGTAACAAATGATCCAGCACTTAATTACAAGTGCGCCGATTTAGCCCTATACGAAGCTAAAGCAGCAGGGAGAAACAATGTGTGCTTATTCCTAGATAAAGAGATGAGCGAAATAGCCTAGCAAATGACAATTGCATTCACTTGCCCGGCAAACGATCAGCTTGGAGCCGGATAAAATTCTAACTTGCTCCCCTCAACGACAAGAATACAATCCATGTTCGCAGCATGAGCAGCCTGCTTACCTAGGTTCGTATCTTCAAAAACAACACACTGCTTTGGCTGCAAACCCATACCAAAACACGCATCTAAGAAGGTATCCGGATTGGGCTTGTGATTCTTAACGTCTGTTGCTGTCACTAGGATATCGAGCTTACTCAAGATGTCTGTCTTATCCAGTAACTGTTCGGCACTTTTACGTTGACTGCCCGTTCCTACTGCAATCTTCTTATTACCCAGATGCTCTAACAGCAGAGAGTGAGTACAAGGGATAACGTCTCCTTTGTCTTCAATAGCCGCAAACGATGCCATTTTAAACGTGGACACAGCTTGTGGGTCGAGAGACAAACCGTATTTACTGTTCACCTCACCGGCTATTTTGTAGCTCGGCATGCCACCTAAGCTATGCAGCCAAGACGCTTCAAAATGAAAGCCGAACTCTTCAGCCGTTTGCTGCCACGCCTTTACATGTGCAGGCATTGTATCGATCAGCGTACCGTCCATATCAAAGATCAATCCTTCATACGCCGCTAAATCTATTTTCATCACTACTACCACTCTTTAAGAAAGTTACTGATACCATAACCAATATTCAGTATCATGACCCCATATTACCGTTCAAAATGGATGTTTATGTTACAAATATCTAACTCTGTTTCGATTCAAGACTGGGAACTCCAGTTAACAGCGATCAGAGCACAAGGAGCCGGCGGTCAGAACGTCAATAAAGTATCGAGCGCGATACATTTACGTTTTGATATCACACACTCCACCCTGCCCGACTTCTATAAAGAAAAGCTTTTGGCACACAAAGATAGTCGCATCACCAAAGACGGGGTGATTATCATTAAGGCGCAACAATATAGAACTCAAGAACAAAACCGAGATGATGCTTTAGTGCGTTTGAAAGAATTGATCTTGGAAGCGACAAAGGTTCAAAAAGTAAGAAAAGCAACAAAGCCAACGCGTGGCTCTCAGAAAAGACGTTTAGAAAGTAAGAAGCAAAGAAGTACCACCAAACAGCTACGCGGAAGAGTGAGCTGATGGCTTCATGCCCTCAGTAACCACATTACTGTAGAAAGACCTGTCAATTTGACTAACGAATAGATCCATTACGCTGTTTATTTGAAAGTAAGTTTACTGCTTCTTTTTGACCGACAAAATCAGCTTGATTAACAACATGCGCTCTTCGCTGGTTAGTAAACGACTGACCGCCGCTACGTCTTCCGCTGTCGCTTGTGATGCGCCAACAACATCCAGTACCACATCCAAATCGGTAACTTTCAACGTCCTCGTGAGCGAACGATACTGAGACATTTTGATATCAGCTTCACCACGCTCGATCCGTTGATAGGTTTTTAAACTCATTCCCGCACTTGAGGCTAATTTTTCCTGGGACAAATTGGCGAGCTTCCTGCGATCAATCAGCGCCATGATTATGGGTTCTTGTGACATAAGCTTATCCTCAATAGACAGTTATGACCTAATTTCAGCAAGAAGCAGACCATATTGACTCGCAACGGTTTACATACGCCATTAAAGGCATATTATTCGATTATTAAAAAACGTTACGTTTCATAAACTTTAACACTTAGATCGGTCGTGAGCGTACAGGCTACTAAACTTGAATATTCAAGTGTTGGGAAATAAGAAAAATTGCAAATTGCGAATAATGAAGGCGTCAAATTGGAAATTGCGAATCGCTATACATTGGCGTTTCCTTGCATCAAGCACGCATTAGAATCAGACAATACCCGCAATCAAATTATCGGGGTACAGCATAGGCTACTCACTTACAAAGAAGTGTTGTTGCACGGGAACATGTTGGAAGACAAGGAATTAAGACAGGCTTTTTCTGCGTTGAACCAAAATGAAAAAGATGTCGCGCAAGGCGGTATTAAAAGCATCAACGATGCAATAAAAGAGATGGATGAGATTCTAGAAAGGTACAGCCGTAAAGCAGTTGTAGAACTAAGCAACTAAGTGGGTAAATGACTAAACAGCTAAACCTGCAGACATAAAAAAGTCGACGCTATCGTTAGATACAGCGTCGACTTGTTCAAAACATTGAAGTTCTAACGTAACACGGCTTTTCTAAGACCCGCGAACAACATCAGCATACCTAGCAAACCAAATGAAATACTACCGCCACTGCTACCAGAGCCAGTCGATGTACGTGCATTCACATAAGCTGTTCGCTTAGCATCAGTAGAAACAAACTTAGCGGTTTCAGTTCCTGCAATCACACTGTCTATCCAAGCTTCATAATCATGGATTTCAGTGAATACCGATGTCACAGTAGCACTACCACCACAAGTGTCTGGCCCAAAGCTAGTGATACCAACCTGTCTATACTCAGTGCCATCTTTCCAATAGACTGGACCACCAGAGTCACCTTGACAAGTACCATTATAAAGACCGGTGAATACGCTATAGTCACCATTAAAACAAATTTGATTATCAGTTAATGTCGAGCCATCAATAAAAGCAGTTGCACAAGTCGCATTGTCTACGTAATTAAGAGATGCTTTTTGCAATAAGGTCGTGCTGTCAAAACCTGAACGTGTATCACCATGGCCAACAGCAACGAAGTCATTAACACCAATTCGATAATCATCGTTTGAAGGACGCTTAACAACATCATTGATTGAGTCGACATTCAGTGCGCTTTCTAACTTAAGTATAGCAACGTCATTGCGTAATAGGTCGCTCAACGCATTTGAATAATCACTGCGATAGTAAACTTCGGATACACGTGCTTTTTGAATGTTACCGTTAGGAAATTGAGACGAATCTTCAAGTTGAGGGACAACAGTAGTAAACAATTGACCTTCTTCGTTACCGTAAATACAGTGCGCTGCGGTTAGAATGTGGGTCGGGTCTAAAATGGTTGCGCCGCAATAAGGGCCTGTTGAGTAAACACCATCATAATCAATACGATCAATGAACAAACTCACCATTGAAGGGAATTCCGTCACTGAAGCATCACTACCATTCACAATATAAGGTGTTACGTTCGCGTCAGGAGAAGTTTCGACCGAGTTTTCCGTCGCCAATGCACTAGATGTATAAATCAACGGTGCTAATAGCACTAAAACGGCTTTACGAACTGGACTCATTGTATGGTTAACATTCATAGATAACTCCTTGTAACCCCTACTACTTATTTACAAAAATGATGAATCGCCACCATAACACGTCACAACCAACAGTATAGTAAGTATTTGTAACGATATGGCCACATCTCTCATTTTATAGACGCATTCTAAGCAACCGTTATTAATGGTAGCCCTTAAACCTAATACGCCTCCAAAAACATACGCTTTCAAAAACAAAAAAGCCCACCGTCGGACTTCTCTATACAGGGAATCAAACAATAGGCTTTTGTTATGTATTGCGGTTTCTCTTAAACGAGATTAGCCACGGTAGTAACGTTGAGGTACGAATGGCATTTTTTCTACTGTCATTGGTAGTTTTTTACCACGAACTTCAGCGAATACTTCAGTGCCAATAGTCGCTAGATCAGTGCGTACGTAAGCCATTGATACAGGCTTGCCTGCGTTAGGGCCCGCCGTGCCGCTTGTTACTACGCCAACCTTGTTACCTTCAGCGTCAAACAATTCAGCACCTTCACGTACTGGTGCTTTAGTTTGACCAACAAGACCAACACGCTTGCGTTGAACGTCTTTAGTCGCGATTTGCTCAAGGATGATATCAGCGCCAGGGAAACCGCCAGCACGCTCCCCGTCAGTACGACGCACTTTTTGAATACCCCATAGAAGGCTAGCTTCTACTGGCGTTGTTGTTGTATCTAGGTCGTGACCGTAGAGACACAAACCACACTCAAGACGAAGTGAGTCACGTGCACCAAGGCCAATCCACTCTACTTCAGCTTCTGAAGTTAGCTTACGTGCTAGTGCTTCAGCATGATCATTCGGTACAGAGATTTCGTAACCATCTTCGCCTGTGTAACCACTGCGGCTTACGATACATTCCACACCATCGATATCCACTTTTTGAACATCCATGAACAGCATGTCTGCAACGCTAGGTTGGAAACGAGCCAGTACTTCAGACGCTTTAGGGCCTTGAAGTGCTAGTAGAGCGCGGTCATCAATCACTTCCATTTCTACGTCTGCAGGAAGGTGAGCCGTTAGGTGGTCGATATCTTGTGTCTTACAAGCTGCGTTCACAACAACAAATAGGTGATCGCCAAGGTTCGCAACCATCAGGTCATCCATGATGCCGCCCTGCTCGTTAGTAAAGAACGCGTAACGCTGCTTACCAGAAGGAAGGTCAATAATATCTACAGGAACCAAAGATTCTAAGACAGCAGCTGCATTTGCACCATGTAGACGAAGTTGCCCCATGTGAGAAACATCAAAAAGACCGGCAGCGTCACGAGTGTGTAAGTGCTCTTTCTTTACACCTAGTGGGTACTGAACTGGCATATCGTAGCCAGCGAAAGGAACCATTTTCGCACCCTCTTCAACGTGAAGTGCATGCAGTGGTGTTTTTAGTAGGTCTTGATTAGCGTGTTCTTGAGTCATTTTATTCTCCATGAAGCGTTGCAGGCTGTCCAAAATCGAGTCTGCCGCTTATATCTCTATTTAGAGTCGCCTCTAACGATACGGGTTAACGTTAGAAACAGTAGATAGTAAAAAGTGATGTCTTTTATATAGGCTTATATTGTTAGCGTTATAAATATGAATAGCTGTACAAACCCTATACAACTCACTTTCTAAGAATTCACTTCAGTAAACTTCAATCAACATGAGTAAACCGTGTTCACTATAATAAACAAGCCTGAGTGAGTTTTACACCCTTAACAAGATTAAAACAGCTCAAAATGTGACATTTAACAATTTAAAAACAATTATTCGATACATACAAAAACGCGATATTGATGATTTTCACATCAATATCGCGTCATTTGACAAACGTTAGAAACAAAAGCAAACGTTTGCATTCACTATAAGAAATTCTAAGTTTGTTAACTTATTTTGCAGTCACCCACAAAATCAGCGCATCTTCTGCACTAGTAGAAATCAACATGTGGCCCATATTGGCATCGTAATACATGCTGTCGCCTTCGCTCATTGGTACGGGTTCGTAGAATTCTGAGTAGAACATCACATCACCGGAGATGATCATTAAGAACTCTTCACCATCGTGACGAACCCAATCATTATATTCTTCAAAAGTACGCGCTCTTACGCGGCTTTTGAACGGCATCATCTTCTTATTAGAAAGCTCTGTCGCAAGCAACTCATGTTCGTAAGTTGGTGTTGGGTGTGGTTTGCCCTGGCCTGCCTTGGTTAAGTCGCGACGTCCTGTTGCGACTTTTTTCCTTGGCGGTTCAAAGAGTTGCGGCATATCAATTTGCAAACCCATCGCCAATTTTTGCATTGCTTGAAACGTTGGTGAGATCTGTTCATTCTCGATTTTGCTGAGCGTAGAACGCGCCAAGCCAGTTCTTTGGCTTGCTTCTTCTAACGTAATCCCAAGCTTGCCGCGGATATCTTTAATACGCTGGCCTAGCCTGAGTGGTTCTATATTCTGGTCTAACGTTTCCTTCGCCAACGTTAAAGATGGGTACTCATCATAAATGTCTTCTGACATAGGTCCCTCATTATTTTCTTACTTCCTGTCTATTCATTTCATTGTTGCATGAAGCGCTTTGTTGATTAAAGAGCACACACAGAAATAAAGCGTGCTCCCTGTAGCAAAACGAGAAAAGTTGTTTCCTATTGGAAATTTTTGTTGAAAATTGATTTTATCAGAGCTATGTTATCGACTTGTTAGATGAAGAGATGCTACTTCAGCTTGCAGCAAATGATAGATTTAACATTTGTAAGAGCTGTTTTTTACCCGAACTTTTTGGGAAACAATTCGTGCTGCATTGACCCTACAACGATCGCTTAGACGCTGTAAGAGTATATTTATAACGCAATTCACGTTTATCTATACCTATATAGCACAAACGATACCGATGCAGAAATCAACGTAAGACCTAATGGACTATAAAAACAATCACCATTAGCTTAATGAAAGGTCTCGACAATGAACGCTTACCAAAACCATAGCTTAGACAGTTTTTTCTCTACGAACCTATCTGCGACTGACGACGCAGTATTTGCTGGAATCCAAGCAGAGAACACTCGTCAAAACGAACAAATCGAACTTATTGCTTCTGAGAACATCGTTTCTAAAGCAGTAATGCAAGCTCAAGGCACTTGCCTAACCAACAAATACGCTGAGGGCTACCCAGGTCGTCGTTACTACGGTGGTTGTGAGCACGTAGATACAGTAGAAGCTATCGCAATCGAACGCGCTAAGCAGCTGTTCAAATGTGAATACGTAAACGTACAGCCTCACTCTGGCGCTCAAGCAAACGGCGCAGTTAAACTTGCCCTACTTCAACCTGGCGACACTATCCTAGGTATGTCTCTTGACGCTGGTGGTCACCTTACACACGGTGCACGTCCTGCAATGTCTGGTAAATGGTTCAACGCAGTTCAATACGGCGTAGACCGCGACACTCTTGAAATCGATTACGAAGCAGTTCGCGCTTTAGCTATCGAAAGCCAACCTAAAATGATTATTGCTGGTGGTAGTGCTATCCCACGCGTTATCGATTTCGCTAAGTTCCGTGAAATCGCTGACGAAGTTGGCGCAATCCTAATGGTCGATATGGCACACATCGCGGGTCTTATTGCGACAGGTGCTCACCCTAGCCCACTACCACACGCTCACGTTGTTACGACAACAACGCACAAGACACTTCGTGGCCCACGCGGCGGTATGATTCTGACTAACCACGAAGACATCAACAAAAAGATCAATTCTGCAGTGTTCCCTGGCCTACAAGGCGGCCCACTAATGCACGTTATCGCGGCTAAAGCAGTAGCATTTGGCGAAGCACTTGGCCCAGAATTTAGTACTTATATTGATTCAGTGATCGACAACGCAAAAGTTCTTGCTGAAGTGTTGCAAACTCGCGGTTGTGACATTGTGACTGGCGGAACAGACACGCACCTAATGCTGGTTGACCTTCGCCCTAAGGGCTTGAAAGGTAACGTAACTGAAGAAGCATTAGAACGTGCAGGGATCACATGTAACAAAAATGGCATACCATTCGACACAGAGAAGCCTATGATTACTTCGGGTATTCGTTTAGGTACGCCAGCTGGAACCAGTCGTGGTTTTGGCACTGAAGAATTCAAACTTATCGGTGAATGGATCGGCGATGTACTTGATGGCTTAGTTGAAAGCCCTGAAGGCAACGCTGAAGTTGAGCAACGTGTTCGCAAGCAAGTTAAAGAGCTTTGCAAACGCTTCCCTCTTTATCGTTAAACCGTTTTTAAGATTTAAATTAAACCTCATAAATTTTTGGAGAATAAGCAATGGACAATACACTAAAGTTTGCAGACAGCCACGAGTGGGTAAAAGACAACGGTGACGGTACTGTAACTATCGGTATTTCTGAGCACGCTCAAGAGATGCTAGGTGACGTTGTGTTTGTTGACCTGCCTGACACTGGAGACGAAATCGAAGCCGGCGAAAGCTTCTCTCTAGTTGAATCAGTGAAAGCAGCTTCTGATATCTACGCACCAATCTCTGGCGAAATCGTAGAAATCAACGAAGAATTAGAAGATAGCCCTGAGTTAATTAACGAAGAATCTTATGAAGGTGGTTGGATTGTTAAAGTGAAGATGTCTGATGCGTCTGAACTAGACAACCTTAAGGATGCGGAAGAATACCTAAGCTCTATCGAAGAAGACTAATAGGTTCCTCATTACGATAAAGCTGCTCTTTAGAGCAGCTTAATTTTAGGGGCTAGCTCACGGCTCCAAAGAGAAAGTAGAACATATCATGACTGAATTACTTCAAAGCCAATTACTAAAAGACTTGGGTACTCAAAACGAGTTTGTTGCTCGTCATAACGGCCCTAATAAAGCAGACCAGCAGAAAATGCTTGATGCGATCAACGCGACTAGCTTAGACGCACTGATCGACGAAACGGTTCCTGCACAAATCCGTCTTGAAAAACCAATGACACTTGCTGCGCCACTGAGCGAAATGGACATGCTGACCTCTCTTAAAGAGATCGCTAACCTAAACCAAGTGAAACGTACTTTCATTGGCCAAGGCTACTACAACACATTCACTCCAAACGTTATTCTACGTAACGTTTTAGAGAACCCAGGCTGGTACACAGCATACACACCATACCAACCAGAGATTTCTCAAGGTCGTCTTGAATCTCTACTAAATTACCAACAAATGGTAATGGACCTAACCGGTATGGAAATCGCGAACGCATCCCTTCTTGATGAAGCGACAGCGGCTGGCGAAGCGATGACACTGTGTAAGCGTGCTGGTAAAAGCAAGAGCACAGTATTCTTCGTTGCTGACGATGTTCACCCTCAAACACTAGAAGTTGTTAAAACTCGTGCTGAGTACATCGGTTTTGAAGTAATGGTTGGTGCTCTTGAAACACTTCCAGAGCAAGACGTATTTGGTGCGCTTCTTCAATACCCTAGTACAACGGGTGAAGTTCGTGACCTAACAGACATCATTGCGAAAGCTCAAGCTAACAAAACACTGGTTACAGTTGCTACTGACCTACTTGCTTCTGCTCTACTTAAGCCGGCTGGCGAAATGGGCGCAGACGTAGTTATCGGTTCAGCGCAACGTTTCGGTGTTCCTATGGGTTACGGCGGTCCACACGCTGCATTCATGGGTACTCGTGAAAAGCATAAGCGTACAATGCCAGGTCGTGTTATCGGTGTTTCTATCGATACTCACGGTAACCAAGCGCTACGTATGGCAATGCAAACTCGTGAGCAACACATCCGCCGCGAGAAAGCGACATCGAACATCTGTACAGCTCAAGCACTTCTAGCAAACATGGCGTCTTTCTACGCGGTTTACCACGGTGCAGAAGGCCTACGTACTATTGCTCGTCGTACACATCATATGACAGCTATCCTAGCAGCTGGCCTGACTAAAGCGGGTTACGAGCTAACGAACAACAGCTTCTTCGATACCATCACGATCAACTCTGAAGAGAAGACAGATGCACTGTACGCGAAAGCGCAAGCAGCAGACATCAACCTTCGCCTTCTTAAGGGTAAGATCGGTATCAGCTTAGATGAAACAACAACGATCGACGACGTGAATTCACTGTTTGCAATCTTCGACGTGAAAGAAGACGTTCAAGCACTATCTTCTGACATTGCTTCAAACGAGTTTGCAGCAATTCCAGAAAACTGCCGTCGTGAATCAGAGTTCCTAACTCACCCAGTATTCAATACGCACCACAGCGAAACGCAAATGATGCGTTACCTAAAACAGCTTGAGAACAAAGACTTCTCACTAACGCACGGCATGATCCCACTGGGCAGCTGTACGATGAAGCTGAACGCTGCTGCTGAGATGATTCCAGTAACATGGCCTGAGTTTGGTTCTATTCACCCATTCGCACCTCTTGATCAAGCAGCGGGTTACACAGCGTTAGCGAAAGATCTTAAAGAGAAGCTATGTGAAATCACTGGTTACGACGATTTCTCACTACAACCTAACTCTGGTGCATCTGGCGAATACGCAGGTCTAATCGCGATTCAACGCTACCACGCAAGCCGCGGTGACGCTCACCGTAACGTTTGTCTGATTCCAAGCTCTGCGCACGGTACTAACCCTGCAACAGCATCAATGGTTTCAATGAAGGTAGTAGTTGTTAAGTGTGATGAAGATGGCAACATCGACATGACAGACCTGGCATCGAAAATCGAGAAGCACAAAGAAAACCTATCAAGCATCATGATCACTTACCCTTCTACGCACGGCGTATACGAAGAGCAAGTGAAAGAAGTGTGTGAACAAGTGCACGCAGCGGGCGGTCAGGTTTACCTAGACGGCGCGAACATGAATGCTCAAGTAGGCCTAACTTCACCTGGCTTCATCGGTTCAGACGTATCTCACTTGAACCTACACAAAACATTCTGTATCCCACACGGTGGTGGTGGACCGGGTATGGGTCCTATCGGTGTTAAATCTCACCTAGCACCTTTCCTACCAGGTCACATCGAAAATGGTGTACAAGGTTCTGACTACGCGGTATCAGCTGCAGATCTAGGTAGTGCTTCTATCCTACCTATCTCTTGGGCTTACATCGCAATGATGGGCGAACCTGGCCTAACAGACGCAACGAAAGTAGCGATTCTGAACGCGAACTACGTGATGGAAAAACTACGTCCTCACTACCCTGTTCTTTACCGTGGCACTAACGGCCGCGTAGCGCACGAATGTATTATCGATATTCGTCCGCTTAAAGAAGACACAGGCATCAGCGAAGAAGATATTGCTAAGCGTCTAATGGACTTCGGTTTCCACGCTCCGACGATGTCTTTCCCAGTAGCTGGCACACTAATGGTAGAGCCAACTGAATCTGAAGATTTAGAAGAGCTAGACCGTTTCTGTGAAGCGATGATCGCAATCCGTCACGAAATGGCAGCAGTGAAAGCGGGTGAATGGCCACTAGACAACAACCCTCTAGTGAACGCACCGCACACACAAGTTGACCTAGCTGGCGCAGAATGGGATCGCCCTTACTCTCGCGAACTGGCTTGCTTCCCATCGAAAGCAACCAAGAACTCGAAGTACTGGCCAACAGTTAACCGTGTAGACAACGTATACGGCGACCGTAACCTAATCTGTTCTTGCCCAAGCATCGATAACTACGAAGACTAATTCGTAGCGGCGCTAAGCAGCGAAACACAACAAAAGGCGAACCAAACGGTTCGCCTTTTTGTTGTCTGAAATTCAAGGTCTACAAATGCATTGACCTTACCGTAAGGGAAAGGTTTAAGGTGAAATGAATCCAATGATGAATGAGGAAACGATGATGGGATGTTGTAACAAAGCGCCAAAAGGTGGAGCCCCTCTTGGCTTGCTTCTAAAAGTCACGATTGGAATTGGTCTTTTTGTGTTTCTGCTGGCTTTGTGGCAGTAGATAGATAAATGTTTCACTTCCAAAAAGCTTGAAGATTATAGCTTCTAACTGTTTGTTGCCCGGGTGATAAATTAACTCTTCTCCGCGCGCGCATAGGAGGGCTTATAATAGTTACCCACACCTCATTTAGAATACTTTTATTGGTGATATCCTCTTTAAGTTATTACAACTTCAAAAGAGCCATTACTCTTTGGCTATCTAAATGCTTATCTAGTCCCGCCATGCTTTTTATTACTTCAGGATGTGAGAACATCTCTTTACCTGCCACTTCACCCAAGATTTGAAAACTTTTTTCCAACGCAACATCTCCTTCATAGGCGATTGCGTCTTTCGTTTGCTCCAAGCAAGCTTCAGTTGTCAGGCGCATAGATAACTTAGCGACATTTTTGTTTGACTCATCCATTTGACTGGGAGTCGCTGCAGAAACTTTGTCTACAGCAGGATGAGCAGACACAGCTAAAAACATCCACTTTACAAGCTCAACCCTATCTTCTTTAGTTGTTGAGCTCACCAAACATTTCGTAAGTTCATCGGTGTAAACACCAGCAACAGCATTGCCAGAAACTAGAACACTTAACAGAGTGCCGACAAGCGCCTTTTTGTTTTTCATTTTTACCCTTAATCTAATTGTAATGAATAGCCACAGAATCTGTGTACTTGAAGGTAAAGACTTCTTCTTAAAACCATATGCCACTAATTGTACATCTACTTGTAATTACATAACATTGAATGATGTCAAATTTATAAATATTCATTTAAAAAATAAACGTTTAATCCAGTTCAAAGCGTTATCAATCATTGATTAATATGATTGAACTTTGTATAGCATTCATAGAATTTAATTCTATATTTTAACAATCCGACTAACTTAACCCAAAGCTTGACCCTATACGGTAAGGTGTTTATATTGTCGCCCGCCCAACGGGCACATCCTAAAATACACACCGGCCATCCTGCCATCATTCGTGTATTTATATTGGTGTTGTGAACTTCCATGCTAACGAAATTTCGTCCTTTTACTCGTGAATCGGGTGCGCTTATGCATCTTTCGATTCCAATCATTTTGACTCAAATAGCTACCCAAGCGATGGGATTTGTCGATACGACAATGGCTGGCCAAGTAAGTCCTGCCGATCTCGCCGCTATTGCACTTGGCACCAGCCTTTGGATTCCTGTGTTGCTGTTACTGCGTGGTGTGATTATGGCGTTAACGCCAGTCGTTGCTTATCACCGTGGCGCTCGCGACTTCCAAAGTATCTCTGTCGAGTTCTTCCAGATGGTATGGCTTGCATTAATTGCTAGCGTACTGCTCATCGCTTACCTCGTAAGTGCCAAGCCGATCTTAGAATGGATTGGCGTTGCCGCTGAGATTATTCCTATCGGCAGTGACTATGCGTTTGCCCTAGCCTTTGGTGTGCCGGGTATTGCCCTGTTCTACACCTTGAACGGCTTCTGTGAGGGTATGAACAACACCAAAGTACCAATGATCATTTCGGTGGTTGGGTTGTTGGTGAATATTCCGGTCAACTACGTACTTATCTACGGTAAGTTCGGCTTCCCTGAAATGGGCGCTGTAGGTTGTGGTTGGGCAACAAGTTTGGTGTATTGGTTAATGTCGGGAATGCTGTATTCCTACATTAAAGGTCACCACCACTACAAAACCATCATCAACTTTTCAGATGCAAAACCAAAAGCTAAAGAAATGCTTCACCTTCTAAGATTAGGTTTACCTATCGGGATGAACATCGCGGTATGTGGCAGTATCTTTGCGGTAATCGCTCTGATGATTGGTCGTATTGGTGCAGAGAACGTGGCAGCGGCGCAAATTGCTCTGAATATATCGAGCCTAACTTACGTGATTCCTATGAGTATCTCATTTGGCATTACGATTCGTGTTGGACATGCACTAGGCGAGAAAGACGAACTAGGCGCAATTGAACGCAGCAAAGTCGGTATTTTGGTTGCCGCGTTGATTTCATTACTTTCAGTTGCGATGTTCCTGCTGTTCCCAGAGTGGATCATTAGACTTTACACCACCGACCCTGCAATAAGCGCGACAGCAGCAGTATTGTTGACCTTTACTGCGATGTACCAGTTCAGCGATGCATTACAAACGTCTGCTAACGGTGCATTACGTGGTTATAAAGATACCAAGATCCCAATGATCTTAGCCATCGCTTCATACTGGGGCTTAGCATTACCACTGGGTATGGTGTTGGGCTTAACAGACCACATTGTTCCTGCAATGGGTGAAGAAGGCTTTTGGATAGGTATTCTAACGGGCTTGAGCGTTTCAGCGACGCTGATGTTAATTCGCTTGCGATACGTGATTAAGCAGCGTGACTTGCCACCAGCAGATGTTTCAATAGCAAGCTAAGATAGACCAATAATCTGTCTCGTCCTAAAATACGTTGACAGTTTTTTACTAAGCCAACAGCGCCAGCTGTTGGCTTTTTTCATGCACCTCATTTGGAGTTTTCATCATGAGACTGAGATGGGGCCTCATATTGTTATAGATATTGATAGACTCTTTTACTAGTCGTTTAAGCTCCTCAAGATTCTTACACCTATCAAGTAAGAACTCTTGTTTCAGGATCCCATTTATTCTTTCTGCTAAGGCATTTTGGTAGCAGTCATAACCATCTGTCATCGAAGGCATTATGCCGCTAGTTTTCAATTTATCTTGATATACACCTGAGCAATACTGCAGACCACGATCTGAATGATGAATACAAGAACGATGATATCGACGCCCTTTGATAGCCATATCTAGCGCTTTCACGACATCCGTCGCTTTCATTTCATTACTCAGCTCATAGCCCATTATTTTTCGGCTAAACGCATCCGTAACCAATGATAGGTAGTGAACTCCTTCATCAGATTGAACATAGGTTATGTCGCTCACCAA
>NZ_PIGD01000008.1:0-196409 GCF_003050085.1 Vibrio sp. 10N.286.48.B8 | reverse complement strand
GGCGATGCTTTAGGTGCTTTCCCCTGACGTTCCTCTTTTAGTTGGCGAACCCACTTATCCATCGTGGACTTCCCAACATTCATAGCTTGAGCAGCCTCTGTCACAGAGTGGTTCTGATCTAGAACCAGTTGTGCCGCTTCTAATTTGAATTCAGCGCTAAATAGTCTTCTTGTACGTTTTGTCATAGTGTCACCTGTTAACTTATGAGGTGATGATATCACCTCTAACTAAGTGACCAAATTCAGCGTACCACTACATAGGAAGCACCATTAATCTTACGAACAGGAATACGCGAGATAACTTCATTTTCAGCCATTTTCATATTTACTGCCAAAATATCTGCGGAGCATTTCTCTGTCGTTACATAGTGCGTCAAACATCCACATTAGTTACAACGGTGAAACTCTACTTCTTTGTCTCCCCAACAGTAAAAATCAGCAAGTTCAATCATATTGATTTGAACTTGCTCGGGAGAAAAGTACGCCCAAGCTGCAGCATAACGACGATAAATAGAACAGTCGCACTACCAACCTCCTGCACAACTAAAATGTGTTACGGGAATTAAACGAAATGCGGCATTAAGTGGAGAGCACAGCCCTCACAGATAGGCTTTAGACACTAAAACGAACGCACAGTGTAGATGACACGCGTTAAGAATCAGCCTCAAGTTTTTTGTTGTGCTTTTTTTCATATCTATCGATAGCAAATACAAACTGTGCAATACAAATACACAGATAAACCAAAGTTATTCCACCAAACGCTCTACCACTAAGCCACTTCGTAGAACCATAAATAGAATAGCCATTTTTTATGATATTACTTACCTCTATAGGCTCTCTCTCGCTTGAGACGTGTTTTGGATTAAATAGAACTCCGACTTTTCGATTATAATATATTTCTCCCTCTTTAAATGTTGATGAAAGGTTTTTATCAACTCTGAACCTGGTCGGCATATCATCTAAAGTAAAAATAGATTCGCATATACGGCGCCGAGATCTATTCTCGCAATAGGCTGACTCAATATTGATAACACCGACATGATGTGTGAATGAGGACAAATCACTATCCAATAAAGACATCCCATAAAAACACAAATAGAGTAATGCAAATAGTACGACTTCCTTCATAAAACACCTAACCAAGTAAGCTAAAACTGACTCAACACCACACTCTACTGCAGCTAAAAAACGACGCGTTAGTGGTCATTCTGAGCCCATGCCATGTTCAGGTACTCAATGATTGCCATCGATTCAGAATAAATCAGACCATCAACAGAAAGTGCCGGGACATAACCAAACGGGTTAATATCGAGGTATGTTGTCGTTAGTTCATTAGAGCTAACTTCAATTCTATCGTAAGCTATTTGCTTGAAATTAAGCACCCACTCTACCCGTTCAGAGCTATTCGAGCCCTTTGCGCTATATAACAAAATTGCCATACCCCCTCCTTCAAAATGACATTTGATTGGAACCAGCTTGAGAGTGACTACACACTTATACAGCTACCTGTTGGAATCGCCTCCAGGCGTTCTCCCAATACTTCTTTTAACAACTTATACGCTTTTTTTCCGGTGCAATGCCCCGTGTAGAGCTTACCAATTGGATACTCTGATAACGCAAGTCCAAGGTCTTTAATGTTTTGCTTAGTCCCACCAATGCTATCAAATAAGGGTAACCCCACTAAATGAAAGCCCCCGACAACGGCTTTAATTCGTTCTTCTGGAAAATGAGTAAACGCGGTATCGACCATATTTAGGACACCACTATGCGCACAGCCAGTAAAAATAACGATGCCGTCATCCTCTTTGATTACTAACAAAAGCTCATGATCGAATGAGTCCTGCTTCCATTTGTCCTGGGATTTTGTATAAAGGTACTGATTCCCGTTTGGCTTTTCGTATTTATCGCTGATATCAGTAATGATAAATACATTACGCGTAATCTCTGTCGTCTTATTCACGAATTTCAAGCGACCATTACTATTTTTCAGTAAATCCGGATTAATACCGACATTATTTTTAAAACCATAAGCGCGGAAGTAGTAGCTACGCTCATCACTGCGTTTCAAAAACACTTTGGCTTTAGAGTTATGAGCAACAAAATCGGCAGCACCATTACAATGGTCATGGTGCCTGTGTGATATGACGGCGAGGTCTACATCTTTGATATCAATCCCCAGTAACGGGGCGTTTTGACAAAACGTATCGCCACTTCCCATATCGAACAAGATCTTTAGCGATTCAGTTTCAATATGCAGTGATAGTCCGCGCTCAACGGCTAAATCTTTCCTATTATCCAGTCGAGAGTTATCAACCAGCGTCGTTATTTTCATACTTCTCTTTTTATGTGATCACGAATCGTACATTGCCCAACGGAAATAAGGTCTTTGACCATCCATTCGCTCAACCTCTGCACCCAACCTTTTGTAGAAATCATGCGCTTTCTTATTGTGCGGACTTGCCGTCCATGAGATGTGAGAGGCGGACGATGACTTCGCTTGTGACTTTAAAGCCAACATAAGTTCACGGCCATACCCTTTTGATCTTTGATTTCCTGTAACCAATAGGTCGTCAAGCCAGATTGATGGCTCTCCACTGAAGGATGAATATCGATAGTGATACAGTGCGAAGCCAAAAGGCTCACTATTCCGTTCCAATATTAAAGCATGGGCAAATGCGTAATCACCGAATAGTGTGCGTTCGATTTTCTCTATAGTTGTCGAGATCTCACCGCTAAACACTTTCATACTTCGGTCAAAGTCAGCTTTTTGTTCAATAAACTCTAACAAGATACTTGAATCTTCTTTCGTCGCAATCCGTACGATCACTCTCTTCTCCATGGGTTAATTTATTCGTTATTGTCTAACGCTTATTAATAGGTAAATATGCCGCGCATTACGAATCAGCTTACAGTGCTCTCAGTTTTTTGTTTCGCAGACGTTATTGCTTGGGCTATTTTGGCCCTATGGTTTATTTCCCACTCAGCGAGTGTTAATGACGCCTCTTTACTTGCTTTCTGTGAAGCCATTAAAAACACTTCGTCTTTCCTTGATTTAGGAATAACCGCAATCCCCTCTACATCAGCAACAATGATATCTCCCGTAGAGACCTTTGCTCCCCCGCAAGAGATTGGAGCACCCAATTCAGAATAGACATCTTTCTTTCCCGGTACTGGATGAACACCTTTCGCAAAAACTGGAAACTTCATATCTGAAATTTCACTCAAATCTCGAATGACACCATCAATAATAAGGCCTTTGATACCTCGACTCTTAGCGACTGCACATACATTACCGCCAGCTACTGCATATTCGCTATCAACTCCATCCACTACAATGATGGAACCTTCTGGTGCTTCATATATGGCTGAATGAAGCATTAAATTATCACCAGACGTTAACTGGACAGTAAACGCTTCTCCACAAATTCGCGGCATTCCCTGCCAAAGAGGACCAATACTAAAATTAATAAAGTGGTCGTTACTTAGTATGTTTCCATACTCGGTTGTCGCTAATTTAGAAAAATCTGGCTTCATATTTACTCTCCACTTTCAAAGTGGGCAAATACCTCTGCACCAGTCATATTATGTGTTTCATTTTTAAATTCGTAGTATTCGGGCTTTTCATCGATGAATATCTGATGAGTTAACTTGTAGTCATCCCCAGACATCAATAAACCGACAGGAAGGTGATACTGATTATTTGGCACTAAAAAGTAAAACAAGTGAGTACCACATCTACCGCAGAACCCTCTCTCAGCCCAATCGGATGACTTATATCTCACTACATTTGATTCACCTGATATTTTTACGGAATCAGAGCAATCAATGACTAACATCGGGCCGCCAGACCAATTTCTACACATACTACAATGGCAAGCCCCCAATTCATTACTGGCGTACTCTACTTCCAACTCAACCGAGCCACATAGGCACTTTCCTTTACCTTTCATGAATCCTCCAATCTTTGCAATGTGTGTAAAATGAATAACCGATAACGCTTTTTATACCGATGACTTAATAAGAAAGGCTATTTTTTGTTTCCCTTCTCCGACAGATACGCGGCATACTTTTTAGAAATCCACTTATGGATATGAAGCCCTGTTTTACGAACAAGATACCAATCTATCGCAACTAGAATCACCAAACCGATTACAGTTCCCATTATAAAACCTCCATAAACATCGATGTGTAAATCTATCAAATTGTTAAGAAAACCTGCGAACTTACACAGGCTATAAATCCGAGTTCTCGTTCTTTACCTAACCCTGTATAAACACTGAGACATTACAGCTATTAAACCCAAAAATTCCGCATTTAAACCAGAATAATTCTGTCTAGTTTCTAAGATAGGCAAGTAATATACAACTAAGCCATTGCATAACAATGGCTTATGTCACAGCTAATTTCAGGCGTGTGAAAAATCGCTTACTTTAGCTCATCAGGAATGCGGCGATCTTTGTGGTAATACTCTCGGTCGCGTTCGTTGATTTCGCGTATCACACGGCATGGGTTGCCGACTGCAACTACATTGGCTGGTATGTCTTTGGTGACGATGCTCCCTGCACCTATTACAGAGTTTTCACCAATGGTGACACCGGGAAGTACGACGGTGTGCGCGCCAAGCCATACGTTGTTGCCAATACGAACGGGAACATTGAACTGCGCTGCTTTTAGCCTGAGTTCTGGGCTGATGGGATGTGTGCCAGTGGCAATGGTCACGTTCGGCGCAATCATCACGTTGTCGCCGATGAATACGTCTGTGTCGTCAACCAGAGTTAGATTGAAGTTCACGTATACGTTGTTGCCTAGGTGCGTGTGACGCCCCCAGTTCGCATGTAATGGTGGTTCAATGTAGCAGCCCTCACCGACTTCGGCGAACAACTGCTTCATGATCTGCTGTCGTTTATCACCTTCGCTCGGGCGAGTGTGGTTGAAATCGTATAGCACTTCTAAGCATTGAGTTTGCTCAGCAACCAAATCAACGTCGTCACAGTAGTAAACGTCTTGGCTGTGCATTTTAGCCTTTATATCCATGTTTGAACCTATTTGATCATTGCCTCATGTCGGCATAAATAAAGAAACAGATGGATAATTTGAAGTTTTCACTGGCCTTAATGCAAGTTGGATGAATTAACTCGGCCTAATGTTTTCAGCCACACGCCACAGCACACCACTTGGGTCAGTGATACAAAACTCAAGCATTCCCCAAGGCTGTTCAACAACCTCGGAAATGGTAACTTCAAATTCCGACACTACATTAGAGTTTTGGATGTGTTGATACCAACTTTTTACGTCTTCAACCAGCAAGTGCATCATGTAATTGTGACAGTGCGCAGGTTCATAAAAGTTTTGCAGAAGAAACGCACAACCGCCGTGACGCAGATAGGCGATATCGTGAAATTCAGACATCAGCTCGAAGCCGATTGACTGGTAAAAACGCTTGGATAAATCGAAGTCTTTCGCGGGTACGAAAGACTTAATTTCTGAGACTTTTAGGTTTTCCATCCTACATCCTTATAGTACTGATATTCCGGTGCTGACACCCATAACGCTTTAAGTGGTCACGGCGTTTATTCAGAGCTCTTATTCAGAGCCTTGTTGAAATGAGTCGACTTCGGCTTTAGTTAGATAACGCCACTGGCCTGCTTCAACATCTAAACGAACATCACCAATCTGTTCACGGTGTAGGTCAACAACTCGATTCCCTACCGCAGCAAACATTCGTTTTACTTGATGAAACTTACCTTCTGTAATGGTCAACAGCACTTCTTTACTGTTAATCACTTCAAGCTCTGCCGGACGCGTCAGTTTTTGCTCGCCCTGCAATTGAATGCCCGCTTTGAACTTGTCAGCGACATCGTCTCTGATATCTCGTGACAATGTCACGCGATACGCCTTCTTACACGACTTGGTTGGCAGCGTAATGTTGAATGACCAGCGCCCATCATCGGTAATCAAAACTAAGCCTGTGGTGTCGGCATCTAAGCGGCCTGCGATGTGCAGTTCTGATGCTTTGTCTATCTCGATGTAGTTGAACAATGAAGGATAAACTTCATCGATATTGGAGCAAATAGTACCCGCTGGCTTGTGCATCAAAAGGTATCGAAATTCACGCAACTTAAGCGGTGTGCCATTCAACAAGATGGCGTTGCTTTCATGAACCTGAGTCGATTCATCGGTGACTGTTTCACTGTTTACGTTCACTTCGCCATTATGGATGCGTTCAATCGCTTCAGGCTTGGTTAGGTCAGTGCTTTTACATAGGTATTTATCAAGGCGCATTAATCGTCGGCACCACATTTAGCACAAGGCTTGTAAGTTCGTTCACCTTGCTCGATAACCACATAGCCACCAACACACTTGTCACATAGCGCCAACTTTGGATAAGCATCTTTCTGTTTCTTTGCGTTGATGTTGCCTTCGGTGGTGTATACGGTTCTCATTTTGATGCCTTTGCTTGAATTACGTGAGAGACGCAAATTGTATCACTTTTTACAGCTTTTATTGGAGTGGTGGTACATAGATAAATTGACTTTAAGCGCCGTAATTCCAAGCTCCCGCCCCGTAACGGCTTAACCATGAACAACAAAGTCAACGTGCCACGCCTATCAGTGGTAAAATGATAAAAGCTCACCAACTTATGAAGTCGATAATGAAAGATTGTAATCAATGCGGAAAATGCTGTATCAAATACGGAGATGGCGACCTTGCCGCGACTCAAGAAGAGATCGATTTGTGGGAGCTGTTCAACCCAGACATCTTTGAATATGTTCGAGGAAGCGAGATATGGTTCGACCCTGAATCTGGCGAACGTTTATCTCGCTGCCCTTTTCTGGAACTGGTTCCGACGAAAGACACCAAGGCTCAGGCCAAGTACACATGTAGTATTTACTTAGACCGTCCGGAAGATTGCCGACACTACCCAAGCCTGATTAATGAGATGGTACGAGATGAGTGTGAAATGATTGAGGTGGTGGATTTACAAGACACGAAGAAAGCTCAAAGGAAACTCGACCTGTTGATGAAAGACAGCCGCCCTTCAAGCTATTCGTAAGCGATGATCTTTTGAAGATCAATCTTCAGCATTAGCTAATATGTAATAATACAGCTAATATCAGCCAAAACCTTAAGCCAAATACTGGTTCGCTTCTAACCAATCAAGCGCAACCAGTGCTGCCAGTGAACATACCGCTCTGTCGTTGCCATCAACAAACTTAAGTTCTTCGATTTCAGCATCTGGAGACAGTTCGCCAGTATAATCAGCAAGGTAACAAGTCAATTGCACCGATACACCTTCCGCTTTACCATCAGCTTGACCTGTAAACGTCTCGACGTATTTGATGGAATCAGGCACTAAATCGACTGAGATCTCTTCTTTGATTTCGCGAAGCAATGCTTGCTCATCACTTTCGCCAGCTTCACGCTTACCACCCGGCAGGTAGAACAGTTCTTTGCCTTTGGATCTCACCATCAACAGCTTGCCGTCTTTGATGAATATCCAAGCCAGCTTATCAATTACCTTATGCATGTCGTTAGACCTTATTTCTGTTTTAGTTCTCGTTATTACTGAATCTAGCCACACCATTAGTCGCGACCAAACAAAGCCTGGGTATGTTACACGCTGCAATGAATATACTCTATTGAATCGAAGAGGAAATATCATTGCCAAACCGAAAAATGACAGCGTTCGAGACAATGCTCGTCAACTGTCATTGGCGTTGTTTACGGATTGCTTTCTAGTTGTTCGTAGATAGAATCAATCAACCAACCACTTAAGCGCAGAGTCATGGTCTTCGAATGACTTAATCTCACCAGACACAAACCAGCTCCCTACTTTTGAAGCGAATTCTTGCCAGCTTTTATCACCATAAATCGCGATTTTGTCTATCTTCGAATTGAGCTCTAATCCCAGTTTGAAATCATCCCAAGCAGCACGTAACTCCCAACCCGTTAAGGTGGAGATATCGACCAGCATCTTGAGTTTAGATGAATCGAGTTCTTCTAGCGTGGTTTTTAGAATTGGCATCATTGCTTGATAGTCATCGTGTGTGAGTTTGCCTTTCGCTTTGAACACAACAATGGTTTCACCGCTAACACGTTCAATTCCAACCGATATTCCGTGACGTTCGATACTCATAACCTAGCCCTCATAGTGGAAACTAGACTTAGCTTAGAGGATTAGACAGCAAAGAGATGAGAGATTGGCGTCAAAACAGACAAGCGCTTTATCTGAACTTAATATCAGAGAATTAATCGCGCTTCTCCAACAGTTCGCTTAGGCTTTTAACTTGCACGATACGTGGATGCTGTGACTTAACCTCAACTCCTTCCGTGTTCAACCACACCGCTTGCAAACCCGCTTCAAGTGCTGGGTAAATGTCTTTCTCTAGAGTGTCGCCTACCATGGTGATGTCTTGTGGTGCAACACCGAGCTTAGAAATGATGGCAGGATAGAACCCCGACTCGAACTTAGAAAAGCCAATGCTCGCCTTACAAAAGTAACCCAATATATATTGAGACAGGCCAACACGCTCAAAGGCACGAATTATGTCATCTTTACTGGAATCACCAGCATTGGTGGCAACGTAGACTTGATGATTTTTGGAGAGTTCAGCCAGTAATGCACGAGCACCACTCACTTCTTGTACGGTTTCCCAGTCGCACATCTTCCCTTGTGCGTCTGGGAAATCGACCATCAGCGTATTGCCCCAGTCGAATAAGACTATTTCTGTTAATTCGATTAGCTTTGTCATCTTGCCTCCTGCATACGATGAATTCTCTAGTGTTTAAGCGAGCCTATAAAAACTTCTCGATAAGGATCTCGTCAAAGTACTGGTCCCCAATCTTACCGTGTTTCTTAGCCATTCCGACGATTTCAAAACCTTGCTTAAGGTATACCGCTAACGCGCGCTCGTTGTCTGCTCTTACATAGGCGAACAGCTTTTCGTAACCTTTCGCTTTGGCTGCTTTAAATGTGTAATCAAACAACTGTTTTGCAACGCCTTGCCCACGGCTATTTGCATCAACATAAGTGCCAATAATACCAACGTGGTCAAAGGCCTTAGTGTAAGTAGCAAATGGTTCGACATTCTGAAAACCAAGTAACTGGTTGGTCGTTTCGTTGACTGCAACGCTAAACACACCACGTTTTGGGAACGACTCAATGAATCCCTTTTCTTCATCAACAGTAAAAGTCTGATCCAAGATCGTATAACGCGCTTCGATAATGATTGGATTCAATACATCAATAATGCCTTGTGCATCTTCTACCGCGACTTCTCTGATTGTTAAGCTCATACTTCTCTACCTTTTTATTGCTTTGGGCGGATTCTATCGCTATATGCCACCCTTTTGATAGGACAGAATGTTGTCGAAGGCGATATCGAAGTAGAGTTGGTAGCTATTTTGTTCAACATAGCCCAAATGTGGAGTCGCTGTGACGTTTGGTAGGGACAGTAGCGGTTCGGAGTCTGTTGTTACTGGCTCACAATCGAACACATCAATAGCCGCTGTTTTGGTCGGTACCTCGCGTAGTTCATGATACAGAGCCATCGGTTCGACTAACTCCGCGCGGCTGATGTTCACAAGCAGTGAGTCAGGCTTCATCAAGCTAAGGTCGTGTGCTGTAACACATCCTCTGGTGACACCATTCAAACGCAAATGCAAAGAAAGCACATCAACTTCACGGAAGAAGTCTTGTTTGGTTGTTGCTGCTTCAAAACCATCTGCTTGCGCTTGATCACGTGAAGCTTGGCTACCCCACACTACGACAGACATCCCAAATGCTTGGGCATATAGTGCAATGCATTTGCCGATTTTTCCGTAGCCCCAAATACCTAGCTTTAAGCCCTTCAAAGTTCGACCTAACCCTAGCGAGCCAGAATCTTGCCACTGGTTTTGCTTAAGGTTTGAAGCGTAAGTGGGAATGTGGCGCGATGCAGCCATAATCAACGCCCAGCATAATTCAGAGGGTGCGACTGGCGAGCCTCGGCCTTCTAACACGGTAACACCAAATCGTTCGCACATTTGCGGGTCGATATGGTTACTCACTTTGCCCGTCTGGCTAATCAGCTTGAGGTTTGGGAGCTGCGATAACAAAGATTCGGTGATCTCAGTTCTTTCACGAATGAGCACAATGGCTTCAAACGAGACCAACTTAGCGACGAGATCTTGCTCTGAGTATGTCTCGGTAAATACCGTGACATCGTGTTGTTCGAGTTTTTTGAAGCAATCGAGGTCTTTAACGACGTTCTGGTAGTCATCCAATACCGCTATTTTCACATCACTCTCCTTGTGATTGTTAGTTATCTTGTATTGGTCAAATGAAGGCTAAAGTGCCATGCCTTCCGATTCAACACATCACGAACGGGGACTTCACTATTGATAAACCACTTTGAAACGCTCCAACATAAGTAACATGTCTTCACTTGGTGAGATCTTGAGCTCTTCACATTCACGAGAGAAGAAGTTCCAGTGCGCTTCTCGCCACCATTCAAGTGTTTTATCACCCTCGCCTTCAGCGGCAGCAAACTCAGCAGTAACTTCGTTGTATTTGCACTGTGAGACTGAAGTGATCTCTACAATGCAAACCGGTTTGCCATCCCAATCGGTGACGACTTGTAAATGCCCTACGACAGGCATCACTTCTCCTTCATGGCTGTACCAATATTCAAGGCTGCAAGACGCCTGTTTTTCACCCTTGAGGATTAACTGTGCGCAGAGATTGGCGTTGTATTCATCAGCACAGTAATAATCGGCACTAAAAGAGGTGTATTGCGAAGCAACGTCTGCTGGCAATGTGTTGAGGTAGCTATCAAGATAAGCTTTGCTTCTTTCTTCCATGATCTTTCCAAATTCAATATTAGGTTGAGCTGATAAACACTTATAGATTAAGCATCTGGCTGCATTGGGAGTAACCTATCAAGTCAGGTTATCGCTGTAAACCGAGTGAATATCAAAATGTGGGCTGAGAAAGAAGAATATGGATTGGATTTTAAGGCTGATACAGAAAGAGCTAAAAGCGTCTTTAGGCTGTGCTTTTAGCTCTGAATATCTCGTTACTAGTCGCTCGTAATTGGCAGGATACTAACGGTTCAAGAAGTCGACCGCTTTGTCTGGGAAGTCGGTAAACACACCATCGACTTTGACTTGGTTGTAGAAGACCTCCAACATGCCATCAAAGTTATCAGCATAAGCTGGGATTCTTCCCGGGTCGGCACGGAACGTGTACGGGTGAACATCTAAGCCCGCGTCTTTTGCTGACTTCATTAACGGTTTAATAATGATGTTATCTTTGGTCGATGCATCGTCTACCAACATTGGCTTCCAAGGACCTATTCCTTCCGCGTAAGTCGCCACTTTTTCCATGCCATCAGCTTCAAACATCCAGTCGTAACTGTACGGCGTTGCTTTGTCACCTTGGTACGTCATGGTTTCATTCCAATCTGTATAGGCTATCAACTGAACGAGCTTAAGATCCATTTCCATCGCAGGCATGAACTCATCGTTAATGCGTTGAAGTTCATTGGCGTCGAAACACTGCAAATACACTTTGTCGTCTTTCGATAGGTAACCATATTGATGCAAGGTCGCAAGCACAGCTTTAGAGATGTCTTTGCCTTCGTGGCGATGGAACCAAGGTGCTTTGATTTCTGGGTAGATACCCACGTTATAACCAAGGGTCTTATTCAAGCCTTGGATCAGCTCGATTTCTTCAGCAAAGGTAGCGACACGGAAATCAGACTGCCACATTGGGAAGCGCGTTGGGTACCCTGCTACTCTTTTACCTTGTTCATCTAGGTTAAAGCCTTCGGTCACTTTCAGGGATTTGATCTCAGCAAGCGTAAAATCAATTGCGTAGTAACGGCCATCTGCACGAGCGCGTGTTGGAAAGCGATCCGCGACATCGGTGACTCGGTCTAGATAGTGATCATGCAAAACCACCAATTGGTCGTCTTTGGTCATCACGACATCTTGTTCGATGTAGTCAGGTTTCATCGCATAAGCGAGCGCTTTAGCGGGCAATGTGTGTTCAGGCAAATAACCAGAAGCACCGCGATGCGCAATCACTAAAGGATCGGCGAATACATTTGCAGATAAGCTTAGTGCTAATAAGGTCAGAGACAGTGACGTTGTTTTCATTATTGTTTTCCTTGATAAAACAGAAGCAGGATATACCTGCCTCTGTTGTTATTTATAGATGTGATTCAGTAAATACACTACTGAGCTAGCGCTTCTTTCTCTCGTTCGAGATCTTTTTGTTTATGGTGCGCACGCTCACCTAAGAAGGCGTAAAGCAGACAGATGATTGAAGCCACACAAGCGCCGACCAAAATAATGAAGCCGCCATCCCAACCGTAATGGTCAACCATAAAGCCGAGTATTGCGTTCGCAGCAACCGCGCCACCTAAGTAACCAAACAAACCAGTTAAACCAGCAGCTGTACCTGCTGCTTTCTTAGGTGCAAGTTCCAGTGCATACAAGCCGATCAGCATTACAGGGCCATAGATAAGGAAACCAATCGCAACCAATGCCAACATATCAATCGTTGGGTTACCCGCTGGATTTAACCAATATACCAACACAGCGAGTGTCACTAGAACCATGAACAAGATTCCTGCAGGTGCGCGTCGGCCTTTGAATAACTTATCTGAAATCCAACCACATAATAACGTGCCAGGAATACCAGCCCACTCATACAGGAAGTAAGCCCATGATGATTTATCTACTGAGAAGTCTTTTGCTTCTTTTAAATAAACCGGAGCCCAATCGAGTACGCCATAACGGATAAGGTAAACAAACGCGTTAGCAATCGCGATTGACCACAACAGCTTGTTAGAGAAAACGTACTTAAAGAAGATCTCTTTCGCCGTCATTTCTTTCTCATGAGACGTATCGTAGTCGTCTGGGTAATCGTCTTTGTGTTCTTCAATCGGTGGTAACCCACAAGATTGAGGCGTATCTCTTACGGTAAACCAAACAAAGATAGCAACGAGAGTGGCAAAAAATGCAGGAACATAAAAAGCGGTTCGCCAATCGTCGTTAAAAGCCCACAGCCCCAACAAGAACATTGGACCAATCAAACCGCCACCCACGTTGTGAGCAACGTTCCATACCGACACGATCTCACCACGTTCTTTACGTGACCACCAGTGAACCATGGTTCGCCCACAAGCTGGCCAACCCATACCTTGGAACCAACCATTTAAGAATAGCAGGATAAACATCGCAGTAATGCTGCCTGTAGCCCATGGCATAAAGCCGAAGCAGAACATCACCAGTGCCGACATTAACAAGCCGCCGCTGAGGAAATAACGAGGGTTTGAACGGTCAGAAACGCTACCCATTAAGAATTTAGATAAACCGTAAGCAATAGATACGGCTGCTAATGCCACCCCTAGCTCACCACGGCTGAAACCCTGTTCAATCAAGTAAGGCATTGCCAAACTGAAGTTTTTACGGACTAAGTAGTACCCCGCATAGCCAACGAAGATGCCGAGAAACAGCTGCCATCGTAGTCGTGTGTAGGTGCTATCGATCTTATCTGATGACAAGCGATCGATATGCGCCATAGGTTTGAATATTCCAAACATAGGAACCTCATAATTATTGGGCGAAGGAAGAATTAAAAATGCTCGAACGAAAAAAATTTACACTCATTCGAAAACAGGAGGGATTGTATGTGCTTCAGGATTAATTTCTGTGATAGAGGTAGTTATTAACAAAAAATAACTTTAAATACAGCATATTAGTTTCATTTAATTAGACTGCGCTTCATATTTTTGTTGGTATCTGTTCAATTAAACATCAGAACTTTCGAGGGTAAATAAATCCAAAAAGAGCGAGCGAACATAAATCAACCAACAACAACTTTGTTATTACTGCAAATGCATAGTGAATAACAACAATTTTGGTTGAATCTGTGGAGTTATGAAGGTGGTTTGGGCTATCGATTAAAGAAGTTCGTCAAAATCAATGCAAACAAAAAGGGTCTAGATTTCTCTAGACCCTTTTAGGTAATAACGCTTGGTGGTTTTGTATTGGCTAATGAGACACACGTTAGCTAATTACACGAAGTATTAGCTCACCACACGAAATGATTATGCGTCGATGTAAAAAGCTTCTACAGTGCCTTTTAGAGTAATAAGCATTGGCTGACCAAAACGATCTAGCGCTTTTGGAGAAGGGATCTTAACCCAACCTTCGCTGATGCAGTATTCTTCAACATCAGTACGCTCTTTACCATTTAGACGAATGCCGATTGGGTATTCGAAACACTCAGCAACGTGGTGTGGGCTGCGTGGG
Source organism: Vibrio sp. 10N.286.48.B8 (assembly GCF_003050085.1). Classification (NCBI taxonomy): domain Bacteria; kingdom Pseudomonadati; phylum Pseudomonadota; class Gammaproteobacteria; order Vibrionales; family Vibrionaceae; genus Vibrio; species Vibrio sp. 10N.286.48.B8. Next base: position 182,106 of record NZ_PIGD01000008.1, on the reverse strand, counting down.
TTACCTGCAAGATGATCTGGTAAAGCTGGTCTTGAATTAGTATCGCTCATGTTCATTACCTGTATGTACGTAAATAAAAAAAGTGCGTCATTCTAGTCAATATAGGCTTTGTGCTCAACAACTGCTGCAATAAATCGTCGTGATCGTTTTAATCGACAGCGAGTTGTTTGATTTAAAGGCGATATATGCATAATTTCAAACGAAAATTTAACAGAGTTATGAGGTGTGGATACAGCGAGCACTTCATTACTTGAAAAGCAGATACCACACAATAGGTTTTTATTGTGAGCCTATCGATTAAGCTCAATACTCATCACTTTATGGTTTGGCTCTGATTCGATGTCAACAACTGACCAACCTAGCCCTTGATAAAGTCCCATGACATTGGTGTAAGCGTAGAGTTGAGTTTGCACTGTAGAAGATACTTGTCTGACACCACGTTTAATCAATTCACTTGCAATACCTTGGCCACGCCATTGAGCATCAACATAAACAGCATTAATCCAAACCACATCCCGAACTTGATGAGGTTTATGAAAATAGGAATACGCCAAACCACCAATGACCACATTATCGCGAAGTACTGTGATTACCGGAGGGAGATTTACGTTTTCTTCATAGGTGTCTTTAAACTTGAAACCCGACCATTCGCTTTGAAAAAAGCCTTCTAATTCACTCCAATAAGGAGAGCTTTCATCGCAATTTCTAAAGATCACTTTCTGCATTTTTTCCGTCCTTTGAAAAGGGTGATTTGGCCATCCTAGCCTTGGTTTATATCAGAGTCGATAAAGCTACTCTTCTTCGTCATAGTCGTCTGCAGGGTCTTGATTAATCTCTTCGCCGCATCCTAAGCACCACCTTGTAGATCCGTAGGCATCACAATAATCAAACCACAATTCGGGCAAAGATCGTCTTGTTGAAACATCCTGTATTCCTTCTACTTCATGGCTATTGCTTAGGATACTGTTGCTTACTCGCTTCTAACCAGTCGTGAATAACTTGGCGAGCGGATTCCGACGGCGGTGCATTTCGTTTTCCGCAGATTTGGTCGATTTCAAACGGAAATGCTTTGCTCGGAACGCGGCGTAAACCTATGGTTAAACGTTGAGGTTTGAGCATGCGGAACACCACATAACGATCGCTCATGATTCGATTGTGATACACACCAATACAGTGCTTCTGCTCTATACCTTCATGTTCAAGGTCGTAATAATCCGTGAGAGGATGAATATTGTCATTACCTAACAAAGGAACGGGATAAGGGATGTCTTTATCCATTAAGCGATTACCCTCCAAACGACGCAATTGACGTTGCTCCGTCCAGCGGTCATGAAGCTGTTCAAACATCGCAAAAGAGTTCTGACTAGTAATAGCGCGCAGAGGATCATCCATCTCTAAGTCTTGCCCTAGCAATATCGCATCTTGGAACATTGCCATCTTAGACGGTGCATTAAGTCTGCCCTCTTCCACCATTGCAATCCCTAGTCGACTGCCGGTTAGAAATGGATGAACTTGGTCCAAACGTAGGGCTGTGTATCCAACTTTTGAGTAATGCTTAAACTTAAGAACTCGTCTTTGCAGCGGTTCGAGAATACGAACAATGTGGTCAAGCTCATCACCAACATTGTAATGCAATTCTAGCTTGTCGATGAATTTGAGTGTCGCTTTACTGCTGTCTAAGCCCAACTTAGCAAGGATCTTCTTTTGCCCTAAGCGACTTAGTGCCAATGCTTTCTGATTATCGACGCTGTATTTCATGCAGATCAACGCCAGAATAACAGGCCTTAGTTCAAGTAGCTGTGCAGCTTCGTATGTGTTCGCAGCTAACCACAACATTTGGTATTGATACTCTGGAAAGTCGTCGGTGATTTCACGATAACGAGCAGGCAAGGATTCTAACCAGCGACCATTCACATCAAACTGCTCAACGAGGTTTAGGCTAAGCCCAATGCCCCCATCAAGTGGTCGTCTACCATCTTCGAACACATGAAAGCCGACGAGTTTTTGAGACCAATCTCGGATCTCAATATCGTAGTCGAAACCTAATGTTCGAGTGGGAATGGTTAGTAGTGCTGTCATTGATGCCTCTTCGTTATTGGCGCATTGAACTATCAAGCCTATCTAAGAGCATAAGCTAACGCTTCAACCACTATATCAACCTTTTGTAAATTTCTTATCAATCAAAGCGATATAAATACGATAGTGCTTAGAAGAACATTGAATGATAATTTTACGCAATATGAGATCTCTTCGATATCATTTGCTCTAACAAAAACTATGCTTGTTACATAACTCACAACAAGAGGCTTTAATTATGGATTACCGACATATTCTGGTCGCACTTGAACTGTCTGACGACACCAAGATTCTCATTGATAGAGCGACCTTCTTCGCTGATAAACTGGAGGCTGGCATTTCATTTGTTTATATCGATGGTACGCATGGAGAAATTTACCCAGAGCTCGTTGATATACAAGGAAATGATGGTGATTTACCGATCAATGAAGATGCCGTAAAGCATTTGAAAGAGTTTGAGGCGTACGCCAAGCACCCAATCAAGCACATTTTCGTGGGAACGGGTGATTTGAACGATAAGCTCAAAAATGCCATCGAAGCAAATGGCGTTGACCTATTGCTGTGTGGCCATCACCATGATTTTTGGCATAAGCTCATCTCCCATTCTAAACAGATCATCGATACTTCCCCTATCGATATTCTCGTTGTTCCTATGGAATAGAAGCTGCAGTTCGACACTTAAAAATAACCTGCATTGCCAACCTCTATCGGTATTATTGGTTGGCTTGATATCCTCTTCAACGCACTCATCCTGACCGAAATCTGCTATTTCCAACTTAGAGTAGTCATTTGTGATCTTGTCAGCCTATCAACTCGTAAGCGTCTAATAATTAACAAATCGCGAGTGGAAGTAATGAAAAAGATTGGTCTCTATCTTTTTACCAACGACTTAAGAATCAACGACAATGCGCTACTTTACCAAGCAAGCCAAATCGTCGATGAGCTTGTTTGTGTCGCTGTCGAACCAGTTCTGTCTCACTATTCTTCACAATTCGCTCAAGAAGAACAATATGGCGCTCCCCGCGCGGCTTTCATTTCACAGTCGATAAGCGACCTTGCAATTAACCTCAGCACGTTAGAACAAACACTTATCGTCCTAACACAAGGCCGAGACCACAGCGATAACGTAAAAGACTCGCTAATCGAAATGATCTCTGAACTAAACGTGACTCACTTATTTGCGAATGCTCACTGTGGCTATGACGAGCAAAAGCTAATGCAGTCAACGCTGACTGACTGCCCCAACTTAACTGCGATTCAATCTCATAACTCGCCTCTGTTTGAACTCGATGACTTCCCTTTCACGTTAGAAAAATTCCCCCGTTCGTTTACCAAATTCAGAAAACTCATTGAGCCTCTGGCTATAGATACACAAAGTTTGACCATAACCGATTTACCACCGGCACCAGACCTAACAAAAATGTCACACTGTAACTCCAAAGAAACCCTTTTCAAGATTGGCAACGTGGCACGAAACCACAGCCTCAAAGGCGGTGAAACATCGGGATTACTGCATCTCGAACACTACTTCTCACAGGATTACGCGAGCTGCTATAAACAGACAAGAAATGCACTGGACGGTATCGAAAACTCGACCAAGTTTTCACCGTGGCTCGCATTAGGTTGTGTCTCACCTAAAACAATATGCAGACACCTCACGCGATTTGAGTCGCATCATGGGCCCAACGATTCAACCTATTGGATCTATTTCGAGCTGTTGTGGCGTGAGTATTTTTATTGGAAGAGCATGTCGTTGAAGGCATCTCTATTTACGGGCTCATACACAAAACCCGTTACAGCAGAAAATATCACTCAATCGGCAAGCCTTAATTTTGCCAAATGGAAGAGCGGTAACACCAACTATCCGATTGTCGATGCATGTATGCGCCAACTTAATGCTACGGGCTACATGTCGAATCGCGGAAGGCAGTTAGCCGCAAGCTGTTTGATTTACGAGTTGGGCGTCGACTGGCAACATGGCGCAGCCTATTTCGAAAGCCAACTTGTCGACTATGACGTGGCGTCAAACTGGGGAAATTGGGCGTATATCGCAGGGGCTCTCAATAAACCAGCCCACAACAATCAAAATAACAACCATACACAGCCTAAATCCCGCCATTTTGATTTAGCCAAGCAAACTGAAATGTACGACCCAGACCATGCCTTCATTAATCAATGGACAGGCAGTAACGCAGTCTCAACAAGCCTCACAAACCAGGACGCATTATGAAATTTAAAACGGTAAGACTTGTATTAGGAGACCAACTAAACATAGAGCATTCATGGTTTCGACAGGTTGATGATGGCGTTGTTTACATGATTGCTGAGCTAAAACAAGAAACGGATTACGTCGCATCTCATATTCAAAAAGTGGCCGCATTTTTCTGTGCGATGGGTTACTTCGCTGACGAGCTGAGACAACAAGGCCATCAAGTACTTCACTTGACCTTAGATGACACAGCCCAATTTGAAAACCTAGATACACTTCTTAAGCACTATGTACACGAATTCGGCGCAGAGAAGTTTGAATATCAAAGGCCAGATGAATATCGCCTCTTAGAGCAGATGAACAAGCTCAAACTCACCAATGCAGCCAAAGGCTGTTGTGATACTGAACACTTCCTCTTTCCATTCGAAGAGATCGAACAACAGTTTCCGAAAGATAAGCGCATCATGATGGAACACTTCTATCGCCGAATGAGAAAGCGTTTCGACATTTTGCTAGAAGACGGAAAGCCCGTTGGTGGCAAATGGAATTACGACGCGAGCAATCGAAAGAAGCTCAGGAAGCAAGACATTGAAAAACTGCCTCAACCTCTGATGTTTACCAATGACATAACCGACATTTTGCAGCGAATAGAACGCCACCACGTACAAACCATTGGTCAAGTCGGCAACCAATTATTATGGCCAGTTAACCGCGCACAAAGTTTATCTCTGCTCGCTCATTTCTGCCAAGTCTGCTTACCGTTATTTGGGCACTTTCAAGATGCGATGACTACAGAACACGACTCTAGGTGGAGCTTGTATCACAGTCGTATTTCGTTCTCATTGAATAGCAAGATGCTCAACCCTAGAGAAGTCATTGATGCGGCACTCTCAGCTTATCACGCCTCTTCAAAGCAAGGCGCTACCACTATCGATATCGCACAGGTCGAAGGATTCATCCGTCAAATATTGGGGTGGCGAGAGTACATACGCGCCGTCTATTGGGCGAATATGCCTGCTTACGCCAACAAAAACCATTACTCAGCAAACAACAACCTGCCTCACTACTTTTGGGACGGACAGACCAAGATGAACTGCATGAAGCATGCGATTGATCAATCCCTTGAATTTGCTTACGCGCACCACATCCAAAGGTTAATGATCACTGGCAACTTCTGCTTAATCACAGGCATAGATCCTGACCAAGTCGACAGTTGGTACCTCGGCATATACGTCGATGCGATCGAATGGGTTGAAATGCCAAATACGCGAGGTATGGCACTGTTTGCGGATGGCGGGATCGTCGGAACCAAACCATACTCTGCCAGCGGTTCCTATATCAATCGCATGAGTGACTACTGCAAAGGCTGTCATTACCAAATAAAAGAGCGCAGTGGAGAGCAATCCTGCCCTTTCAATAGTTTGTATTGGCGCTTTATGAACCAACATCGCGATGAGTTAAACCGAAACCCACGCATGGGCATGCTATATCGCTCTTGGGACAATATGGACGAGCAAGAGCAACAAGCAATACTCGATACTGCAGAACAACGAATAACAAACTTGGAGAATTTATAATGGTTGAGCAACTCAGACTACACATATTGGTGGTTGGCGGAAGCGGCGGTATCGGCTTTGCTGTGGTTAAACACCTATTATCTGAGCTGTCTCGGTTTGATTTTCTTGATGTGCATGTAGACGCGACTTTCCACTCTCAACAGCCGGAACTTGAAAACAGTCGCTTGAACTGGCACAAAGTTGACGCCACCAAAGAAGCTGATATCAAACGTTTGAGTTCTGAGTTTGAACAACTTGATTGGTTGATAAACTGCGTGGGTATGCTTCACACTCCAGACCTTGGTCCGGAAAAGAACCTGGCGTCCATTGACCCTGAGTTTTTCCTGAAAAACATCTCAGTGAATACTCTGCCCAGCTTATTATTGGCAAAGTACTTCACACCTGTTCTTAAAACGAGCGACAATCCAAAGTTTGCCGTGGTTTCCGCAAAGGTCGGGAGCATTTCAGATAACCGATTAGGCGGCTGGTATAGCTATCGTTCGTCGAAAGCGGCGCTCAATATGTTTATCAAAACCATGTCGATTGAATGGCAACGGACCATTAAGAAAGGCACGGTGTTGGCGCTACACCCAGGCACAACAGATACAGCTCTGTCGAAGCCTTTCCAGACTAATGTCCCTGAAGGTAAGCTGTTTGAGTCGAGCTATGTCGCCCATCAATTGGTCGATATCATTCGCACTGCCACACCAGACAAAAGCGGGCACTTCTACGCTTACGATGGTGAACAGTTAAGTTGGTAGAAACCAATACCACTCGTCGTCTTTGATAAGTGCTAAAAAAGAAAACCCAACAGAGTGTTGCTCTATTGGGTTATTTTTTAGAAAGAACGCATAAATTTTTTCAGGCGTTATGACTGCTATTTAACTAAAGCTCTAAGCCGATCATCACGATTACTCAGCCCAATTGAACTTGCTGTCGTCGACGCCTTCTTTCTCTTCTTTAGCTCGCTCGCGTCGGTGTTGTTCTTCAACTCGCGCAGCGTCTATCTCTTGCATAATGGCTTCAATATCGGCCAAATCGTCCGTTTCCGTAAACTCGCCTGTTAGCTTGCTGTCTGGCTTTAGGTCGCCTTTCTCGTAAAGCGCCCACATTTCCTTAGCATACTCGGTTTTCGCCAATTCAGGAGCAAACTGAGCGTAATAATCACGGATATTATTGATGTCACGAGCCAACATCCACTCGGCATTATTGTTAGCCGAAGCATCAACCGCTTGCGGTAAATCGATAATTACCGGGCCGTATTCATCCACCAATACGTTGAACTCAGACAAGTCACCATGGATCAAACCAACACACAGCATTTTAACCACATAAGTCATCATCACGGCATGGTCTTCGATCGCTTGCTTTGCTGACATAACGACATCGTTCAAACGTGGGGCAACATAGCCTTCGTCATCAGTGACCAACTCCATAAGCAGCACGCCATCAAAGCAACCATAAGGCACAGGTACACGAACGCCCGCTTCTGCCAGTTTATACAAGGCATCCACTTCAGCGCTTTGCCAAACCTTTTCTTGTTGCTCACGGCCAAAACCAGAACCTTTTTCCATCGCTCTAGCACGGCGGCTGTTTCGTACTTTTCGGCCTTCACGATACGCAGTCGCTTTTTTGAAACTACGTTGGCTAATTTCCTTATATACCTTGGCACAACGGATCGTATCGCCGCAGCGCACAATGTACACCGATGCTTCTTTGCCACTCATGAGTTGGCTTGTCACCTCGTCGACCAAACCATCGTCAACTAAAGGCTGTATTCTTTTAGGTATCTTCATGCCGCCTTTATACATCACTTATCTTACAGATAGAAATATTAACTTAAGAAATGAATGACCAAACGATTAAAGGAACATCAAAATGATAACAAAGGAAGGAAATATCGGTTTACCGGACTTGGCTGATAGAGAATAGTTTGATGTATTCGAGTGTATGAAGACTAAGACTTGTTGCGACGACAACGTTCTGAACAGTAAATAACACCGTCCCAACAACGCTGCCACTTTTTACGCCATGCAAAAGGCTTTTGGCAAACGGGACATGTCTTGGTCGGTAAATGAGGCTTCTTATGCATGGTCGTTTCCTTTTGGATGAGTCCACTTCCTGCGTTTACTGGGGATTCCCTATTACGCTCGTTTCTCACTTTAGGGAGTGACGGCTACTTTTTGAACGCTCCTGACTTTAAGGAGTGGCGGCGGAGTGATTGATAACAGCCCGACTCCGTCATCCTCGAGAAGGAGGAACGACTGAGTCGGGGATCTGCTTTATCTAAACGGATTCGGCTTTATCTGAACCGACTCTGCTCAAATTCAACTAAACCCGCTTAATCCAATCAAGCGACAACCTTGTACTGCTTCTCCATCTCACTCACACCTAAGCCAGAGTGTTTTGTCACTTTAAGCTGAACGGGCACTCGCTCCTTCAGTGCTTCAACGTGGCTAATAACACCAATCATCTTTCCAGACGCATTCAGGTTATCGAGAGCGTTTAGGGCAATGTCCAATGTGTCACTATCAAGGGTGCCGAAACCTTCATCCAAGAACAATGAATCAATACTGGTTTTGTAGCTGACAAGATCAGAAAGCGCTAATGCCAACGCTAAACTCACCAAGAAGCTTTCGCCACCTGATAACGTCTTAGTGTCACGCATCACATCGCCCTGCCATGTGTCCAGCACTTGCAGTTCTAACCCATCGTCGGCTTTACGTTTAAGTTCGTAACGACCATGCAAACGCTGCAACTGCTTATTCGCAAGGTACACCAAATTTTCCAGCGTTAGACCTTGGGCAAACTTACGGAATTTGTCGCCGTTCTTAGAACCAATAAGCGAGTTAAGACGTGAGATATCATCAAACTCGACTTGTTGCTCATCGATTTGCTTGAACAGATCTTGCTGATTGCTGCGGTTCTGGCTATCAGTTTCAAGATTGGCAGAAATCGCGCCGATCTTTGTTGCATGACTTTGTTGTGCGTTTTGGCATTCAGTCGTCGCAAGTTCAACTTGTTGTTGGTCTTGCTCTTGCCATGTTTTAGCATTTTCGTGGTTTTGTAGCTCCACCTCCGTCGCCTTGACAGTGTTCAACCTAGCTTGTGCACTGACAATCGCTTCATCTATAGACTTCTGCAGGCTTTGAAGTTGAGTTCTAACCTCTTCGTCTAATAATGCTGCTTCAAAATCAGCCTCTCCTTCAAATGGGCTAGTTTTCAGCGCTTCTAACCAAGCATTCGACACTTGTGTGTAATTTGACTGCTTGCTGGTCAGCTCTTCAGAGAAGCTGGTGTGTTTAGTTTGCTCGGTTCGATGTTCAAGTTCGCAACGGTTAAGCACCAACTGAGCGGCATCAAATACACTAACCGCTTCAGTGACTTTTTGCTTCATCGCATTACTGGTGGTTTGAATGTCTTTGTCACCAAATAACTTTGTTCTTTCAGCCGTTACACGAGTGAGCTCTGACATTAAAGACTCACTCTCTTGCGTCAGTGTCGCGAGCTCTTTCTCTGCGCTACTTAGCTTGTCATCTAAGGTTTTCAATTCGGCATTTTGAGTAATCAGTTGCTTCTCAATATCGGCCTGTTGCTGTTTGGTTTGCTGCCATGTGCTTGATGCTTGTGATTTCGCAGTAAACCAATCATCAATATGTTCAAGTTCAGGTGCTTCGATAGCGGTTTGAACAATGCTCTCTTTCAACGAATGCCATTGCTGATCTTTCGCTTGAGCTGTCTTAGCTACTTGTTCGTTTGTAATGTGGTTTTGCTTATTCAGATCAGCTAAGCGTTGCTCGGCCAACTCAAGGTTAGATTGCGCCTTGTCAACCATAACACTTACAGACAAGCGTTGTTTCTCAGCTTCCGCATAGTGCGCTTTGGCATCACCCAATGCTTTCAATTGCTGCGAGATCTGACTTAGTTGAAGTTCACACTGCTGAGCAAAGGTCGCGACCGTAGCTTCATTGCCTAAATCGTTAATCGTTAGCAGAGCTAGCTCTGGAGCCGTGCCAGAGAAATCTGATAAGCCCTGTTGAAGCTTACCAACAATGCCTTGCCAATTCAGTTGGGCTTGTTGAATATCCGCTTGTGCACGCAGGATGTCATCGTTAAGCGCTGCAATCATAGGGGCAAGAGAATCTAATTGCTGACGATGCTCTTGGCCTTCTTTCTTAATGGCTGCCAACTCTAGGTTTTCCCGATCTTTTTGCGAGACCAGATTTGCAATATCTTGCGACTGCTCGATCGAATGGTCTGTTGAACCACACAGTGGGCACTCAGATCCAGATTCTAAAGCTGCACGGTATTTCGCTAATTCGCCTTCTTGATCAATCAAACGCGTTAATCGCTCAAGAGACGTCTCTTTCTCTTTATATCGATCCACCAGCACTTCACGTTCTTTCGAAAGTTTGTCGACCAACTGATTGTTAGTTTGATGTGCCTGTGTTTTCGCGTGCAACTGTTGTTGAGCATTTAGGAAGCCACGATTAATTTCCAATAACGAGTGCGTATTGCGATTCCAGAACTCCAGCAGGTCTTTTTGCGCATTCAACACTTGTTCGCTAGTGTTGCCTTGTAAGGCTTCCCATTGCTGCTTGGTATTATTTTCTGTCACAACCGATTCTGCTAATGCTTTGTCTTGCGTTACTTTTACTTCTTGAGCAGTTTTGATAGTCGCTTGCTGAGCATCCACTGCGGACAAAGCTTGCTTCGCTGAGTTTAGTAGTTCTGAATGCTGACGCTCTAGGATACGAACTTGTTCAACTTTGGCTTGCCACTGACCTAAGTATTTTTCTAAATATTGGTCAGCTTGATGTGTATTTAGGTACTCAGTGCTGAGTTGGTCCTGTTGCTTCAGTACCTCTGTTTTTTGGACTATAACAGCCTGTTGATTGCGCTGCTGAGTATGTTGCTCGTTCAGCGTATTCGCTGCATTAACGGCCACAGTTTGTTTATCTTTAAGCACGGCAATTTGGTTATCTAGCGGACGCACTAGATCAATGATCTTCTCTTGATCTTGTTGCTCGCTTTTAACCTGTTCGACAGTCACACCGCTTTGAGTCAGTTTCGCTTGCGCATCTTGCTTTTCTTCATCACGAACAATAAGTAACTTGGTGCTGTTATCTAAGTGAGCTTGAGTAGTGCTCACCTCTTGTTCGCAACGCTTTAAATCTTTGTGCATTGGGCGCAGCTTTTCAGCCGGTTCACTGTTTGCTAAACGCTCGAGTGAAGGTTGATTACGGTCTAGTTCATCTTGAGCTGTTTTAAGATCGTGCTCACTGGTCGCAATAGTTTGCTCAGCTTTGGTCATATCTTTCCACCAGCTTAGATGCGCTTGCCACTCTTTTAACTGCTCAGACAAACGCTTCTGCTCGGCTTCTAACGTTTCTCGATCTGCGGTTAGCTCTTGGATTTGCTCTTCAGACAGCAAACTCACACCCTCAGCTTTTGCTTTGAGGTGATTAAGCGATTCCTCGCTAGACTTGAAATGATCGTAGATACGCTCGGAAATCAGGCTATAGACTTCTGTTCCCGTCAGCTCTTCAAGTAGCTCTGCACGGTCGTTAGCATTGGCATTAAGAAATGCCGCAAATTCACCCTGTGACAGCATGATGGATTTGGTGAAGCGAGAAAAATCGAGACCGGTTACCTGCTCCACCAACTTGGTCTTCTTGGTCAGCATGGTTTCTAATACTTTGTCGGTGTCAGCATCCGAAAATTCACACGTTGGCGTTTGTAATGCGCCATCGTGTTTTCCGCGCGCTCGCTTTTGATGGAAGTTAGAGCGGTATGTTTTGCCCTGCACTTCAAATTCAAGCTCGGCGAAACACTCGCCTGTACCACGCGTCATTAATTCATTATTGCCTTTAGCAATGCTTTTCAAACGTGGAGTGCGGTGGAACAGTGCCAAACAAATAGCATCAAGAATGGTGGTTTTGCCCGCCCCTGTTGGGCCAGTAATCGCGAACAAACCGTTTTCGGCAAACGGTGATTGAGTAAAATCGAGTTTCCAACGCCCTTTCAAAGAGTTCAGGTTTTCAAATTCTAGACTTAAAATCTTCATACTGGTTACTCTTCTACTTTATTTGGCGCTTGAGCGCTCTCAGACACTTCAACCATCACTTGTTTAAACTTCATCGTCATTCGCTCTAAGCGCGCTTTTTCAGAATCGGTTTCAAACTCTTCTAAGGCAATACGCTTGCTAAACACGTCCATCGGGCTCAGTTCAGATAAGGTTTCTGCCGACTCTTGCTCTAATGCTTGATTACGACGCTCTCTTGCTCGGCGTAATTGAAGTACTTCCACATTCAAACCTTCGGTTAGTGTTCGCATACGTTCTTGGAGATCTGAAAGGTAATCTTGCGCTTGCACTTCAATCGACAACCAAACGCTCAGTTCCCCATCTAAGCCAATGTATTGGTTCAGTTGTGATTCAATTTCGCTCAAGTCGCCTTTGATTTCAGCAAGCGGTTGGAATGTTGGAACAGCTAGTTGAGAAATGGTGCGCACGCCTTCTACAAACTCAACCACACATACTTGCTTCTGAGATTTAAGCTCATCGAAACTTAGTGGGATTGGAGAGCCGCAGTAACGAATGTATTCGCGCTTTGCTACCACTTGTGGGCGGTGGATATGACCAAGTGCAATATAGTCTGCGTCTGGGAAGCCATCAGCGGCAAAACCATCAAGGTTGCCGACATAGATGTCGCGTACCGAATCCGATTGTTGAACCCCCATCGCCGTTAAGTGACCGGTGGCGATAATCGGCATGTGTTCGCTATTTTTAAACGTTGCGCGTTTTTCTACAGCGGCATCATAAACACTTTGGTAGTGCTGTTTGATTGCATCGCCAAGTTGCTTCTGACGCGCAACACCAGTGACACCCGCCTGGCTGGTCAACACATCGCGAGGGCGAATAAAAGGAATAGCACAAACCAGCGCTTCTACATCGCCATTCTTGCCTTTGAGTTCAACAACCTGAGTCGCATGATCTTCATTGGTATTAGGAATCACGTCTGCACCCATGTACTTCAATAATTGCTGTGTCTCTTTCAGCACAGAGACTGAGTCATGATTTCCACCCAATAACACCAACTGGCAGCCGATCTTGTTCGAATCGACCACAAACTTGTTATACATCTCACGAGCGTAACTCGGCGGTGTACTGGTATCGAAAATATCGCCAGCAACAATGATCGCGTCGATGTCGTGCTCTGTAACTTGCTCAAGTAACCATTGTAAAAACCGTTCATGTTCATTCTTACGGCTTTTATTGTAGAAGTTTTGGCCAAGGTGCCAATCGGACGTGTGAAGAATCTTCATTGCTGCTCACTAGAAGTATGTAATGCCTTTAATCTACCAAAATAGTCGACATAATTCCCTTTTATAAGCTTGTGAAAACCAACTAATTTTACGCTTGAACGTCTCATAAGTTATAGCTACAAAAAAGCCGCTCATAATCAGAGCGGCTTTCGTATCAACGATACGCAGTTTCGGGGCTCAACACGCCTTAGAAATTGTAAGAAGCACCCAGTGTTACTGTGCTAAATGCCACGTCTCGACTGCTTAGACGTATTTTGTTCCCATTGATGTATGCGTAGTTTTCAATGTTTACTGCATCCGCTTGAGAAATCAGGCGAAGTGTTAAGTTTTCTACTGGGGTGTATTCCACACCAACGCCGAAGCGGAAACCTGCACCTGAATCGTCGCCATAGAAAGCACCGTTGCTTGAATTTAGATCAACGTAGCTTAAGCCTGCCAATACAAATGGACGGATTGAGTTGTCAAACGTGTAGCCCACATTTGCTGCAACAGACAAAGACGTTGGTGAAAGGAGTTTAGTACCAAATTTTTCGTAATCGGCGTAATCCGTGTAACCAAGTTCGATACCAACGATGCGGTTAAATTGGTAACCACCATAAAGGCTGTACCCCATGCTTTCAGCATCTAAATTGCCTCCGCCATCAGTATCTAAGTCTTGATACACACCAAGGCCTGCGCCAATGTATGGACCACCCTCAACACCAGCAGCAAATGTAGGAAGTGAAACCAAGCCAACTAGACTCAATAGAAATGTTGATTTAAGCATGAAAATACCCTTTTTAGTTTGTCCCACAGCACCGTTCATCAACTATTAATAGGTTTCCGACACTATTCCAACGGTTGCGATACTGTTTAAATAAATTATTCAAGCGACTCCTAACAAACAATAAAACACTGTTCATTTACGAAGTGATTGGGAAATTATCACGACAACTTTCATTCACCAAGCGAATAATTAGCGAATCTTATACAGTCTTATTTATGAGACAAAATAGAGCAAAAGCAAAAAAACAACTAAGAGTTACAATATCCACATTGCACCTATCATTAAAAAGGTCTTTTAAATCAGTAATTTAATCACATATTCAGTCATATAGAGTGGCTTATATATTCTAGCTATTACTTAACTCTCCCCTTCCTAGAAAACAAAAAGCTCACACTATTGATTAATAGAGTGAGCTTTATTTTATCCTTTCTAACCATTCAGAATGAGATCCTGTTAAATTATATTTAAAATAATGAATATAATATTAATGAGCTTCAGTAAGGCTTGCCAAATAAGTATTCGTTAAATAGAAACCACTAAACTTCTCCACAAAGTCTTGAGGTACCGTTTTCTCCGTTAAGCCCGACTTAATCAAAGCGGCCTGCCACGCTTGCACTTTAGGGAATCCTTCGAGCATATCAAAGCCTGACCCCTCATTAATTACTGACGCGCGGTGCAACAGTGGTAGCCAAGCAATGTCGACATTAGATATATAATCCCCTTTAAATAATTCTGTATTGCCTAACTTGTTTTCGGCTTTTAGGAAGGCTTTTTGAAGGTTCGCTAAACGTGTTTCAAAAGTCTCTTTGTCTTTACTTCCCATTGTGCCGCATTGTGGCATGTAATGTTTACTCGCCTGATAAGACCAAGCACGATCTAATGCTTTTTGCTCGGCAGACACCTCTTCTATCGGCGCGTATTTATCGTCCAGGTATTCGACAATTGCATCTGACTCAAAAAGAACCGTGTCATTTTCTGTAATCAATACTGGCACTTGTCCGTTTGGCGAAATATCTAGGAACCATTGAGGTTTATTGTTTAGCTCAATGTATTCAATTTCAAATGGGACATTTTTCATTACCAAAGCACCCATTACACGTTGAACGAATGGGCAGTTTTTAAAGCTAACAAGTTTAATCATGGTTTACTCGAATTAGGTCATTAATTTGTATTTGTACCCCTAAGACGAACGCCAAAACCGAAAGACGAAAAATAATTCTATTTTTTTGGAAATAATTAAATGCGGAGATAACTAAAGACAGTCACTTTAGATAGGAACTTTAATTAGTAACTCTAGGTAGGAGCTTTAGACCATATGTTTGAATGCCTAATTACGCGCAGCTAGACGATCAAAGATAATGCAATAGACGCCATGATCACGCCAACGACAAATTCCAACACCTTCCACGCTCTCGGGTTCTTAAACATTGGAGCCAAGAAGCGTGCGCCATATCCAAGTGAAAAGAAGAACACAAACGACGCCGATACGGCACCAGCACCAAACAACATTTGATTAGGTTGATATTGAGTTGAGATAGAACCCAGCAATACCACAGTATCCAAATACACATGCGGATTAAGCCAAGTGAACGCCAAACACATCGCCATCGCTTTAGTTAATGAGTCTTTGGTTTCAGCAGTGGCTTCTAAGGCGTGATTTTCAGTGAATGCTGAACGGAAGCTTAAGAATGAATAGACACCCAAAAAGATAGCCCCACCATAACGGGCGAACTGCTCAATTTGTGGGAATTGCTTAACGATTGCGCCGAAGCCTGTTACACCAAAACTAATGAGTAAGACATCAGAAATTGCACATACAGCGCAAACTGCCAATACGTGTTGATTCTTTAGACCTTGCTTTAAAACAAACGCATTTTGAGAACCAATCGCAAGGATTAGCGAAAGCCCAAGGGAGAAACCAGCAAAATAAGTCGTCATAGAATGTACTTCGAATCGGTTAGAATAATCATAAGTTACTATAAAACAGAGTAATTTTTCATAAAATTTACAATATGATCACATTAGCGTTACACAGCACAAAACCAAAATCTTTAATTTGCAACTGAATGCATACCAGGGCTACTTTCTGTTTTCGATTTTAGGAATGTAATCAAAGGAAGAAACATGATTAAAAAGCTGTGTTCAACACTGATAATTTGGGCAATAGCCAGCCAAGCACTCGCAACATCACTTTACTATATAAACCGCACTGACAAACCCATATTGATAAACTTTTCAGTAGACTCCAGTGCGCCTGTCAGTAATGGTTACCAATACAGGTTAACAGGAAATGACTTAGTAATTTGGCCCTATCAAAAAGCTAAAGTGGCTGATTTTAATCGATATTATGGGATTGTGAATGGCGCTACATATGATTACTTTCTGACAATATCACGATTGACTGATGAGGGAACATGGGAAGCCAAACCGCAAGAACCCGTTGCTCAACTTAAGTTGGTTGGTCATAGTTCAGGTACAACGCTGTCTTATGGGTATAAAGATCAAGGGATGATGACCGACTACAACCCATATATTCTTCATCGTTATAACCAAGATGGATATCACTCTGAGTTCGGTGTTAAGGCTATATACACGTCAGGTTTCGACGACGTTGAATTTGTAGTCTCAGAACATACGATCAATGATTTTGATCAAGACCCAAATACCTTGAACGTTGGGTCATATAACCTATGGATGCTCCCCGGCGTATCATCAAACATTACAAGTCGTGCAAGTGTCTTGGACCAAACTCTCTCCGGATATGACGTACTCACACTTCAAGAAGCTTTTTCTTCAGACCGAGAGATCCTATTCAACGCTCTAGCAGAGGAATATGCATTTAGAACAGAGGTAGTAGGAGGTGGCACTAGTGCGATGTACGACGGAGGCGTGGTCACTTTTAGTCGCTATCCAATTATTGAAACCGACAGTATAGTTTTTGAACACTGCTCCGGGACTGATTGTTACGCAGATAAAGGCGTCGTCTACACAAAAATCGACAAAGATGGTCAGATATACCATATATTCAACACGCACCTAGCATCATTCAATACGCCTGCGGCCAAAAGACTAAGACGCTTACAGCTAGGGCTGATGCGAACCTTTATGCTGACTAAAGGCATACCTTCCAACGAAGCGGTTATCTATGCTGGAGACTTCAATATCGATAAAAATAGCGACTTCGTGGAATACCTTCTAATGCTAGCTACGTTGGATGTTGATCCTCCAGAATTCAGAGGCTACACCAATGCAACCTTTGACCCGACGATTAACCCGTATGCCGCTTATAAGTATTCAGGTGGCGCTGATGTAGAGTATCTGGATTACGTTTTTGTTAGCAGAGTGCATAGACGAGCAACAAGTAATACTAATACGGTCAAGCTTCATCAAAGGTTGAGCTCTGACACTTGGGGAAGTTGGCACCTTTCAGACCATTTTGCCGTCAACGGAAACTTTGAATTTAGCTCTCACGACGACTAAGCTCCTTGATCTTGGCTCTTTCAAAAGCACTTCAATAGCTGAGTGAGAGCCAAAACCACCCCCTGCAATTAACATACTAATCAATTGATTCTAAACACCTTTAATCCCAATTCTTAATTTTATAAATATTGGTTTTATTAATAGAATTTAGCTCAAACTTTGAGACTTTAAAATCGATCACAGTGAGACCTTCCTACCATTTCATTGATCAAATGAATGATACAAGTCTGATTGCATATTATCTTTTGATTGCTTTTGAGCGGGCATTTCCCTCTCACGAACTGACTGCGTGCTTTCATAAAGCTTCGCTAAGGAGTCAGTTCTAGTCGCACAACTATTCAGTCTCACAATGATAAGGATGCAACACAGATGAATCACGGACACAGACTTACCACGCTTTCTTTAGCTATTATGGCTTCGGCTCAAGTATCTGCCTCGGCTCTTAATGAGAGTAGCCCAGAGCCACAACCTGCCAACTCACCTTTCATCCAAGATGTAAAAGGGACAATTGTTGAGGATTACTCGCGAGAAACTATTCTACCTTCATTTTTCTCAATGAGAATGATGAGCAACGCTGATGAACAGCGCGGTGATTGGTTTAACTTAACGGCAAGCTACACAAGAATTCAGGGTGTGGGTTCTGATGTGGTATATGACTACTTGATGCCCCCTCTTCAACCACAACCAGTCATCGTTGCCGTTCTTGATTCAGGTGTCGACGTTGAACACGAAGATCTCAAAAACAAACTTTGGACCAATGAAGACGAGATCCCAGACAACGGGATTGACGATGATGGCAATGGTTACATTGACGATGTCCACGGCTGGAACTTTTTGGGTAACTCGTTAGGCATTAACGTTGACCAAGACACACTAGAAGTCACTAGAGAATACAAAAAGTACCTTGAGTTAAAAGAGAACGGACATTGGATTCCGCGTAAGAAGCGTGAGTATTATCAAGATGTTGAATCCGATTACTTGTCGTCTCTAAAAGATGACCAAGATGCGTTGAATCGTGTAACGACAGCAACTGACCAAGCCAATGAGTTCAAAGAACAGATTCTTCAGTTCGTCGATCAAAAAGACTTTTCTACTAACGGTCTGAAAACACTGTTAGATAGTGAGAATGCTAGCGTCGTTACTGCAGCTGAAGGGCTTTTGAGTGTGTTTGATTCATGGTATTCATTTGAATATCTGGAATCACGTCGTAGCCGTTACCAAGACTCTCTGGATTTCCATCTTAACTTAGAGCTCGACACGCGTGGCGATATTGTTTGGGATGACATCTCGAACCCTTGGGAAAAAGGCTACGGCAACAACGATGTGAAAGGCCCTGTTGGTTCGCACGGTACACACGTTGCTGGAATCATCGCTGCAGAGCGTAACAACTCAGTGGGTATTGATGGTGTGGCAGATCATGCTCAAATCATGGCGGTACGTATGGTGCCAAATGGCGATGAGCGGGACAAGGACATTGCCAATGCAGTGCGTTACGCCGTCGATAATGGCGCGAAGATCATTAACATGAGCTTTGGTAAAAGCTACTCGCCACGTAAATACATCGTCGACCACGCATTCCGTTACGCGGCTCGTAAAGGCGTTTTGATCGTTCACTCTGCGGGGAACAGCCGTAACGATAACGACATCAAACCAAGCTTTCCAAACCGCTACGCGAAGCACTACCGTTCAAAGCCTATTTCAACATGGTTAGATGTGGGTGCATCAGCAAAATATGCCGACGAAACGTTAGTGGCGAGCTTTAGTAACTTCGGCCAGAAATCAGTTGATGTGTTTGCACCTGGGTACCGCATTTTATCAACCACTCCGGGAAACACCTACGGTTCGAAAAGTGGCACAAGTATGGCTGCACCTGTCGTGTCCGGCGTCGCGGCATTAGTTTGGTCTCGCTACCCTGACCTATCCGTCAAAGAGCTTAAGGCAATGTTGATGGGCGAATCGAAAGTCTACCCAGAGCTGTTAGTTAAAAAGCCTTCTAGCCCTGAAGATTTGGTTCCGTTCAACACACTTTCTATCTCAGGAAGTATTGTGGATGCTGAAGCTATTTTCGCAGAGCTAGAAAATCGCTAACGTTTTAGCCATTGGTCATTGACCAGATAATCGTCATTCCCTAAAGCGAGGTACGAGCGTGATAGGGAATGTCTCTTTGCGGTTAGAGATTCCACATACCTCGTCCCTCGGTTCTGGAATGACGCTGGGGAATCAAGTCACCCCAGTTCTGGAATGACGAGAGGAAATAGCGTAAATATTGTATTCGTCATTTCTGACTACAGAAGCTACAACCCCGTCACTCTCTAAAGCGAGGTACACCCCCTCCGTCATTCCCTACAGTGAGGAACGAACGTGATAGGGAATATCTCTTTGCGATGTAGTCACTTCTAACACAATTCGATACTCATAAACTGGCTGTGCGGGTCCAATATATAATCTGCAAATGGTTCACAGTATCCAAAGCCAAACTTTTCATACAGGTTACGCGCTGCCTTAAAGTAGTCTTCTGAACCTGTCTCTAAACTGATTGTCTGATACTTGCGAATGGCTGCGGTATCCAATACATGTTGTAAAAGTTGGCTAGCAACACCTGACTTTCGAGCAAACTGTGAGGTTCTCATCGATTTGAGTTCAGCGTGTTGGGTATTTAACTCTTTAATCGCAACACACCCAAGCAATTGACTGTCTTTCCAAGCACTAAAAAAGGTAATCTCTGGCGACTTGAGCCCATCCAGATCCAGAGCATGAACACTTTCGGGTGGTGATGTTGCGTACATATCAGCGAGATGCTCTTCTAGTTAGCCTATTACTTCCCCACCCGATAAGTCATCAAGCTTGATGATTATTGAAGTACCGATTTCCACAGAGTCCTTTGCGTTTGGTGCTGATTCCATTGTCTTAACTTTCCTTGTTTAGCTCGCTTATTTAGCTTTAATTACTGATCTACTTTCCTGAATTGTTTCCTTTTCAAGAACTGGATTAAAACCAGTAAAATTACTGATTTATCATAAAATTTTAAATGTCACACTTAGTTTACCTAGATACCATAATTTTCCAATCTAGTCTCGTCATAAAAGAGCTCCGCAAAGACCTTGGGGTCGCTACATCGAGTGAGAAAAACCTATTTCAGTTAACGAATAAGTAATCCGGTAGATATGAGTATTCAACTAGATTTAACCACCACTTTGGCCTGTCAAAACTTCGACTCAGCACAAGGGTGTATGACACTTCAAGATCATCGAGTTGTTGATGTCGACAACGAGATCGCTCAAATCTTTGGTTATAAAAACCGTGGTGAGTTATTACGCAATGTTGATTTTGTATATGCCTTGGTACCTGATAGTTACCAAAATCTAGCCAAGCAACGCTATCTAGAAGCAATAAAAGGCAAGCTTAAGAAAGGAAAATTGTACACAGACATTCCCGCTCATGGCCGTAATATCTCCATATTTTGCTTATCGCACATTGTTGAATTGAATAACAAGCCCGCTCTTAAAGTGAACATCATTGACATCACCTCTGTGGTAGAAGCGCAACGTCAACGCCACGAAACCGATCGTATGTATAGAAAGCTACTCAGTACATCGAAGCAAGGCATTTTGATTCATAGAAACTTCAAACCTTTGATGGTTAACCAAGCTTGGGTTGAACAACAAGGTGCCAAATCTATTGAGCAAGTGCTTGCGATGGATTCAATCATTTCAATCATTCCTGAAGCAGAGCGACCAATTGCAATCAGACGTTACGAGAGCATTCTCAATGGCAACACACCCAACTTCAGTTCCGTGGTTACCAACCATTGCTTTGATGACTCCTACAAATACTTCAATCTCTATGACAACGTGATTAACTGGGAAGGTGAAGACGCCATTCAAGTCATTCTTGAAGAAGTGACAGATAAAGTATTGTTGGAAAAAGAATTACTGCATCGTGCTATGCATGACGACTTAACGCAGGCACTCAATCGTCGGGCGATTTATGATTGGATAAAGAAGCCAATGAATAAGAGAGTCGAAATATCTTGTATGTTGATTGACATTGATGACTTTAAGTTGATAAACGATCAGTTTGGTCACACCGTTGGTGACACTGTCATTAAGCACTTAGCTGACACTATAAAAACTCACGTTGAATTACTCCATGGCGTAGTGGGACGCTGGGGCGGTGAAGAGTTTATTGTGTTCATTCCGAATGCGAAACCTGCGTATACCCAAATCATTGGTGAACGTATTTGTCATGCATTTAATCAACATATTTTTATTGGTGCTAATCGCCGTCCGTTTAGGTCCAGTGTCAGTATTGGAATGACCAGTCGATGTATTTGTCATTCCTCGAACTCAGTCAATACTCTCATTAAAGTCACCGATGACGCACTTTATAGAGCAAAAGCAAACGGTAAAAACCAAGTTTCAGTAAATTATGAATCGGTTTGTATCGAAGCGTGTTCGTAACGGCTGAAGCTATCTCGCTTTGATGATATTTTTCCATACTCCTAACAGTGAATCATCAGTGTTTAGTTAGTAACAAAGTTGGAATTAAAGTGCATGAGCATGTTGAATATTTTATTGCGAATTCCACATTTCGGTATATGATGCGCCACCCCAATTTTTTCAGCAAATGCTGCAGGCAAACATGTCCGCCAACGCGCTCTATACCGACCTATCGGGTTACTATGATTTAATGTGTGTTGATATTGACTACCAAGCGCAAAGTCACTGCGTTCGTAGGCTACATCAGATTTTTGGAAATGAAGGAAAAACTCACCTAGACCTCGGTTGTGGTACTGGCCCACACGTTCGTCACTTTATTGATTATGGTTATCAAAGTAACGGGCTTGACTTAAACCAACCCATGTTAGATATCGCTCAACTACGCTGCCCTGAAGCTAGCTTTTCTGTGCAGAACATGAGTAATTTTGAAGTCTCTGAGCCGTTCGACCTTATTACTTGTTTCTTGTATTCGATCCACTACAACGATGGCATCGAGAAGTTAAAAGAGTGCATTGCTAACGTTCACAAAGCGCTAAAACAAGGCGGTGTTTTCTGCTTTAACGTTGTCGATAAAGATAAGATCAGCAATGATCTGTTTGTTCGACACACCACAAACCAAGAACAAGATGATTTTACCTTCCGATCGGGTTGGTATTACTCTGGTGAGGGTGATAAGCAAGCGCTAATGCTTAGTATCGAAAAAACGACTGCAGGTGAAACTCAAGTTTGGAATGATGAACACCCGATGGTGGCATTCTCGTTTAAGGAGTTAATCGAGATATTGAAGCCATACTTTGAGGTTAATATCTTCGAGCACGATTACGACAAGCTGATTCCTTGGGATACTCAGTCCGGCAATGCGCTGATCACGTGTGTGAAAATCTAGAGAAGTCGATACGCAGCAAATTAGTCTATACACATAGATCAACAAAGAACCCATATTTGCCTTTATTTTTATCGCGTATCCAATATCACATTGCGTCATAGTGTTATCTAAGGTGATATAAAGTACCGAGTTTGAGATCAAGACGGTTATCAAAGTTCTAAATCAGAAATGTTTAAACATAAAAAAGAGAGGCACAATGGCCTCTCTTTGATCGTCTACTTTATATTGCTAGCGTTAAACTATAAGACTAAAGCTTTGTCCAAGCGTCCTGCCAGTACTGGCTGTCACCAGGAGCATAAGACGCGCTTGCACACCAAGCCGTGTATGGCCAAGGCTTACATTCGTATAGACCATCGTCAGTGCCTACCACGATGTCGCCCGCTTTATAGTTCGTTCCTGCTTCGTACGGAGGGTAATCACCTGGAGGTGGCGTTGTACCGCCCTCTTCTTTGATAGCGAATGAATTATCGACCATCACCATTTCACCGTCTGTCGCAGTACCAACCACTTCAAGCTGGTACTGACCTTCTGCAACATCACTCAGCTCCATAGTAATCGTGCGGCTATCAGTTAGATTCACGTTAGTCTGTTCAACAACAGTATCCGAGCTATTGCTCACCGTTGCGGTGACATCAAGCGCTTCGTTTGACGCTAGTGTGAACTGTAAACGTACATTGCCATTATCTAGAATGTATTCCGACTGAAGACCAGATACATTTAGCTCTAAATCACCACCTGGATCAGGGTTGCCGCCACATGAACTGTCTGACGCTTTTCTCCAAACGCCCCACTCACCTGTCGTTCCCGGCTCCTCGCCACGAGTATACCAACCTGCAACCCACGTTGCTCCATCATGCGATACTTGGTCACCTTCAACATAAACGGTGTCGGCATCCCATGCAGCAGCACAGTTAGAACCATCCGTCACAGACACTTTACGGTCAGCGGTTACAGTTTGGTTCGCGCTATCTGTTACGCTATACACAAGCGTGTAGTTACCTATCTCATTCACATCGACACTACCAGTGTGTGTAATTGAACTTGTTAGGTCACCGTCTTCAGCATCATTTGCTGTAACACCCGCCATTGGGTCGAATGGGTTACCGAGTACGATAGTAGTATCCGACACGCCATCGAAAACAGGTTTTTGGCTGTAAACTTCTACCGTTCTAGCCTTGGTTGTCTCATTGTTGTCACTGTCTTTCACACGGTAAGTCAGTACATAAGTACCTATAACACTGGTTTCGACATAACCTTCAACATCGATCGATGAAGTTAAATCACCATCTTCTTTATCTGTTGCTGTTACGCCTTCCATTGGATCAAATGCAGTGCCATGAAGAACACGCGTATTCTCAACACCTTTCAATACAGGCTCACCTTCAACTGGTGGCGGTGTCACTTGGCCGTGAACAAATGGACCATAGTCTTTAATGAATTGTTCGTTGTATGCTTGACCCGCTTTGTTAGTGCCCATATCCCAGTTGATAGACCAAGTCATTACGCCGCGTAAAGGCTGCCCCTGCGCCGTTAGGCTATCAAACGCGTCGTATAAGTCTTGTGGCTCTTGCACAAAACCCGTCGCTGCAGCATCGATACTTGAAGGAATACCGAACACGAGCTTGTCATGTGGGATCTTGTGGAAACCACGCGTTCCATTGATAAGAGAATCAGAGATGTAGTAGATGAACTCTTCTTTTAACGCATCGTTATTTTGTGCTATCCAACCCACACCTTCAACCCAGATACCATCGCCACCTTGGTTGTAGAATTGTGGGTTGATCCAGTCGTAGTAGCCTTCTAGATTATCGATATAAGGAACGTACTTACCGCCTGTCGTTAGATACGGGAACTCAGGCGCCATAGTAATAAGGAAGTTTTTACCTTCTGCGCGGTAGTGGTCTTTCACTAGCTTAAGCGCATCTGGAATCACGGTTTGGTTATTTGCAGCGGTGACGGCCGCTTGCTCGAGGTCGATATCTAGACCGTCAAAACCATAACGTTCCGTAAGACGAATGATCTCATCAGCAAAGGCTCTTTGATCACCGGTTTCTAGCTCTACGTGTGCATCAGCACCACCCAAAGCCAAAAGTACAGAGCGACCTTGCTTGTTGAGTTCAGAGATTTGGTCAATAAATTGTTCTTCTGAAAGCCCAATCGTTGGGTCCAGTTTAAAAGTTGGGATTCGACCATCTGTCACATCGTAAACCTTCATGAATGACACATTCACGATGTTGTACATTGGGTTCACTTCATCTAGCGTCACACACGGCGCATTACCACCTTGGTAGCCGCCACCGTCACACCAGTTATGCCAATAGCCAACTACGACGCCTGAATCTGGATTCGTCATATCTGAACCATTCGCATAAACAGCGCCAGACATAGCCGCCATGCCGACCGATACTGCTAATTGTAGAGCTTTACGTTTTAACATTAGTCCCACTTCCTTACTTAACAGCTGTGCCAATCACAACCGAACCAATTCATTTTAATCATGAATATTTATAGAGAAGTAATGGAATTTATAGGAAAAGATGACCTTTGATTTAACTTGTGATTTTAAGTCACAGATTGAATATCAGAATCAATATGATTTTGACTTTTCATTCAAATTGAAATGCTAAAATCTGTTATTTTCAACTAAATACATTGATTGAGCAAATATTTAATCAACCTTAATTCACTAAGATAATTAACCAAAAACATAAAAAATAACCAATAGGAAAAAACGAACTTTAAATCGGCAAAAATCACCCCAAACATGCCGTAATCACTGACCTCAGACCAGATACCATTGCGAGTGACATCACTAAAATAGCTTGGATATAATCGTCATACATGTGCTAGAGATACACACGTATAACGGAATATAGGAGTGAAAATTTGTGGAATTTTGGATGTATACCTCAGGAGTTTTTCAGTTAACCCTCAGCACCAGATGAATAATATGCGTCCAATAGTGAAATAAAACTCACCTTATCAAGTTCATTAAGTTGATTAATACCAGCCGCTGCTTTGCGTCCTCCACCAGTTGTAAAGCTTGAGCAAATTTGGTCAGCACCCGTCCTATTGGATAACGGCGCTCGCAAACTCACGGTATAAGATTCGTCATCTTGGTTTTTCGTTAATACTGCTTGCGCTCGGTTTGGATCTTGATTAACAATTTCATTACCAAATACACCACTGATGCGCCTTGCCCAAGTCTCACCAGGCAATTCAAACACACGTGCGACTTCACTTTCATAAACAGGAACAAGGTTTGATAGCTGCTGGCGATCATTTTGATAAGCAGCGCGTAGTCGGTAAAACACAGAGTTTTTATCATCAAAAAGATCAAACGGATTCGGGTATTGGTAAAGAGTTTGGTAGAGCTCAATGGGTGTGAAGTGTAAATCACTCAATGACGAGCCATATCCGTTGTAGTTAACCAAGATACCTAACTCTTCTAAGAACTCTGTTTGAGGTTGATCGAATCCACTTTCATTCGCTAGCTGTACGGCCACAGTTTTTAGATTATCACCAAAGGCAGCCGCGATTGCCCAGGCCACATACGCACCATTTAGCTTTTGGTTAATCAGTAAGCTCGTGCAACTCTCTGGCGCGGTATCAATCAGAGTATCCAAATGGCTAGAGTCCGGTATTTCCCCAGTTCGATGATGGTCGCAATAAAATACATTGATGTTGGCGTCTAGCAGTGAGTGTAATGCAGGTAGGTTTTTTTCCATCGATACATCTAAAACGGTAACGGAAGAAACGTCACCTTGCTTACCCGGTTCCATAATTTGAGTAACAACTTGAGAGACCAACTTAATATCACGCTTTACACCAGTAATGAGTACGGTCTCTCTTGGCTCACTTAATCGCAGTTGTAACAACGCGATTATGCCGTCTGCGTCTCCGTTGAATACGTCGTAGTGCATGTTATCCCTCTTCCTATAGATTTAACCGTTTGTCAGAAACGCGCCAGTACGTTCGTTCATTCGATAGTCTGTCATTATTTTACTTATATATCACAGATACTTAAGTCTATTTTGGAATGCCTTATTCTTATTTCTATCTGTTCATGAACTTGCCTGTCCATTAGGTACAAAAAAGCGCAGATAATCCGCGCCTTTCGCTTGAGTTGTTTGGCTGCACTTCTTTAATGCAACTAGGTTGATTCTAAGATGTCTTAAACTGCGCGACCGCTTGGTCCATATCGTTTGCTTGCTCTGCGACTTTATCCACTTCGACTAAACAGTGCTGCGCCGAAGCGTTATTATCATTCGAGATAGTGTTCAGCTCAGTGATTGAGTCGCTTACTTGCGCCATTACTGCGCCCTGCTCTTCAATTGCAGAAGCAATACGTTCAGAGTTGCCTTGAATACTTTCCATGTCACTTAAGATCAGCTGTAGGCTTGCATCAAGCTCTTCTGAATCTTTTAGTGTTAATTGACCTTGTTGATTGCACTCACCAATTTCGGTCATCGAAGCATTCATTTGGCTCTGAATTGCCGTGACTACACTGGTAATTTCAGTCGTTGATTGATGCGTTCTGCTTGCCAGCGCTCGTACTTCATCTGCAACCACCGCGAAGCCACGACCTTGTTCACCCGCACGTGCCGCTTCAATCGCCGCGTTCAATGCCAATAGGTTGGTTTGTTCTGCAATGCCTTGGATGATGTTTACTGCATCGCCAATTTGATCAACATGATGGTTCAGTGAACTAATCGAATCTTGGCTGCTCGAAAGGCGTTCAGACAACTGAGTAATATTATCGATGGTCGCGACAACCACTTCGCGGCCCTTGTCAGCATTCACTTTTGCTTGATGAACACCTTCTGCAGCAACCGATGTGCTTTCAGAAATCTCACCAATCGTCAGTACCATCTCTTGTACTGACGTTGTCATTGTTGAGGTATGATTAGCTTGAACTTCGAACTGTTTAATCACCGATTCAAGCTCATCATGCATGTTAGATGTGCTTTGAGTTAGCTGCAGAGATTTTGACTGAGACGCCGCAATCAAGCCTTCAAGTTGATCCAACAGTTGGTTGAAGTACTCGCCTAGTGTACCAAGTTCATCTTTGCCATTTTCGGTTGAACGGATAGACACATCGTTAGAGTCAACAATGTTACGAATCACTGATAGCAGCGACTCAATTTTACCGATGATAGAACGGACAATTAACCAGCTGAACAGAATGATCGACACAAGCAACGTGACGCAAAGGATGTTGTTGATCAGCGATAGTTTGTCCATCTCTTGCTGCGTTTGTTGGTCCAGCACCGCCGAGAATTCTTTAAACTGACTTTCGATAGCGTGTGAACCAGAGCGGGCTTCACCTAGCAGGCCTTCGTTATGTTTTAAACCGATCACTCGCTTCTGTTCAACCACTTGACGCGCAGCATCTATCAAAGCACTTGAGCTTCCAGCGTTAGAAGTAATAGAAAGAACACTCGGATCGAACTCACCCTTTTCAATTAAGTCATTGAACAGGTAAAGTTCGATTTTTTGTTCAGCACTGGCTGTCGCGCTGATGTTATCGAGTAAAACGTGAAACTCGCCTAGCAGGCCTTTGTCACGTGCTAGCCCATAGACTTCGCTCGCTTTAACTAAGTTAACAAAGCTGGTGTGGTAAGTTTCGATGTCTTCACGTAGGTGTGTGCTGTTGGCTAAACCTAAATCACTGAGCACTGTATCTAGTTCGGATTCAGACGCTAAGAATTTGTTGTAGTTTACGTCAAACTTGTCGAGGTATTTCATATCGCTACGCAGTAAGAAATCTTTCTCGTTACGGCGAAGGTTGAGCAGTCGTACTTCAAGTTCTTTTGTGAGTTGTTTGGCTTCGCTCATTTGAGCGGTGGTGTCTGCAAATTGTGATGTAGTAAACAGCAGTGAAATCATACCGACGATGGAGAACATCCCCAACGAATAAAGCTTTTTCTTTATATTCATATACATGGCTCGTCTTTACTAATTAACTATGAGTATCTAAATGAGTCGCATCAAAGAATGGATATTCAACTCGTGCGATCTGGTTATTGTTATGGTTTTTATATCGATAATGAGCGTCTAAAACTGTGGCTTCTAAGTCCACTAGCGATGACGTTCTCAATTGCATTTAAACAGCAAGTGAAATAGCCAACTAAAGTTAATTTTATCAATAACACAAATCGATTACATGTACATTAGTTGAATGATAAAAGTGAGAGACAGCTATTTGACGGAGTGTGAAGCCCTGAATGGCTTGCTATGTAAGACTTTGAATTAAAACACTTTGTACCATTATTGACCTTGAGGTTAGAAGTGACAATTTTTTGGCTCACCAGAGGAGCACGAGCGAAGAGTAATATTAGAGGTTTTGACTTGTTTTTTTAAACGGGAAACCCATCGATTGGTGATTGTAACGTTGAGCGTAAACGGCGAAAAAAATGGACCTACTCAATTCGAGTCTGGTCCATTTTTGGATTTCTTAATCAATCGCTTTGCGGCTAATAAGTTATGCTGCGAACTTAAGGCCGACTAAAACGCTTTCACCATCTTGGTTAGGCACTTCAATAACACCGCTTTCTCGTCTTCTTCGATGTCTTGCGTCAGCTCATTAACCAAATTCAAGTGAAGTTGGTTGTGGTGAACATGGATCTTCTGACCTTCATCGGTCAAAGCCACCACAATCGCACGACGATCCGTTGGGTGTTCATGGCGTTCAATCAATTCTGCCTTAACCAACTTCTCAATTTGAACAGTAAGTGTGCCAGTAGTAATGCCAAGCTTTTCTGCCAATTCTTTCATTCTTAACGCACCATGCATACCAAGCACTTCGATGGTATGTACTTGTGCTAAGGAGTAACCCGTTTCTTTGACAACGGATTGCTCCCACGAAGACATTTTATCGTAGAACTCAGTCAGTATTTGATTAAGCTGTTCTATATTTTGCATGGCCGTTTGAGTGCACTTCGAGAGTAAGATGATTAATCTTATCAAACTTGGCGAGCATTTGTTTATATTCAGGGACGCTTTTATCGCTGTTTGATTCAAGAGTAATCGCCGCTGAGTAGTGATGCCCGCTCACCTTCCACATGTGTAAGTCGGTTACGGCGGCATAAGGAGCTAAGGCTTCAGTTATGCCGTTGCGGTACTCATCGTCAATATTCTGATCGAGTAAGATTGGACTTGTCTGTTTCATGAGGTTCATTGTCCATTTGGCAATCACAACCGCACCAACCATACCCATTGCGGCATCCAACCAGTTCCAACCGTAAAACTTACCAAATAGTAGAGCAACAATCGCCAACAGAGAAGTCAATGTATCGGCCAAGACGTGCATGTAGGCCGCACGCAAGTTGTGATCGTGATGATGCCCATCATGTTGGTTATCGTGACTGTGTCCCTTATGTTCAGAATGAGAGTGTCCGTGATCATGATGATGATCCCCTAGCAAAAACATACTCACTACATTCACTGTCAAACCAATACACGCAACAATAATCGCTTCGTTAAACTGAATAGCTTGCGGGTTGAACAAGCGATGTACTGACTCCACCAGCATCAACAACGCCACAATACCCAACGCTATCGCGCTGGTGTACCCGCCTAACACACTCACTTTGCCGGTACCGAAAGAGAAACGTTCACTGTCAGCATGCTTCTTGGCGTAACGGTATGCGAACAAGGTAATACCAAACGCTGCTGCATGCGTTCCCATGTGCCAGCCATCAGCAAGTAGCGCCATAGAACCATAAATAGTACCTGCAATAATCTCGACAACCATTGTGATGATAGTTAACAAGAGAACATAGAAAGTACGTTTTTCACCTTGTTGATTGTGTGAAGAGAAGTTGTGTTGATGGCGTGTTGGAAAACTCAAAATGGCGTCCTTAGATTGTGTTAGTAGTTAGACGATCTTTCTTAATAAGAGAACTTTGATTGACAAGTAGTTTGACAATCAAAGCAATTGATTGGAATTTAGTTTGATAATCAAACTTTGTCAACGATGAATTTTAAGGCTCTGATTTACAGAAGGAATGGATGATGAGAGATTTAAGTTATTTCTGTAGCCTATTGCTTTGAGCAAGAACGGTGATTTACCGACACAAAAAAGCCCACACGAGGTGGGCTTATATCGATCTGACTTAGCGATGGAATTATTGGTTTTGCAACAGGTTAATCTCATCATTCACCCATCCTAACAACTGCTTGGTCGCTTTCGACAAGACTTGATTCTGCCTCACAATATAGCCAAGGCTCGTACTAGAAAAGTTCGCCAATGGTGTGACTTTTGATTTCAGATGTTGCTTGGTTGATATTGCAAATTCAGGGACAATCGCCACACCAAAACCGGCTTCTGCCCAATCGATTTGAGCGTCTACGCTCCCTACTTCCATGACTCTGTGATTGGGTAGGTTTAAACTTGGTAAACCTTCATCGATGAAGTCACGTGTTCTCGTATCATGGCCTAGTAGAATCAAAGTGAGCTCTGCATCAGAATCTTGGATATCAAACCCATCGCCAAGTGCACACCAAGAAAGCTCTTGAAGCTTAGTGAAATATAATGATTCGTTGTGCTGTTCTTTGGCGATAACAAAGCCAATATCCGCCTGAGCATTTTTAACTAAACTCGATGCTTGAGATGACGTGGTATTCAATAGCGTAAGATCAATACCGGGATACTGCGCTTTAAACTTCTGGAACGGGCGAATCAACAAAAATCGAGAAATGATGTCACTCACGGCAATGGTTAACGTGCCGATTTTAAGGTCGTTAATGGCATTGAGATCGGCCTGACAAATTTGCAGTTCAAGTAACGTTCTTTGACTTGTTTCCAATAGTCGCTCACCCGCTTGAGTCAATTGAAATGGGCTTCTCTCAATCAACTTTATACGTGTTTGTTGTTCTAGTTGTTTTAGGTGCAAACTTACGTTGGGTTGCGTCATATGAAGTACATTGGCCGCTTTCCCAAAATGCTTGTACTCCGCAAGCGTCACAAACGTCTTCAACAAATTAATATCGAGCATCATGTCCTCTCTCTCGTGTCACTTATATCATTCCCTAAAAGTAAAGAATGCTCCATCCGTCATTCCCTACAGTGAGGAACGAACATGGTAAGGAATCTCGCTTGTGGTTTGAGATTCCAGATACCTCGGTTCTGGAATGACGAGCATTGGTAGATTAAGACTTTAAGGATATATGGAATCCTTATCAAGATAATAAAGATAATTAATTTCTCTTATCCACTTTGTAGGCCTAACATGATTTCTCAATCAGTTAGGAGAAAAATTATGCCATCTATCGTTGTTGTAGGCGCAAACTGGGGTGATGAAGGCAAAGGCCGCATCGTCGATTTTTTAGCAGACCAAGCTTCTGCTAGCATTCGTTTTCAAGGTGGAAATAATGCAGGTCATACTGTGGTAAATGACTTCGGTACATTCAAACTGCACCAACTTCCTAGTGGTATTTTTAATCCTGATTGTACAGCGGTTCTTGGTCCTGGCATGGTGATCAGCCCTGCTGCGCTAACTGAAGAAATTGCAGAAGTACAAGCGGCTGGTATCAAAGTAAAAATGGCGATTTCAGATCGTGCGACACTGTGTCTGCCTTTGCACGCTCTTGAAGATACACTTGAAGAAGAACGTTTAGGCGATGGCGCTTACGGTTCAACACGTCAAGGTATTGCACCTGCATACGGCGACCGTGTGATGAAGAAAGGCATTCTTGTGGGTTGGCTGAATCAGCCTGAGATTTTAGAGCAGCGCATTCAATTCATGCTTGATTGGAAGATGCCTCAGCTTAAAGCGCTATACCCTCAATGTGACTTCTCTCAGAGCGCTTCTGAAATGACAGAATGGCTACTTGAAGTGACTAAAGCTTGGCGCCCGTTCATCTGCAACGTAACTGAGCCGCTAAAAGCACTGCAATCGCAAGACGCGAACCTACTGTTTGAAGCTCAGTTAGGCGCAGGTCGCGACCTTGTCTACGGTGAATACCCTTGGACGACGTCTTCGAACGTAACCGCAGCTTATGCAGGTATTGGTAGTGGTTTACCTGCCCTTCGCCCTGAGCGTGTTATTGCTGTTGCTAAATCTTTCAGCTCGTCTGTTGGTACTGGTACGCTTGTAACCGCAATGGAAGAGCAAGACAGCTTCCGCGAAAGCTCTAACGAATATGGTGCAACGACGGGTCGCCCACGTGATATGGGTTACTTCGACGCGGTAGCAACTCGCAACGGTGTTGACCTTCAAGCCGCAACGGAAATCGCACTGACTAAGATCGATTGCCTGTCTGGTCTATCTGAACTTAAGATCTGTACCGCATACTCAGGTGAACATACTGAGAACCCAATTTGGCCGCAAACGGCTGAGCTAAAGCCTGTTTATGAAGATATGGCAGGCTGGGACGAAGACATCACGGGTTGCCGCACGTTTGAGAGTCTTCCTCAAGCCGCACAAGATTACGTAACTCGCATCGAAGAGTTGATGGGCGTGCCAATCGTGATGGTATCGGTAGGTCCTGAACGCGAGCAAATGATCATTCGAGCTTAGGTTAGAAAGCTACGATCTACATCTACATCAAAGCCCACATTTAGTGGGCTTTTTAACGTCTGCACAAACATCTAAATCTTGTTTTTCTTATTAAGGTACATGTTTTCATCGGACGACTTTATTAGATTAATGATATTGAAGCTTCGAGAATCAGCAATACCACAACCATATGAAAAGCCGAGTGAAACCTCATCATCACAACGAAAGCCTTCAATGAAATCATGGAATTCAGTGTGAATTTTTTTGACCAACTCACGAGCAAAACCCGGCTCTTCTGAGTGTATGACGACGATGAATTCATCACCGCCGACTCTCGCCGATATAGTGTTGTACTTTGAATTGTTTTTAATGCATGACGCAAATCCAGATATGTAATCATCACCTTTGAAGTGACCATACGTATCATTGATGTACTTCAAATTATCCAAGTCGAAATACAAACAAACAACCTCTCCATCGCTGATGTTTGCTTTGTTGAATTCATGGAAAAAGCCCCTTCGATTAAGCAGCGTCGTCATGATATCAAAGTGACTGTTTTTGTATAAAATCCTGCTCTCTTCTTTTAATAGGATTTCAGAACGCAATAGAGTCGATATGTTCTCAATCAAGTTAACTTGGCTTTCGGTATATGTTGTTGGGCTTAAATCAAACACTAAGAGCACCGCAAACACTTCTTCATCTATATCCCTAACAGGAACGCCGCAAAAAGACTTATAGGCATCTATTCCTGTTGCAGAGGCGGATTCGCCACCAGCATAACCACTCAAATAGACCGTGCGATTTTCGTTATGCACATACTCACAAAAACAGCTAATTCTGCTCTTATGTTGGTTACACGATATGTTTGAGGAGCTCCACACACTCTCAGAACCAGAGCAACTCAAATCAGAGATCATGATGATGCCCGCATTCGATGCGTCCATTATGTCTCGTATGTTATCCAATATAGATACCCAAGTATCGACATCGATATTTCTTTGCATCCCTTCAGAAGAGAACTTATCAAAAAGCATTAATATTTCTTTAGTATCAGACGGTTAAACTTAATCGAATATTCATTAGTATACGTTGTAACAAAAATCCCAAGAGCGACAATCTAGGCCGGTTATTACCTAGTACTAAGCAGCAACCAAGCACTAAGCAACAACCAAGCCCTACATCCTAATTTTCTAA
Organism: Vibrio sp. 10N.286.48.B8; assembly: GCF_003050085.1. Classification (NCBI taxonomy): domain Bacteria; kingdom Pseudomonadati; phylum Pseudomonadota; class Gammaproteobacteria; order Vibrionales; family Vibrionaceae; genus Vibrio; species Vibrio sp. 10N.286.48.B8. The sequence goes on along the minus strand of NZ_PIGD01000008.1, from coordinate 147,612 downwards.
GTCAGCGGCATCGTTCACAGAGGCCCAAATTTCTGAGCGTCGATTCTTGGCTCTACCCTCTGCGGTTGAGTTAGAGGCGATAGGTTCACTTTCACCAAATGAACGAATAACAAGACGGTTTTTCTCGACACCATCGGCAATTAAGCCATCCGACGTAGTCAGCGCTCTTTGTAGGCCTAGAGCTTGGTTATAACCTTCTTCGCCTGTGCTGTCGGTGTGGCCATCCACCGTAATCGAACTGCCGTTAGTCTTTAACTCACCAGCTAATTGACTCAATGCTTTGCTGCCCATCGGCGTTAAGTTGTGTTGATCAAAACCAAAATGAAGACGGGCCAACAACCCTTGACGCTCCTGATTACTGATCCAAGTCTTACATCCCGATTGATTCATCCCCAGATTAGATTGACTGGCCAAAGTTTGCTTCAACTCGTTGCTATCAGACTGCTGCTCTATTTGTAAAAAGCCCTGTCTGTGTTGTGCAATGCCGACGACATCATCAACTCTTACACTATGCTGATATTCACTGAATGCCGTGTCGCAATAAACGTTGATACCTTCTTCCGCATTAGCGATAAAACTAAGTTGCAATGTCGATAGGACGATTGAACTGATCATTAACTTTTTCATATTTTCCTCTAGTACAACTTAGTGATTCCGCTTGTTTTTGAGCCTTTACGGATGAGTTCTTCTATCTTTTCAATCAATTCATCTAGGTTAGATACATCGATAATGTCTTCATTTGGATCGACAACACAGTCTTGAAATCCACTCTGTTGGGACGCTCGAAAATCGATACCAATAACACCTATGTATAAGCCCGGTATCTCTTCTCTTGCTTTGTCACACATACCTCTGTCGACTAACCCTCTGAGGATGCCGTTATCAGGACTTTCCTGCCCATCACTTAAAATGAGCAGCATCTTGATTTTTTTGTTATAAGCCTGCTGTTCTTCTTGATCGGAACTGTTCGGGTCACCGTCATGGAGAACTTGAGAACCTCTCAAGATGCCTTGAAAAGCAGCAGTACCACCATCTGCCCACATCGAATTAATCGGATTCAAGTCTGAGAGCTTGTTCGATAGGCGAATATTGGAAAACTGTGATGAATTGGAAGAGCCATGCGCATTAAATAACTCTGTTCCACTCACACCATAGAAATCAGGCTTTAACCCCGACTTATCAGTAAACATCGTCGACACTGATGTCGGTAAATCTACATAGTTATATACGTCAGCAACTCGGTAATTATCTTGATTAATCACATCCTTAATACGTTTGGCGTATTTTTGATTGTCCGCCTTTGGATTATTGCAACGTGACTGTCGGTCAGCACATCTGATTACGTCATTTTGAGAGTACGTACGCCAGTAATCCCAGTTAACATCGTTGTAAGAATAAGGCGATACGTTGGTTTTATAGTTATCTTTGTAGCTCAATTGGCTTGTCGCGTTGGCTCTATTACCCGAGACGATTTCCCTCGTTCGAACGTTAAATGGCACAAAGCCAACTCGGTTAAGCAGCTTGTCTCCGGTGGTATCTTCTCCGGGCTCATCACAAACGTATTTCCACTCTCCATCGACATAGTCCTGTTTAATCGATGTGCAAAGAATTTTGCTGGATATTTCATCGATGGCGGTTTTCAAATCGTCGATTTTTCTGTTTCGATTTGAACCCCATCTGTCGTTCATTGAACCGGAAAAGTCCGACACAAAAACAATGTCGATGTTGTTATCACCAAGATACACCGGGTACTTTCTCGCTAACGAACGGCCCGCCAGGTCTTGCTGCTCATCAAAAGACGGGATAAAGCTACTCGCAAACCAAGAGTCGTGTGTCGTCTTGGCATTCACTGTGTATTGGATGTATTCAAGAACCCCAGCACCCTCGTCTTCCGCTTGGTGGAAACGGTCTGCAGAAAGGTTGGTTGATTTGATGTCTCGAACATAGTTTTCGACATACTTGGTCGCCAATCCACGGGCCTGATCCGGTTGATCTTCAATAGTCACTGCTATGGCTGCAGCCTCTGCGGAATCTCGTAATCGACTGGTCTCTTGAACATAACGTGTGCCTTCAACCGCCCAAAAGGTCATGCCCATGATTGGAACAAGCAATAAGCCCATCCACACCGCGGCAACCCCTTGTTGTCTTTGGAGACTGATATGCTGGCGATTGATTTGACGCCCATGCTGCATTTTCACTTCATTATCTCCCTGGCATTATTGAAGAAGAGCCAATCTTAACCGTGGTACTGCTACCACCGTTGAAGAAGGGTTTGAACCAAGAGCTTTCCTCTTCACAAAGACTGATTCGGTACAATGGATACACAACCCCCTTCTCTACAGGCGCTAGATCCGCATGATCGAGAATCGAATCGGTTTGGCAATTTAAGCTTCGATACTTGCTGGTTGAGAATTCAGCGACATTCGTTTTATTGGTCAACGCTTCAATCTTGATGGCCACATTGTCTACTGGTGTATTGAGCATTCGGCTTGCTACTTTCGTCATGTCTTCTAACTCTGCGTTGGTCACAGATAGGTTCGTTCCGGCCAACACATCGGCTTCAAAATAACGAGTACGCTCTTTGATAACATTGACTAAGGCAAAGCTGGATCGATCAAGCTTGGCACGTGCGAGCAATTGATAGCTCAAGTCAGCCCCAAACAGATAAACGCCCCATAAGGCCACAAGAATGAAAACTAACTCAATGGTGTACGAGCCTTGCTGGCGTCTTTTGGAAAGCACGCATTGCTTACGGAGCATCATCTTTCCACCCCTCGTGCTCTAAGTTCAAAACCATGGTGCGTGAGATATCTCTGTCAACGGCACCGGTCAGTTTAATTACGGGTGTGTAGCGGTAAGTAACTGTAATTTCTGCCAAGTCATAGTTGAAGTTCAAGCCTTGATCTGAATGTCCCCTGTTCGCGATAAAGTCGTCATAGGTTTTGAAGTATTGACCTGCGATAGAAAAACGAGAGCTATCAATTAAGAAACTCCACAGGTTGTCATCGTCTTCAATTAACGACCTAAACTTATTCTCGTACTGTTCGTTGATCCCTTTACCTTCATATATTTTGGTATTCCTGATGGTTTCTCTCAGCGAATACTCGGTCATGTTCACAACGTAAATTTGGTAACTCGATTCGAAGATCGCAAAGGTGGCAAAAAACAGAACAAGCGCACCTAATACAAACTCAATCGCCGTCACGCCCTTCTGCTTGTTAAGACGCTTCATCATTAACTCCCAATTGAGTCAATTCAGCAGCGATGTTCTGAATCTCTTCTGCTGAGAAGTCACCTTTGAGCAACTTTTTGGCCGAGTCAATTTGCTGAGTTTTCATCAGAGCAATAGCCAGATTAGCTTTAACGGTTTTATTCGCTGGGTCTTCTTTTAAAACCGGAGCCAATGTTTGAATCGCTTGTTGGTACTCGCCATTAGCCATTTGAATCATTGCGATGTTGTTCTTAACGACGACATCGTCATAACCGCGTAAACGTGCTTGGTTGAGCTCTTGTTGTGCTTCATCGTATTTCCCAACTTTGGTGTAAGACACACCAAGCAAGACGTGAATTTGCCCTGTTCTATTTCCTGCCTCGATAGAAGTTACATATGCAGCAATCGCACTTTCAATGTCATTTTTTGCATCAAACACTTGTCCTTCTAATTGGTACAAGTTGGGATTTTCAACCCCCTCTTTTTGCAAGTGTTGAACATAGAAGTCAGCCGATTCAATATCCCCTTTATGGAAATATGCCCAAGCCAGTTTCTCTTTCACTTCTGGATCTTCGAAGCCTTGCTCTAGCTGGGATTTGTAATAACTAATCAAGCCATCATAGTTCTTCACTTTTTCCATACTAGTGACATCGGCAAGCTGTAAGTCTTGTTGTGATGGTACCGATTGACACCCCGTCAACACACTCAACGTGAGCAAAATGAAGCCGATACGTTTTCCAATCATTCTTAATTCTCCCTAGATGCTCAATGTCATTTGCATGATGCTCGGCGCGAGAATCAGGATAACGATCGGGAACATGATGAAGAGGATCAAAGGCACACTCATCTTCGCAGAGAGCTTACCTACCTTCTCCTCGACCGTAAGAATTTGCACTTTTCGCATGTCTTCAGCGAGATCACTTAACACACTCGCCACAGATGTTCCGTATTGCAGGTTTTGGATAATCGTCAACACAAAACTTTGTACTGGTGGCGTCGGGATACGTTCACTCAGATCATTGAGCGCTTTCTCAAGTCCGTGTATTTTCGCCGAATCGGATGTACGCTTGATTTGGTAACAAAGGTCTGAGTCAAACTCAGCAAGCTCTTTTCCCAAATAGACCAATGCGGCTTCAATCGTCATACCGGTTTGCACACATACCGACATCATGTCGAGCAAATACGGCAATTGAGCTGAGGTTCTACTGATCAACATCTTGCGTCGCATTTGCAGCAAGGTATCTGGCACGACGATGACGGCAATCAGCGAGAAAATAACCACGAGCAACTTGTTGGTTGATGTCATATCCCCCAACAGCACCAACCCTGAAATCAACGCCAATACCAATAACTTGGCAGGGAAATAAAATTTCGCCCACTCGGTGTTGTAATAGCCCGCCTCAATCATCTTTTGCTCGAGCTCGTGTCGATGCTCTTTACCAAAACGAACAAAAAATCGGTTTACACGCGAAGGTGCACGAACAGCATCGTCTCCAATATAGAGCGCAACTTTCTTATGTCGTTGCTCTTTACGAATCGAATCGACAATTAGAAAGAGTAACGAAAAGAACAGCACAATAAGGGAGGCCAGTAACATCATGCGCGTACTCCTCTTACTAATAACCAAACAATGAACAAACCAAAAAGCTCACTACCCAACACGTAAAACAATATGATTCTTCCCTCTGGGTCATAGAGAACAAAATCCACATTAGCGGGATTAACGTAGTTGAGAATAATCATAAAAATCAAAGGAATGGCTGCAACGATTTTGGCTGAAATTCGGGCTTCCGACGTCATCGCCATCTTCTTTTTCTCAAGTGTTCGAGAGTCAACCAAAACCCTAATCAGACGAGCTAACACGCCCTTTAGTTGCCCCCCGCGAGCGATGTTTGCCCTGATCGTCACGGTAAAGAACAGAAACTCTGGGTACGGGTAGTTTTTGCATGAGCGTTGAAGCACCACTTCTGGAGACTCACCTAGCTTCAGTCGCTCTCCCATTAGCTTGAACTCGCGCCCAATGGGGTTGTGCATCACATCACCCACATAACTAATGGCTTGCATTAAACTGTCACCCGCAGTAACCGCACTCATTAGGATATTCAACGCATCAGGGAACGTATTCTCAAAGTCTCGACGCCTTCTTGTGACCAGAAAACGATAACCGAAGAAGGTAAACATCAAAGATGAACCCAGTACCAGCCAAGAATTGGTGATGGATAGTAGATCAGTAACGATGTACCAAGACGCGATAAGACTGCCCGTTATATATAAGGCGATGTACAACGACGATCTCGGGCCCAACACCATTAATGTTGGTGAGATGGAATCTTTGAATTTTTGCCAGCCTTGCTTGCGTACCAATGACTTCACGTTAATCGCATTAAAGTTTTCAGCTTCCGCTTCTTCGATATTGAAAAATTGGTAGACCTTTTTGACCTTTGAATCTCGGATCAAAAGCAGCACAAACGCAAATAGGATTAATGAAATCCAAAGCATGCTATGCCCCCTTAAACGCGGCGATGAGCTCATCATAGAGCCCGAAAAATTGCGCTTTTTTCACAAGCTCAGATCGTTGCATAATGCCGTCGGTGACGAATTCGCCTTTAACAGTTTCTCCGTAATGCGCATCGTCATAACGAAAGCGATAAATCTCTTCCATCACTACGCTCTCACCTTCAAGACCCACGATTTCAGAGATGCTCGTGATCTTGCGAGACCCATCGCGCAGCCTGTTAACCTGAACAATCATTTGCACGGCACTCACGATCGTTCTTCTGATCGCATCAAGAGGCTGATTTAGGTTAGCCATCATCACCATCGATTCAACACGAGCAATCGCATCGCGCGGCGTGTTGGCGTGCAACGTAGACATCGAACCATCGTGCCCGGTGTTCATGGCTTGCAGCATTTCGAACGCTTCAGAGCCACGACACTCACCAAGAATAATGCGGTCTGGACGCATACGAAGTGCATTGATCACTAGCTCACGCTGAGTCACCGCTCCAGTTTGTTCAACACTCGATGTACGTGTTTCGAGTCGAACCAAGTTAGGTTGTTGCAGACGCAGTTCAGCCGCATCTTCAATGGTGACAATACGTTCATCTTCGGCAATGTATTGAGATAACGCGTTAAGCAATGTCGTTTTACCTGAGCCAGTACCGCCAGATATCAGTACATTGATGCGGCAGCGAGAAGCGATCATCAGCACTCGCGCCATGTCTGGAGACATAGACCCGAAACCAATCAAATCTTCAAAGCCAATCTTCTGCTCTCTGAACTTACGAATAGAGATAGATGTGCCATCCAATGAAATAGGCGGAATCACAATATTCACACGGCTGCCATCTTCAAGCCTGGCATCGACTGTTGGAGAAAGCTCATCCACTCGTCTTCCAACACGTGAAGCAATACGTTTTGCTATGGCTAACAACTGCTCTTCATTCACAAACGAAACTTCGGATTTTTTGACCTTGCCGTGTCGTTCGAAAAAGATGTTGTTTGGCCCATTCACCATGATGTCGGAAATGGACTGATCTTCGACCAAAGGCTGCAAAGGCCCCAAACCAAACAGTTCATCGATTAAGCTTTTCACCAAGCCTGACTTCATCATCGAAGTGATCGGCCTTTGGTAGCTGTTCGCGAGCAAATCTACCGCTGCTTGTATCTGGGATTCGAGGTCTCGGCGGCTCATTTTCTGAACCGCTTCTGCATTTAGGGCTTCAAAGATTTGGCCACGAAACGCGAGGTATAAGTCTTTATTAGAACTCATTTAGCACGCACCTTTTTCAGCCAAGAATTCATGCCCTTCTGATCCATAGGTTGACCATTAATCAGCTTCACCAGCTGCTCCATAGAACGACTGATATGGCGGTCGTGCTTGTGCCCGCGTTTACCATCAATAATGATGTGCGCTAACGCTTTGCAGTAATCCACTTCTAGATCGACATTGGCGCCCAAATACTTGGTAAGGTCGGGCTTTTGTAAAACGTAAGCATTTTCCGGGCGGTGATAGTTCACCACTGTTATCACGCGCGTGCGGGAAGATAACGAAAGCTGTAAGTTGGACACTTTCTCAAACAATCGCTTCGCACTTCTTACCGAAGACACCGACGCATCTAAAACCAGTACCACCACATCAAAGTTTTCTACCAAGAGTTGAGGTTCAACTTTGAAATCCACACCACCTGAAAAGTCTTCAATAATGAAGTTAGCGTTACGCGCTAACAACTCACACAAAGTTTGGTTGTAATTAAGAACATCGGTTTGACTCATGTCGCCATCAATCGCCAACAGACGTAAATTCTTGCGAGCGTTAATTAAGTAACTCAGCGCTCCTTCTTCATCCATTTCATGCAATGGCGCAGTAAACTCATCAATGGTTCTCGGCTTAAAGTCTTTTAGCCCAAGCAAAACGTCAATATTGGTATCGGCATATTGATGGTCGACAAGAATCGTGTCCGAGCCTTGAGTCGACAACAGTGAACCCAACTCAGTAGTGATAAACGACGCACCTACGCCACCTTTAGCGCCGACAATCGCTACTCGTTTCGCTTTGCGTTTTTGGCTCACACCAGAGAAAGTCTTAAGGTTCTTGCTCACGTGAGTTAAGAAGTCCGCAAACTCCTGCTTGTTCACCGGCCAGAAAACGTAGTAAAAACCCATGTCTTTGAGCGAACGCAGCGTAGAAATGGCGTCCTCTTTGCCAATCACCACAACCCCTTTGTGTGTAGGCAGTTTGCTAGCAAAGGATTTAGCATCTTCAACCACATTGGTTGATTCATTTAGCTCTAGAATCACAATGTGGCTGCTTTGTTGCTCTGTCAGCTTAGTCAAACCCGCTTTGGCTTTAACACAAGCAGGATCATTCCATCCTTCAAATCGAAAGACTTCTTGAACAAGGTCTAAACACTCTTGAGATTGATAGAACAATGTACATCCGGCAACACCTGTCGCTCCGGTCTGAACTGGCTTAGCCTTGGTTGTTAATGCTTTCGTTAGGTCAAACATTATTGCTCTCCTACCAAACGAGACTTGTAAGCCACTTGCTTCAAACGCATCGATTCAGCAAAGCAATCTTGCTGCCTCAACCGAACGTGAATCTGCGCTGGTTTGCATTCTTGAGTCTTCAAACGCGTTAACGTCACCTGAATATTGAGATCAGTAGGCAACAATTGAGCGCTTCGATACGTCACTCTTTGTGGCGCGATAAGGTGTGAAGGATATTGTTTAAAGATCGCCTGCAACATCAGTTTGGTGCGGGGAGATTTGTAATCCACGACATAGGTCGCTTCTTTGTCTATCGACTCAATATCTTGAATTAAAGCAGTAATCTGTTTGGTCGTTTCAGTGCGGTTTTTCATCGCAAACTCAAAACTGTGGTGCTCTTTGTACACCAAGGCTTCAGAACCCTGTCCGACAAAGTATTGCTCAGAGGCGCAGCCGAAAAGTGACGTGGTAAATAACGCCATCAATAATAATTTCTTCATTGGATAAACCCTCCTTGCGACAACAGGCGAATCGTTGCATCAGATGACGTCACCGACTTGCCATCCCATTCGACGTTAAGCCAACGCGCCAATGTAGAGGTCTTTTTGATGTAAGGCAGCTGAATGTCTTTCGGCTTAATTGGCTCGACGAGATTCACGGTAGCAACGATGATCAGCTCAGTTCGCTTTCTTTCTGTGGTTGCTTTTCTGAATGCAGCACCAAGTACAGGAATATCGCCAACGAAAGGGATTTTTTGCATTTTTTCCAAATCAGCACTGCTCATCAAGCCACCAAGAACGAAGCTGTCGCCATCGGCCAGTTCAACGGTTGTCATGGCACGTCGTGAAGCCAATTGTGGGACTTTGATTCCTGCCGCTTCAACATAACCTTCGACTTCGCTCACTTCAGGCGCTAATTGCATGCGGATCTTGTCTTGACTAAGCACTTTCGCCGTTAGGTCGAGTTTGATGCCGAACTCTTTGAATGAAATGTTGACGTTGCTGCTGGTAGAAACGATAACGGGCACTTCGCCACCCACAAGAAAGCTTGCAGATTCACCAGATAACACGGTTAAGTTAGGCTCAGCCAATACCTCTGCAATCTGATCATTGCCTAACGCTGTGATTAACGTGCTCAGGTTTGCCGCATCGAACTGGTCGAAAACAAATTCACCAACACTTGAGCCCACAGAACTCCAATCAACACCAACGGTTTGTCCAAACGATTCCGTTACCTGAGCAACTGAGATTTTGACGTTCACCTGTTGAGTGGTCGCAACTTCAATACGTTCGATGATCCCTTCCCACGTCATATTGCGGGCAAATACCATGCTTTCGGGTTCTTCGTAATTTGAGCTGTCAGATTTAAATTCTAGCTTCTGAGTTTTTTCCCATTTCTCGGTTTTTTCTCGTCCCAATAGAGTCGCTACCAAACGATAGATGTCGTCACGAGTCGCTTCGGAATCAACAAGGCCACTGACAGCGACTTGCTCTCCTACAGACTGAACCTTGACCTTAGCGTCAGGGAAATGAAATTTGAGTTGGCGTCTAATATCCGTCAGATCCAAATCGACAATAATACGATCGGACAGCAACACCTCATCGTCAATTCCATAGACAATTAAACGTGATTGCCCAATGCTATTGGCGAAGACTACCAAGGTGTTGTCGTTGATCACTTTGTAGTCAACGATATCAGGGTTATTGATGAACACTTGACCAATCGGGCTTTTGAATTTGATGTGCTGACCATCGTTGAGCGTAATGGAACGATCGGCAGCAAAAGTGTTTGTTATAGAAAGTAAGCCAATCAACGCTGCTAAGATGGAAACACGCAGTGCTTGTTTGATTCGGTGATGGATCATCATTACAACGCCTCTCTAGAGTTATTCTCATTACCACGTAGCTCAGCAATACCGGTATAGTTATCGATAATGTTGCGTACCTCCGCGACCTCAGGTTGCGTATAGGTTTGGCTTCGATAAATTTCGATGTGCATTGTGCGTTGTGCTAGCGCGAGTTTTGGTAATTCATCAGGCTTAACTTCGATGACCACCGTAGTCAAACCGTCCTCTTTACTCGGCGCTCGAGCGGTAATTGAACTGTCGCCAGTTTCGTCATTTCCGATGTTGAGGACTTTGACATTTTTAAGAAACATCGAGGCCTTCACCCCTCGAAAGCGCTTTGGTTTATCGATATTTCCAGCCAAGTTGGCATTAGGAGAACTCACTGTGAGAATATCGATGTACGAACCTGGTCGGATGTAATCGTTGATTAGGTTTTTATCACTGACTTTAAGTGGGTATAACGTCATGCCTTCTGTTATCAAAAGATCTACATATCCTGGCTGTCCTGGTGTCACTTGATATTCAGGCAGTACCACCTCACTGGCGTTAAGGTCGCGATTTAACAAAGTGGAAGGAGCAAAGCTGATTTGAGCGTCTTCTCTAACACCCAGCGTTAAAGCTTCACTTAAAGGAAGCTGTTGTTTGACGACACCTTGTGCGTCGATTGCACGCCCTTTTTCGTAGGCTTTGGTGGTCATCCAAACGGCAACATGTTCTTCATTTTTTTCAATGATCGTTTCAGCCGCTACTTTCGGTTGGGGCTCACTCTTGAACAGGTCGATAACGCCTAGCGCACCCACGATTAAGGCAGCAATGGCCACAAGTAATACCAGTCGGGATCTCATAATGTGCTCATTTTTTGGAGGTTCATATATGTGGCGTAGATTGAGTTAAAATTACTAAGTAAAATCCAATGCTAATTGCTATTCCATATGGAATACCCTCTTGGTTATGGGCATTTCCTCTTATTAATTTTTTACTTATTAGATAAGTAAGCGCTAAAATACCACCAGCAAAAGCCGTCAGAATATACGCCAATAATAAGTCATCAACAGGGATGGCAAGAGACAAAATAACGACGTATTTAATATCACCCGCTCCAATCCAAATCAGCTTATAAAGAATAAGTCCTCCACCTAACATCAGTAAAAAACTCATAATTTGGATATCTAATGGGGATATGAAACACTGCAAGAAGAGTAGTACGAGCAAGGCGTAATTTTGTATCTTACGATAGAGAAAATCAGTAGCCGACACATATATACTCAATATTGCCAAAGTCACTAAATACAATTCATGACTAAAAATTGGAAATACCACCTAAGTTTGGTTAAAACAAATCTTATTTTACATCGTAAATTAACTAAGCCAGACCAATGTAAACACAGGTCTGGCATGAATATCTCTCGATATCTTCTACATTAGCCAATAAGGCTTGATGTTAGCTGCTAGCAGTATCAATAGCCGTAGCTACATCTTCAAAAGCACCTTCTAGCTTACCAATGAAGCCATCAGCACCTACCGCTGTAGTTACTAGCACAGCCATTGCAACAGCAATAAGACCATATTCGATCGCAGTTACGCCGCGCTCATCGTTCTTGAATTGTGATAAAAACATGCTTGTTTTCACGTATAGCTTAGTAATCATTATTTGTTCCTATAAGGGCTGTTGAAAATTCGTCGCCATTATAATTAGCCCACCCACGCTGGGGAAAATACCCCCTATCGACTTTATCAATAGGTAGAGCGAAAATTGATCAAAATAAAAACACTAAAATTAAAAGAAAACGTAACAAATCTTTTATCAACAATGAGTTACAGTTAAAATCACTGTCGGAAATCTATATTAATTTAAATTTATAAACTTGAAAAAGTAAGATGCAGCTCAATCTTTTTTGTTATATACAACTTATATAACCTTTAGATATAACCCAATTGATAATTTATTAGGCTTTATTATTCATTATAAAACCTGTTGAAATACAAGTATCATCACGCTATTGTTCTTCGAATCAACAAACAATAATAAATATAATTTCTTTGTGTCAAAGGTTAGTCGAATCATGAAACTACATTTCGAAAATATTGTTTCGTTCATAGCAGTAGTTGAAGAAGGTTCATTTAGCTCTGCTGCACGCAAGCTTGGAAAATCACAGTCAACAGTTAGCACAGCTGTACAAAATCTTGAGTCAGACTTAGGTTTCAACGTATTTAATAGAGAGCACTCTAAAGTCTGGTTAACAGAGAAAGGGGAACGCCTATTCCAATTATCTTTACCTGTGGTATCAAAATATCGGGAATTAATCACCGTTGCCCAGCAGATGAATATATCTGACCAGATAGTTTACCGCGTGGGTATCGATCCATTGGTGTTCAATAAAAACGTAAAGAAGACACTACTAGCATTCTCGGAAGCATTCCCGAATGTCGACTTACTTGTAGTGACGAAACCCAGCTTTGTGTTAGGTAACTATATAAACGAAGGGAAGATAGACCTAGCGTTGGGTAACCCGTACCACAAGACCAATTACGACTTCAATATCGAGGAGCTATTCCACGTTAACTGCTGGTGGGTGGCTCATGAAGACTTAGTCACCTTAAAGTCTCAAGCATCGTCACAGCGAGTGCTATTAATGGACGGGTGTGAAGAGCTGCTTAACTTGTCTAACATCGCAGCATATAACCTATGGCGGCTGGATGATTTAGGAACCATCATCGATTTATGTAAAGCTCAAAAAGGCATCGCTTTTGTACCAGGGTTTCTTATTGAAGGTAATATCAAAGAACATAAACTTAAGGTTATTACCGATCACCCTGACTTTTTTGGTAAACGAGTTATTGCATCACTTTTCTGGCAAATACATTCTGACTTTAGCTTGTTTAATCAGTGGATCAAAAAGGAGCTACAAACCAGTACTCAATATAAACAAACATTTGTTGCTGATTTAGCTCAATAACGTTCTCTTAAAATCTGGAAATCACATTCTGGTACATTAGCCAGCTTCGGAGTTAATACGAGTAAAGCCATACATCTTGATATAGTTCCGAAACAATCCATAGATAATAAATATAATTGACGTCGTTATATTTTGTTTATTCTATAGCTCATCAATCAAAACTTAACGACAGCTATAACCTTTCATTGCTTCGATTTAATTGATAGAAACAACTTCAGAGTATTTATCGCTTTACTCGTCATTTGTTGATCGCGAAATCTAGATTTAAGTGCTTGGTAGTAAATCTACGAGAGTGATTGTCGAGCGGTCGTCTACAAGCTCACTACGGGGTTATTTAGGGTAATACCCGCATCTTGCCACTCTGGGGCGACTTAGCTTTCGGTTAACCTCATACAAACGATGTTGATGAGTAGAAGAAAGGCTGATGATGGTGACTACACTCACCCCCAAATTGCAGAGACACACGAAGTCTCATTAAGTCTACAACGCCGGCTGGCAAGACATACAGGGCTTATAAGAGCTGGCAGATTGTATAGGAGTTATGAGAGGAATTACAGGCACAAAAAAGCCCACACTAGGTGGGCTTTCTGCTTGTTCATAAAGAACGAATTTGGTGCCCGCTACTGGACTCGAACCAGTGACACCTTGCATGTCATGCAAGTACTCTAACCAACTGAGCTAAGCGGGCGATATTCTAATTTCTTATTACTACCATTGTGACAAACTCAATAGTTATGCAATAACAACTAAAGAAGGAATGGTGCGTCCGAGTGAACTCGAATCACCGACCCCCGCCATGTCAAGACAGTAGCTGTGTAAATAGAAAATCTACATGAACATCCTAAATTCATGCTGTCCACCGAAAAAACAGACACTTAACCTAGAATATTTTAAATCAGTGACTTAGGTTTTGTTATGACGAAATGTTTTATGTATGAATTTGGGCACACTCTTGTCACATCCATATACTACAATTAGTTAGGTTTAAAAATTTCAATTTGCGACTACGAGATCTAACATTTGAGCGACTTTATATCTAGACTTGAGAAATACGACGCTACCCTGCTCTACAACGTAGAGCTCTCTCACGTTAATCTTTGTGACATATCTATCGACCCTGATCTCGCAGAAATCATCGCGGAGTCAAATCCCGTTTCAGCCTTAAAGTCAAAGTCGATTGCATCAAAAAGTACCCAGGCTATGAGCAACCTAGTCGCTTTGCAATCTCCAATTTGGGTCTATAAAAAACGAAATCATTACTATCTCGTATCGGGTCTTTTAACTCACTTTCTACTTATAAATACGATTAATTCCGAACAGTCACTCACTAGAAAAACACCCGTTATCTTGCTCACTAAAAAGCCTCAAAATGACATTAAACGGCTCATATTTTTGTCCGATTTAACCACCCAATTATTAAAAAAGCTGTTTATCACAAAGGAAAAAACTGTGAAATTTTTCTTAGAAAACTGGTTCCCTAATGATGAGGCAAAAGGTAGCTATCTAACAAACAAAGAGTGGCAAGTAATTTTTCCAGAGCTAAAAACTAAGAAAGAACTAGCCGCCATATTGAATACCTCAAATCGAGATTTATGACCATGAGAGAGTTCATTTCTAGGCAAAATTTATTAGATGAACAATTGAATTTGAGCGATGATGAATTCGAAAGACTTTATGATTTTCTCACTTTAATTGAATGCCCCGTTTCATTCAGAGCGCTCAACGAAGTACTAAGTAACCTACTCGAAATAGCACAACAATATCCACACTTTTTCGAAACCGTTTTTCTCATTTCAAAAAACGATTTAGTAAGTTTTATTAAGGCAATTTCTGATTCAAAAATCTCTAATAAGGACGACTTTTCAAACCATCACTTTGAGCGAGGTTGGTGCCAAACCCACGTCATTTTTGCTTTGCTTGCACAATACAAAATGTTCTTTTCAACTTCTAATCGTGCTGTTTTTACTCTCATCTTTCTATCGCACTTCTTTGAACATATGGAAACGATTTTCAAGATTGAAAGAGAAGAGGAAGTGACTAGTGCTTTTCGTAATCTAAACCGAAATAAAACATTTAACTTACCCAACTTCGCTGGGGTAACAACCAATGAAATTGCTGACCGATTCGACACCTTGCGTAAAACCAATACATACGAAGGATCGATTAACAACCAACTAAGGCAACTCTGCAACTTCTTCAATCTAAATTGGAAAAATAGGACTAAAAAGAAATCGTCAACACGTGCGGTATTGAGACAGCGATTCAACAACAAACAACTCGAGCGTGTTATAGGTGCTAGCAATGATACCTATACAAGTATCGCAAATACTCGAATTGACAACACTAAATCGGGTATTGAACAAACCGAAGCCTTTCCTTCGATGAGCTTCGTAAAGAAAGAGTCCACAATAGACAGAAAACCGGAACATGAAATTCCAGCAATTAAGCAGATTAATGAGAACTCATCCCGTCAAACACAAATAACAAACATCTCCAAAAGTATTCAGCGCGCCCACAATTCAACTTCTCTTGATAAAACCATACTGCAGATTCACGACCTCTCTTTTCTACTTTTTCAACTAAATAAGAAAAAGAACTATCGTAAACTTATCGGAGTTGTTGAGACGAATGTGATCTGCAAGTTGCTTACTGCTTCACTTTACCTATCGAGACCGATAGCAGATGTTTGCTCTTTAAAGATTCTCGATAAACACTCTGAAGATGGTGAGGGCTTTGTGCGGATTGATAACACTTGGCACTTTAAGGCTGCATTTGTTGATAGTCTCACAGTCGCCGAATACTCTAGCTCAAGTGAGTTAATAAAAATCAGTGACTATTCACTCACACAAGTACCCGAGTTTCTAGTTTCTATATTGGATTTCAATCAACGAAATGCAGGTCCGTTGTTTAATAAAATATCTAAAAGCAGGTATCGTGAGAGCTGTGCAACATTCTTGAAGAACCTATCAGAAACGCACGCCGTCAGAATCAGTCTTAAATCAATTCAATACTTCAGTCTTAACTTTAACGAAGCCAACCAATTAATCGACTCTGTTATTTTCGATTTCGCTTTCAATCATACCACCTACAAAACACGAGCTAGTCGCCACTATACTCAATATTCATTTATGGAAATGAGCTCAAGTATCTTTTATTTCTGGCAAGCTATCGTTGATAGAGTAACCTCTTTAGGGTTTATCCCCAGTATTAAAGTAGGAAGTGTGAAACTCATTGATTATCTAATTACTTGTGACTGCAGTGTTGTTGGTTCTAGGTTTTTACCTTCTAAAGCGTTCTTTCAAAAGCGTTACGCATCTCTTCAAAAAAAGCTGGCTGGGTATAACCAGCTCGAAATACAGTCTTCGTATGACAAATTAATCCAATATCATAATGATTACGTATTTTACGTAAGCTCAATGCTGCTAGCAATGACAGGTTACCGCGCTGTTTATAACCCTCTCCCTTCTTTAAACTTAAGATTGAGTCGTTATAAAATGCTAATGATCAGCGATAAAGATGACATAGACTTCACCCACGCCCGCATTATTCCACTCGCTGAAAATCTGGATAAACAGATCAAGCATTATCAAAACCACCTCAAACAGCTAACTAACATTCTTCATGTACTAAAGCCTGAAACAGCATTCCACGCCAAGAAGCAAACAGAAGAGTTGATTCAGTCATTATCCATTAAGCAATCTGAAGCAACAAACTGGTTCTCAGAGATTAAAAACTCAAAAATATACCCCGGTGTACTTTTCTATTTCATGGAAAACCGCCACGGTATACATATGAGGAATGTACACCCAGCTTGGTTAAGTGAACAAGAAAATACAGACTATCCTCTCAATGCAACTCGACACTACTTGAGAACCTTTTTAACCAAGAGCAACCTGCCACCAGAATCGATAGCCTTCACTATGGGACATTGGTCTACTGGTGAAGCTCCTCTTGGACGTTATTCAACCTTCGACTTCAACGAAGCATGCAGGGCCGTCAGTCCAATAATCCAAGGTATGGCCAATGATCTGAATTTAACTCCAATTCGCTCGCTGTTGGCCTAAGGAACCTGTATGCCACCTTCAATAGACCTTAAAAGATTAATTGCAGAGGCTTCAGTAGTATTTAAACAAGATATTGAGAATATATTTGTCCTCGATACAGAAAAGGCAGCAAAAAAGTTAATAGAGAAACTACACGCCCTAATCACTAAATTACTTGTGGTCACTTATGATAAAGAAGCAAAATCTGACGCCATCACAATAAAATCACTCAATGTGCTCCAGTCAAAACTCGATTCGAATATAGATGTCCAATCCCTGCAGCGGAAAATATTACAACTCTATTTGGTACTGTTAGAGCGAGAGTTCCAGGTCACTTCTCCCCCTTTAGGCTCATTTACTGAAATTCGTAGGGATAAGCCTATAGTTACGCCAGGAAATATTTTCAAAGCCTCGTTAGCTGACAAACTCTATTCTCAACTTGAAGCAGAGATCAAGAAACCCACATTATCATTGTCTTCAGAACAGTCATTAGGGAGGCTTGCTTTATGGCTATTGTTAAAAGAAGGATGTGTCAATATAAAGGATATATCAGCTCTAATCACCAACAGCCAAGACCTATATCGAACTGAACAACTAAGTTATTTTTCTGGAAAGCAGCAATATTTTCTGTCACCAGTCGCTGAAGCCCTTCTAGTTTTACACCGAATTTCATTCATCAATATGAAACATTACAATCAGTCTAGGCTATTGATTAAAAAGGCGAGATTGTATCAATATGAGTACAGCCTCACAGCTCCTGCTCTTGTCCCTAAGTTAACTTCACAACGAAGCTTAGCAGGATTAACATCATCAAAAATCATGTGTTGTATCAATGATTACTGTCATCATACTGCAGCTATACCTAAACAATATTCTTTGAATCTTTCTGATATTCGCCAATGTCATCGAATCGAAACGGTGCTAACTCAGAGTCCTATCGATTTTAGGATCCAATCTAGCCTACTACAATCGACACCGTTAACTCGTTCAACAATGAAACGCGTATTCCTCGATAAGACTGATGTCTTCAGAAAACCACCAGCGAGATTAACAAACCAGGCCGCAACGGTTAGACAAAGCACCGCATGGAAAAAGAACCATACCTCTTACAATAATATTACTGAGCTAAGTAGCGATGAGTTAGTGCGCATATTGCATGGCTTCTTGGACCTATTGAAGACATCGAAAAACACTAGAAAGGAACAAGCCCATCAAGGGCGGCTAATCAGGAGGGGGCTTTATGAATGGCTTGAAGCCGAAAATAACGCTAGTAAATATCCAGTAGTTTGGGTTCTAGTCAGTTGGATGTATCAATTGCTTTATCGGGGTGACATAGGGAAGAAAGTACTCACTTTTAGTACCATTCGCGATTATGTGAGAACCTTTGCAATCCCATTCATAGCAGAATTCAATTACTGTAACCTATTCACAATGGATGCTCTAGAGTGGGCAGAAAAGTTGAATATCGTTGCGGAGGGAATCAACTCAACTAAAAGGAAATCTTTCGTCCTCTACTTTGCTGATTTTGTCGTGAGTTCTCAAATTGTGCCCGAACTATGCTTCTCTGATTTAGATATAACAACATCTAAATCAAATGTCAGTGCTAACTTAATCACAATGCACGAAGCCGATGCTGTAACATCATTTCTCAACAAAGATAGTTTAGAAGCTGAACTTGCTCTTGTTGTATTTTTACTTGGATTTTACGGTGGCTTGCGTAGAGGCGAAATTGGAGGGCTACAACTTAATGACTTTCATTTGAACGACCACGGCTACCTTCAAGTACATATCAGACTCAATAAGTATCGGTCCTTAAAAACTGGAAACAGTGCTCGCAACTTACCACTAGATTGCTTGATGCCCATTCACTGGCAAAAGAAGCTCATATCATTTATCGACAAATCTAAACTTAGCTCTCAAAAGACAAATGCTTTAATTTTTCAGGATCCTAAAAGACTAAAAAACGCATTTACATTACTTACTGTCGTCTTAAAAGAGATCACCCAAGACGATAAACTTAGGTTTCATCACCTACGGCACAGCTTTGCAAATTGGAATTGGTTATTAATCAATTTCAATCGCTACCCTACTAATAACCTCCCTCTGCCATTGCAGCACAATTTCTTCTCGGCAGATAGGCAAAACCAGCTATTTCATCGCTTGGGTATATGCACTAATACAAGGAAAAAGGCATTTGTACTATCACGTTTACTTGGACATGGCACCATTGAAACGACATTTAGCTCTTATATACACCTAGCCGCCCTTCATATTTACTTATTAAATAGGAGGCGAAATGAGTCTCCCCTTCACTTATTGCAGTATAGTCTTGATTACACAGTAAAACTCGATAACAAGAGTATGAGGCCAATCCGAAATGGCAAACCGCTGGCTCTTTATCACGACGCATTGCCAATGACTATGGTTGGAAAATCCAAGCCCGACCTTGAACGATCTCTTGAGCTACTTATTAACAAAGAAGAGAGAAAACCTTCGTCGAACAGTGTTCCCATTGCTGACGTTTTTAAATGCATTTCCCTATTAAGTTATGGTTACTCTATAAAACAAGCCGCAGAATTAACAAAGATATCTGCACAGCTCATAACTCGGATTGCACTTAGGCTGGAATCACATGGCGAGATTTACACGAGAAGATCCAAAAACACCCTTCCTGAGTTTTGCGGCATAAACAGGCTAAATCAATATCAAATAGATCAACTCAACTTTTTTATGCAGCAATTTGATAAATCGTTGCAATCAGAGGCGCTACGTAATGCCAAGATCAACCTATCCCAAGTAACCAAAGCGCTTCACCATTGTGTAGGGGCTAAAGGACACTTAGTTCGAACGCATGATATAAAGACCGTCGCATTCTTACTCAAAACCATGAAAGTGATTGGCATTAAGGATGAGCACGTAAGAATTAAATGGCATTTTTCTCATAAACTAGCGTCCGATGAAATAACGATTGATAAAGTCATTTCTCATTACCGATATTGGGAACAGTTAGTACAAAGCCGAGTTGGCTTTAATGCCACAACTATTGAAGCAGTTATCCCACATAGATATGATCGGTTATCTCAAAAAATGACAGCAATTGGTGTCGATATACACCGTTCGGATGAAGCTAAGTTTCTTGGCTATCATGAAAAAGGAAACATTAGCATCCACCTGCTTCAAACCAAAAAAGAGAACCGTGATTCACTCACAAGAGAATTTAGGAAACTGGTGCCGATGAGCCCACAGCGAAGCAGGTCATACATTACCTTTCTTCAATTACTGGATGTTTATTTGGATGTGTTCCCTTTCGACTAGCTGCAATCATCGCTGCTTTACACACTCTTTCATCCACTCTTCTACATCACTGTCGACCCAAGCAACGGCCCTCTCCCCTATAGGTACGGGCTTAGGAAATGAGCCCTCACTCATCTTTCGATAAATAGAAGACCTACTTAAAGCGGTCTTTGTCATGACTTCCTTTATTTTCAGAAATCTCATTAGCAGGTCTCATATTTCCTTTAGCTATCGCTAGCAGCTATTAGCAACTGCACACTCTTGTAGGCAATAACAGCTTTAGCTATCTAGAATTAATTTCGATATTTCGTTTAACTCAGTATTGCTAAATGGCGACTGAAAGCAGGTCCACCCTGCCGATACAAATTCATCTATATCTTTAGGCTCTGTGTCATCTCCAAAGATACAAAGCTTAGATTGAGGCCAGGCAAGTTCAACTTCAGACACTACTTTGTCAGTTAATACGAGTTCGTAGCCACAGATCGGCACAGGTACATTTAACTTTATGAACGCCGCACACTCTTCTAAAAGAAATGTTATGTCCAGAACTTCTTGCCAATCGGCCATATCTATTGATTCAGAAATATCATCTAATGAGCTTATTGCTTTCGGTTCGCTGAATGACAAGGGAATAGGACTCTCTCCTGTCGACCATACAACGAATAAATGTTCAGATGCTCGTGTCATTGCGACATAAGCCTTAGAGGTGTTATCCAAACATTTCTTCTTAAAATCCACCAAGACGATCACTTTGTTTTCTAATCCCTTAAAGTGATTAAGCTCTGAAAAGCTTATCCCTGGCAGCGGCATGTTCTTTACATTGAAATCATCTAGTTGAACAATATTTCTTAGTACGGTATCTGAAGTTCTAGAGGCGCAGCTATCAAAGAAAGGGTTACTAGAAAGGATAGTTATGTCGGAATGACGATAACCTGCTTTTAAAGCGTTAGATATTACGAACTCAACTTGTTTTATTTCGTCTTGTTCGGTATCAGAAGAAAATATTTCGACGTCAGGACCTTGAATCTTCTTCGTTGCAATCCTATCAGAATCTAATAGGTTAGAGAGGAAGTTTAATGTGGTTCTTGAGTATCGATAAGCAACATCTAATGACAAATGAACATCACAAGAGTTTTTCAGATATTCCATCACTGACTCGTCCGGGCTTTCAAAGAACTCGCTTTGATTGATCAGGTCTTGAAATAAGACCCATCTACCTTTCTGAAAGCCACCTTTAATATAAGGCTCCAGTTTACATAGTTTATTTGATTGATACAGATCTTGAGCTTCATCTACAATCACCACATCATATTGACTAATAAAAGACCTACGTGAATCAACCTGCAGACTATCAATAGTCGCAACAACTATATTTGAAGTGTTCAAGTCTGATTTTAGGCGTCCTTTCAACCATCTAGACTCACACAACACTAGTATCTTTTCGTCGGGGTGAACAAATTCCCTAGATATTAGTTTAATTAAGTAAGTCTTACCTGTTCCAGCTGCGCCTTCACATATAACACGCTGTTTATTTTCAAAGGCAGTCACTACTTGTTTTTGCATTGCGTTCAAATGATCAATGCACGCAGAAACCTTCGCTGCTCTTTGATTTAAAATAGAATCAGGTCTTAAAAGATTCGCTATCTCTAAAATTTCATGGGCAGATAGATTTACGGGCGAATCCACTTTTTTGACCCAGTATTCAATAAATTTATTTAACCAAGAGCTGAAACCTTTAAGTATATTCTTACATCCAAACATAAAAGCGTCATACTCTAACGAACTTGTTAACCCTAATGTATTTGGAAGTAGAACACCGTAGCCAACAGGAACGCATTCTAATGAAATACCTTTTTCATTCAATGAGTCTAGCATTGAAAATAGGGCAGTTCGTGATTGATTAAATGGGTTTTCAATTGAGTAATTTCTTTGCCTCGACCTCGAATACCATCTACCTTCATTTTGATAAACTCGCCCGCCCTTGACCTCAAAAACGAAAATGCCTCGGCTACAAACTAGAACAAAATCTAACTCACCCATACGTTTTTCACTGTGTGACATCAGGTGAAGAGAGTTAAAACAGATGGCCTCTGACATTTCGACGCCACGAAACGCATCAAAAATTAACAGCTCGGCATAGCTGCCATTGTTATATGGCTGAGACGGATTTAATCTCATAGTTTATTCAATTGATTCGCGAATTTCTTACGAGCTTTAGCAAGAGCCTTTTCGTCTTCATAAAGTTTCAAAATGACATTGAAGTCAACATCTTCAAAGGCTCTTTGCGCAACCATTTTAGCTGCAAACTCAGACTCATTTGACGGTAAGATTTCAATCAATTTCTCTGGATGCTCTGGAACATAAATATGTTCTCCAACTGACACGATTTGCTTGAGGTTGTTCGACACTAGATCAAACTTATGAGATAGTACACTTTTGAGTTCAGGCGTTTGTGAATCATCTAAAATATCTACTAATGTTGGTACTAACGAGAACTCTTGTTTAATCCTTTCACTCGTTTGATTCGTGACAGTTAAGAAATACTCATACATACGTTCAATAACAAAACATTCTAACCCTTGAATTTGTCTGACACTCTTTGGAACTTCGTAAAACTTATCTCGCATACCATAAGCCATCGCGATATTTACGTACCCTTCTCCACTAATAGTGTGTATGGGTTGTGTAAAGAGCTTTTCCGTTTCATCAAGCAATGAGAACATTGTTACAACCTGATCTATAAACTGACTGACCCGATCTACTTTGCGGAAAGCTTCCATTTGCTCAGAATTCGTACTTTCCACTTTACCTTTCAGCGTATCGCTAAGGCGAGTTTTGAGGCCTCGTAAAAATTCAGTAGCTTTAGGTTCTCCGAGATCTAAATCGAAAAAGGGAATAAGCTTATCTAACACTTTCTCGTTTGCGCCGCAGCTAATCAACAAGTCAAAGAATTCGTCCTGAATACGATGTTTTGAGCTATCTTCTTCAGAATCACGAAATAGATATAGTTTGGTCAACTTTATAGCTAAAGGAGACGCAGAATCACTTTCGTTTGCTCCTACATTTGAAAGTACTTTAAAGGCATCATTGGCTACTTTGCCGTTCTTAGCCATTACATATGTCAGAGCGAGAGCTGCACCGTATCCACTCATTTTATAGAGTAAGTTTTGATCAAACCCTAGCGGCCTCAGAGCACCGTTAGTTTCTAATGCATCTTCAACACCAACTAGCTCGCTTAGCTCCTCTAGTTGCAGAAATTTATCAAAGTCACCTTTTTTGAAGCTTATTCTATTGAGTAATTCATCGGATACGCGCCCCGTTGACCTTGTCAAATAATCAAAGTGTTCATGAGCATCCTGATCCTCAAAGATTACCTCCCTAATACAGTAGGTTGGCAAAATTCTATCTAAATACAGCCACGTTGAAGATTCTGACGGTTCTAGGTTAGCTCCATCTAAGGAGACAATTACAATAGCACTCTTTGCATATGGATCTTCTTTCCTCGACGCTTGTACACCATGAGCTGGTATCTTAGCTTTCGCTGTGGGTTTCCTGTGTAACGGTATAACGTTTGAGTGAAGAAACAACTCATCTGGTATATAATGACCTATCGGAAAAACGCTAGCTGGCGTAATAAAGCCAAAAGCAAAAAACTGAGCAAGGTTATCTACACAAATAGGAATATAAAATTGTTGCTTAGCCATTAGATTGTATCTCTTTCTAAAATGTTGGGATCAGACGGAAGCAACGCTTCAACTGGTTGGTTTGGGTACTGAGCACTTTGCATCAAGAAAAGTTCATCTTTAGCTCTAGACGTCATAACGTACAACCGCTTTCTCATTGCATCTTTATCTTCGCCGATGATTTTAAGTCCATCCAAAATGACATAAACTGTATCAAATTCAATCCCTTTAACAGATTTATCACATAAAACAACAATACCACCTTTTGAAAAGTCGATATTAACATTGCCTTGTTTTTGATTGCTGGAGTAACTGGATACTATTGGTTTTTCGTTATCCCTCTTGACGTCAATTTGATCGAACTTTTTAACGTAATCAGCTCTCTTAGTTTCGCTGGCGACAATAACACCAATTAGCTTTCCACTGTCTCTATCTGCAGCTCTTAGAATAGTCTCTACACAGGCATTTACCGTTGAATAGTTCATAAGCGTCGGTTTTAATAGCGATGAGCGCTCGGGCAACTTAGGCAATGGGCTCGCTCTATCTGTATAGAAGTGCTGACAAAGCTTGGCAATTGGCCCCGTATTCCGGAAGTTCTCCTCAAGCTCAATTACGCTACCTGGAGATAACCCCAATACCTCCTCCAAATCTCTTCGACTCGAATTATCTTCTGTAATCTGTTGGTTCTGATCACCAACAATGAAAAAGTTCTCAAAACCTAGCTCCATTACTGATTCATAATATCCTGTTGGTAAGTCTTGTCCCTCATCTACGATCAGATCTTGGATTGGAACCTTCCCGTAATGAGATGCAAAGATATTTTTGAGTTGATAATAGTCTGGGTTCACTTCCCTTTTCTTTTTTTCCTTAGCAGTAGGTGGCCTCTCTGGCATATACTGCTCAGTCAGTTCGTACTGTGTTTTATATAACCAACTCATCGCGGTTGTTAAGTCACACTCAGCTAGTTGAGATGTATGCGCTGCTAGCACATGATTGAACGTCAACACTTTAGGCGCTCTGCCTTTTCCTTGGTATTTTTTCATGCGATGCAGTGCGACTACAGACTTACCTGTACCCGGCGCACCCACTACCAAATGCTGTCCCTCTAACGGTAACCTCAACACTCTTTGTTGCTGTTTGGTAAGGTTATGTGACTGAGGTAATTCATTGACTCGTTTACTCACTGGCATTCTCCCGAATAAATTCTACCAAGGAAGGGATTCCATATTCCCTATCACCTTTAATCAACACCCGGTCCAAGAAGACATTGCCGTATGAACAACTGGTGTCGGGAACTAAAGTACAACCGTGACAGGCCGCTCTATTGAGGCCATCTCTCCCCTGCCCACCATGATCTGAACACACTGGGTCTAACGTACACCAATGCGCTCTTTTTATTGCACTATCTAAAATAGTTAGAAAGGACTTTGGCTCAGCCAATTCCATTAACCCACCAAGAGAGCCGCTTTTGTCAGCCACTGCGGTATAAATCAAAAAACCATGCATACCTTCTTCTTTTGAAGAATAAACTCGTTCACATAACGACGATGCCGGGTAACCACATTTATCTTCCAGCTCTCTTATGATCAAATGCGACAACGTATGAAGTAAAACAAATTCAGGAGTAAGCTCATCAACCATAAGTTGGCTCTCAGACTGTTCATAATGGTTAGCTAGTTCACTAATCCTTCGTGCAACCCCATCATGATATGACCAAGCTCTTAACCATTTTAAGCTCAATGTAACGAAGATTCCCTCTCCATAAAGATTGATCGCTGGTAGCCAATCAGTGTCACCAACAATATTAGGCTGTACTGTTTGAGGTTGAAATTTGTCTTTGTCTTCCTGAGCTTTCGATTTCTTTGAGGCATCTGTTTCAGGATCTAAATCTCTTTGTGAGCGAAGGAAACCGCTAAATACTTGTACCTTTCTAAGACGCTCCACTTTCACCAAGTCGTTAACGATTAGGCTTATTGGAAGTAATTCATCGGATAAACTAGACCGCAGATCCTCATAAAACTCTGTTAGATGTCTTGTTTTAAAGTCTGCCGATGGAGAAAAAGACTGTTCCGTAATTAATGCATCATACTCTTCTTCTTTCATTTGACCCGGTGTACCAATGAGCTCTTGAGTATCATGCTCATTGACACCAAACTCATAGACATATAATGCTTTGTGTATTTCTTCAACGGCTATGTTTAGCTTTCTTGCTAATTGATCCGTTCGACGTTTTCTCAAAAAATCACTTGGCGCATTTAATACATCATCAAGATCATCTGAATACGTTGAAATATCACCAAACGTCTGGTCGCAGTCATTGCTATTTGATTCCGGAGGGATAACTAACCCATCAAGGTTAATTGGTGAATATACACTTGGATGGTTAATTTCAACAACTTCCCCTTTGCGCTTGAATTCTGCTGACTCGTCGACAATCTTTTCAAAAATCCAAGGCTGCGGCTTCATTGGTTTAAGCCCTGCCTGAGTTGGTTCAAAAAAGACTGAACTACCACAACAAGAACAAGATACCTTCTGACGTCCACTTACAAATTCGATTCTTAAATGATCTTTATGATGGGAGTTATAGCAAACCGCAGCCTTACCTTCAGGTGGAACTATTCTTTTTAGCTCGCGATTAAAAGGGTAATGACAAAGATAACTCCAATTGACATCATCTAAGTTACCAAAGTTGTCTACTACACAATATGTCCCCTGACTCATCACCCCATTACATTTGATACAACGTGGCTTAGTCGATGATTTATGGGGACTATTATCCCAGGGAGCTAGATCAAGTTGACCACAGCCCATACATTGCAAATAGCTAGGAAATAGAACAGCAGGTATCGCTCTACTCGCGTCGTCTTCATTATCTTCGTTACCGGTAGGTGGTAAATAAAGACGTTGAGGAATTTCCAAGCAGCGTTGAATACGACTAACATTTTTCAACTCATTTTGGGGAGTCGGATTACCACTAGTAAACCAATAACGAGTATCAACAATGACACCAGTGTAATCATTTTCCAGACGAGCGATGCTGCCAACACCTTGCTGGGAAGCAATGTGAGATAATCTAATAGCCGTCAATTTAGTGTTCATTTTTTTAGCCCTCGAACTGTATTAACAAGAGTGCTGTCTTCTACATTTCGCATCGATGTTTGTGTATCCCAAAGAGCCTTTTTTTCAACATCATGTGTTTTTATTAATGAGTCCACGGCCCGATCTTTGCTATTAAAATGAAGCTGCCTTCTTTTTTGTTTGCTTTCTTTAGCATGTTGAGACCACTCCTCAACCAGTTCTTCTAACATATCTAGCGTTGTGTTCAGTTTGATAGCTTGGTCTTGTCGCTGTAAGTCAGTATCAAAAGGCCCTTCTATGGCATTGCGTATGCGCCCTTTCAACATTTGCACAAGCAGGCTCACATCTTGGTTTTTGGCATCGAACAGATCTGCACTGCCATTAGCAACCAACCCAATACCAGACATTCTTAATGCAATAATTAGAGACGCATGTAATGCCTTCTTGAGTGCTTGATAAGTGAAAGGAGTAAGGCTTGTTGGTTCAACATAGCGATAAAATGACTCATGATAAGAACGGAAGTTTTCATAGTGAGATAAGCTGCTAGTCTGTGATTTGTAATAGTTTACAAATACAACACCAGGTATTTCGCCACGACCAACACGACTGCTTGCCTGAATATATTCAGACGTAGTCAAGGGCTGACCGTTTATGACCATTACCGCCAAACGCTCTACATCTAACCCAACTGATATCATATTAGTTGCCAAAGCGACATCTACAACATTAGAGCTTCGATACGGCTCTTCAAGCTCGGCAAACGTCTGATTGTTCTTCTCGGCGCCCTGAAGAGAAGTCAGCGACTTTACATTTAGCAGACGACTTACTTCCTGTTTGCGAGATTTGTGCTCGTCTTCTGTTAGTTCCTGCGTATATTCAAAAAGCTTCTGCTGTATTGAACGAGTAATTGGCCCTTTAAATGAAGCGTCACTCGCCGAAACCCCTTTCAAACTTCCGTGGTAAACCAACTGAGTCCACCAAGCATCTTTATATTCTGGCTTACCAACAAAATGTACCGCTGGCGCAATAGCAATTAAACTGGACAATGGCTCTAGAGAATCTCTTTTCGATTTACTAAATGCCATATAGCCCACGTACAAACGTCCTGGCTTCTCTGTTATCGGGACCGTTCTAGCAAAATATGAATCATCATGTTCTAGCCCGGCAGGAGGAAAGACTGCTGAGGATTTACCGTAAAGTTGCTTAACTTGCTCACTCGCATTCCTAATCGTTGCTGTTGATGCGATGTACTTCGGATAAATACCACGCTTTATCAACGCCGTTTCAATACCGACTTCGTACAGGCCTACTATTGATCCTAAAGCACCCGATATCAGATGAAGTTCGTCTTGTATGATCAGTTCCGGAGGTCGTTTCCCTTTACCTCCAAAAAATACTTCCGCCCTACCATCCCAGGCAAGCATGGCAAACTTATCTACAGTAGCAAGTAGAAGAGTTGGCGGGTTGTCGTATAAGGATTCGTCGACCGTTTTGCACGGCAGTATGCTATTGTTACTGGAACCAAATTCACAAGCTTCATTTGTACACTTGATGTCGAACCGTGTTTCGTGTGCTAGGTAGTTCTTTTCAGAAAATTTGCTTTTACACCAAGGGCAAGATGTCATCCCTAACTTTTCAAAATTTTGGTTGTTAAGAACCTGTTGAGCTTGATAGTAGGTATTTGGAGTACTTTTACTTCCAACCCATAGGCCCAATGTAAAAGGAGTGGTGCCTAATAACTTCTCGGACTTCCTTCTTAGTAATTCAAGAGCACATACTACTTTTGCGGCACGGACAAATTGCTGTCCCGTTAGCAGGGTCAACGTATAACGCATGATGGCTACCGTACTGTCTTGGCTTTGAGGATAAACCAAACGACGGTAGACAAAAACCATAGCCATTACACCCAAGTAGGCTTCTGTTTTACCACCACCAGTCGGAAACCATATCAAATCAACGACATCTCGATTGATATCTCCTTCATCAATTGATGATTTCATGGCCATCAATACAAACGCAAGCTGAAACGGTCTCCAATTAAACTTATCAAAATCCGGTGAATCTTGACCTGCAGTCATTTGCTTGAGCATTGCTGCGTTCATAAATGAAAACGCAAGTTGAGCCTGTTTATTCCCTTTTAAAAATTCAATCCCTTCAACAATTCGCGCGTAGGCAATTTTCGCTCTATTAACGATACTATTTGCTACCTCACGCTCATGAGATTCCATAGCATCCATCATCGACTGCTGCATGCTCAACCAATCGCCATACCCATTGGCAAAGTTTGTTAAATAATCAAAAACACTCTTGTTTTTGTGGCAGGTAGATAGGATTTTAAAATTGAGGTGGTTGGTTTCAGAACCCGCAGTATTCGCTGTAACACTAGGCACCTCTACTTTTGGCATGAAGGTAGTTTCAATTACACGGTGTCCGTTTTGAACTGACCAATCGACGCCGACAGCATGCCCAATCGCGTAATTTTTAACAGTTTTATATCTTAGCTCCAGTTCCTTTTCCTCATCAGTCAACAGAGAAAAGTCTTTCTGAGGATAACTACTAACTTTCCCCTCTATAACTGTGCACCGTAGTTTCACATCAAAAATCGTCTTACTCGCCATCTTTGACGTTTCTTTTTCAGTCTCTGCAATAGTCTGTTGATTGGCTAGGGTTAGTGTGACTATGTACCCAGCTTTAAAGGGACGCCAAGTTTGATATAGCTTTGCTCTATGACCGTCCTCAGATCCAAAAATATTTGTTGAAACATTAGTATACGAACCATTATCAGGGGCAAGCGCTTCAAAAAAGTTTTTCTCTAATGAGTAAACTTCTTTCCTCCAATTTTCACTCTTACGACCACGAGTCTGAGAATCTCTTACGCTTTCGTCACAAAAAGTTGTACATTCATATTCAATTGAAAGGCGAATCCTAGAACCTGTAATATAGAATGAGAAACCCGCCGATGACGGCGCTGTGATAGAAGCAACACTATTACGAGTTCGGTTTGAAGTTTCAGTTTTGTCTTCTGGTAAAGGTCGGAGCAATCCAACATGGAATTGCTTGAGAGGATTTACCTTAAGCTTTTCACTTTTTGTTCTAACTAAATTATCTTCGACAAACTTTACAAAGCCAGCTCTTTCAGACGTAATATTCACAAGCTCCCCACTCCAAATACTAAAACCAAGCCACTAAACGCCTAAAAGATTAACTCCGGCACACCTTTTAGAACGGAAATATCATCATCCATACCTGAACCACTAAATATTTAATGAAGCAAGGTAAGTCGCACCCAACAAACTTCCTGATTATTGGGTTGTTTACTATTCGACTCGCCATTTATTCATCCATAATGACGATCGTTTGCATTTAGACAAAGCACTAGACAGCCTATGAAATACAACTTTAAAGCACAAAACATCAATAGCTTAGATAGTTAAAATACCATTCAAACATAATGAATTTATAGAGGTTGTCCGCTTACACTTAGAGAATACCATGCGATTAGTGTAAGATGTAGCTTGAGATATAAGAACTTGGTTGATTTGAAGCTGTTACATACAACCCTTTAATCGCACGAGTAGCCGCTACATGAAGTAGTGCCCTCTCATTAAAGTCATAATCACGCTTTTCAACAGGGTCTTCCGTCAACAGTCGTTTCAAAGGAATTACTCCATCGTTCACACCTGCAATAAAGATGTATTGAAACTCCAGCCCTTTAACACGGTGCATGGTTGCAACACGTAACCCAGGTTTATCACTGTCTGCGCTGTCAACGGAAAGAGCGTGATACTGAATACCTCTTGCCTCAAGCTCACGTGCATAGTTATCTCTCATCGCCTGTGTCCTTGCCACCAGGCAGATATCTTGCAAGGGTACTTCCACTGTTAACAGGCTATCAATTTGAGACTTAATAAAGTCAACCTCATCACCAAGAGTTTTACCCAAATGCACTACAGGAGCATCACCGTGGAACAGCGACATATAATCCGTAGACTTATCCTGCTCACCATCTAGGTTATCCACATCAACATTTTCAAGAACCCCGGTGGCAAATCTGCGCGTCTCTTCCGTTGTACGATAGTTGATTCTTAGCTTTTGAGAACGTCGCCCACGAACGTTGATTCCGCAACGTCCCAGAACCACTTTATTTCGATAAATCCGTTGATGGCCATCACCGACGATGAACAGATCATTCCCCTGCTCTGGAACGATAGCACGAAGTAATGTGAATGCCTGGCTACCGATATCCTGAGCCTCATCGACCACAATTGAACTGTAAGGGAGAGAAATTTTCTGCTCCTTGAGGATTTTAATAGCATCCATCATTGCGTCATTCATTTCGCGAATGCGCTTACGGTTCATTTGATTTCGAAACTCTTCAAATACAGGCCAGATTTTTGCTCTTTGAACTCGGCTTAATGCAGTACCGCGACCTACACGACTTACACGGAAGTATTCTGCTTTCGTTTTTACGTCATGACCTTGAATTATATGACGCCACTCTTCTTCATAAAATGACTCTGGCAAACCCAGCTCTACGGGAATCTGGTCACTCGCAATCTTCCAACACAGCTCACGATCCTTGTGGTTGTCATAAACCACCGTGTAATCATAGTTAAAGCGTTTGAGGAAACGTTTAATCCAACCATCAATATTTGCGACTTCAATTCGTTCCATTTGTTCTTCTGAAGCGATCTTCTTTAGATTTGCTTTAATATCAGCTGCAAGGTTGCGCGTGAAAGTAGTAAACAAGATTTTACCACTTGGGGTTGATTCGAGTTTTTCTGCCAACCAGACAGCCCTGTGCATAGCAACGACAGTTTTACCAGTACCTGCCCCTCCAAGTACACGTATTGGACCTTTAGCCTCTCGCGTGACTAATTTCCGTTGACTAGGGTGCAGGAAAACACGCCATTTTTCTAATGGCGCATTCATCATTTTCTGTAGCTCAAGGTCATCAGTAACAATACGGAAATTACGCTGAGATGAAGTTCTCTCCAAGGCGGCGGCAAAGTCATTGGTGTCTACAACTTCGTCCTCTTTAACCTCATTGTACGACGCCAATAGCTCATCGTAGTCCTCTCCAGCGGCTAGCAGATATAACGGTTCATACGCTTCGGGTGGTATGCGAGGCTCTAGTTTTTCAAGTTCAGCTTCTGATGTGACAGCAAGTACAGATTCAACAAAGCTTTCCGGTACACCTAACGCCATGATTTGTTTAGCGTTGTACACTTCAAACAGCGCCTTTCTAACCTCTGTCACGATAGCTTTCTGAACTGAAACTTCCTCGACGTGCTCTACATTAATAACCTGTATCGCACCTGTGGAGGGGTGAATCTGGCAATCATGCCTTCTGGCCCAATCATATGCATCATCATGATGCGCAACCCACATTAACATATACAAGTTGCCAGTTTCAGGTTTTAGAACAATACCTCTGTAAGTCTGATCAATTCGAACTGAATGGACATTCGCAGTTTTGGCGTCTCGGACTTTCTCATAGTTGATGCCAGAGCTCATTGGGTCTTGACGAAATTTACTAATAAACTCTTGAACTTTCTTTTGTTGCTTCTTGGGGATTTTTGCAAAAGCCGCTAAAAAATCACCGGCGATAGCCACTTTAGGCATTTCCATTACACTCATTCTCTACTTCCCCATTAAGTCTATTAAATTATTTATTGTCATTTCGTCTAGCTCACCAACTACAGTCTCCCAGCCTTGGCTTATAAACTCTGACTCAAAGCTATCCAACTCTGAAAGAATCAACGCCACTTTTCTATCCAGCCATGCAAATTCGGCTTCTGCGATGATCTCACCCATTGCATTTTTAATTTCCAAGCCTACTTCTGGAGCTGCTAAACCTTTAGATATCATTAACTCAACGAGTGTGTTCTCTACAAGCTCTAACTCAATAATTTCCTGCCAACCGTCAGAAATAGCACCCTCATCCCTCGTATTTTCTTTAAGTTTTGGCTTGGTTTTAACTACAGGTTCGTCAAGCAATGCTTTTCGCGAAGTGAAAGAGAAGTCAGACATAAACTGGCCAATATTCACTAACTTCCAATATCCGGCAAGCGCCTGCTCATAGCCGTCTTCATCGATGTAGCGATCATCGAAGCATAGGTGAAGCCTAGTAACTGACTCAGCATACTCCGCTGGTTCTAACCCTTTCACTTGCTGCTTCACTACAGAGATATAACACTGTGCTGGCATCACTGTTGCGACTTCAATCAGCCTTTGAGATGTGCTTGTTGCATCAAGTAAACCACCAAAAAAGAAAGGAGCATCCAAACACAGATCTTGCTGACGATATGTGTCACAGTTCTCTTTCATTTCATAAATGAACTTGTTTCTGGTAGCAGGATCTTTCGAACCTTTTATCGATAACCAGTAAAAGCTGTTCGCGAATGCGGCCTGCTTGAACAAAGTACCCATTTCTAATGGTTGGTGTATCCATTGTTTAAACAATAAAAAGTTGTTCTTACCATCATAAACATTACGTAACGTTTCGTAGTTTCGTTGATTGAACAGCGGATAGTGAGGCTCTTTTTGCTTAACTTCCATGCGATTCAGACCGAATACTTCCTTTAAGTGTTTCGAATCTGGGTTAACCAAATCATGCCAAGTAAGTGTCCAAACCTGATACTTCCCACTACTGATTACAGCAGTCCGTTTAAGTACGTCGTCATGCACACTATTTTGGTGGTGTTCGAAACCATCAAGATAAATCGCGGCAGGCTTTGCATTTAAGCTTTCTGATGCAGGATAAAGAACAAAATCAGGTCTTGTATCTACTGCAACTCCGTCTTTACTACTAAGGTGAACTTGCGGAACAAGATGCCAGCTCACTGTTTTGTTGAGTTTCGACAGTAACGACCAACCTGCCTTACCGTGAACGAAGTCTTTAGAAATAATGAACTCTGACGTCGATTGTTGCAGTGTATCGATAAACAGGCGTTCAAGCTCTGACTCCAACATTACATTAATCGAAATATCAGACAGCGATTTGATCGGTTTAAGTTCATTCTCATGATCCAAGATTGTAGTGAGCAGCTTTCTTGCATGATCACGAGAAATCGCCCTCATCTTTCCTCGATCACGATAGGCATAGACACACTTGTAACAGCCATCTTTCTCTTCAAAGTTACATTCACATTGATTGATGTGATCAAGTGCTTTCCTCAACAACTTCAGAAGGTTGCCTTCATCTTGCATCAGCTCTTTCAACGCACCTGTACCGCCCGGAACAGAATCATAGATCACCAAATAGTGACGATAGCTTTCGCCAGCATCTTCAGGTTCACGATAAATCGTACCTTTAATGTGATCTACACTACCCTTAAAGTATTCCTTCATGCCTAGCTGAAGCGCAGCACTTAACGATGCTTCAGTCACTTGGCCCATGCCATAATTACTCACAGGCAAGAGAATGCGAATGGCCTCTGACTCTAGTTGACGATAGAGATACAAGAAGTCTTCGAACTTTGTCTCTTTGGTACTACCTCTGTATTTACAACTAATGTCGTGCTTTTCTTCTGTGGTATATGGTTTTTGCACAAAACCACAATCCGAGCACACCTTAAATCCGGTTTTTTTCTTAATGTCACCCGCTACATAAAACTCTGTTGCGTCTTCCGCTACCGAACCAAAGTTAATATCCCTAAGAGATACTTTACTCAAATATTCAAATCCAAATGGTACTTCATCGTTGTCTACTTCATATGCGTATTGAACATCTTCAGGCTTATAGGAGACAAGCAGTTGACGCTGGAAGAACGATGGTGTGCGGCTGTCCGCATCATCGGTAATCCTTGCTTCTCGCGCATTGGAACGAGCATAAACCTGACGAAGCTTAAGCAACCTCATTTTTTGTTCTGCATCGCTCCAGCCTGGGTGACCACATTTAGGACAAGTTGAAAACTGATCAGCTTCTAGCAATTCACTGTGATTACAATGGCTACAAACACGCCAAGTTTCAGGCTCTGATACCTTCATATCAATTTGTTCGATCTCTACCTTATGTCCACCAGCATAGAAATGGTTTGTTGGTGCGAGCTCAGAGATCGCCGCAGCAGCTGGCCGCTCGTACTCAAAGGTTTTCGTAAGATACTGACTTTGACCGTCTTGTTGTTCTACATTTTCTTTCTTACGCCAAAGAACTGAGCGAAGAGTAATGCCAGCTTCGGGAAAAGAATAATTGGGCAGTAAACCCTCATCCGTCATAAAATTGAGGGCATCTTTACCGTTGATTTCACGAATCAGAGCAAGTAACGCATTCCTCTCATTCTCAAGTTCATTTAAATCATCCTGATAGTTCTTATCTTTTACCGGTGATTCTTTTAGCTTATTGATGCTTCTTTTGAGCTTCTCAGCACGGCCTTGCAAAGACTTACGATCCTTTACCAGCATTTCCAAGCTTTGCTGGATTTTTGCTGCTAACCCATATTGTTCGTCGCTACCTATAATAAATTCGCGCAACTTGGCCATCGAGTGCTCGGATATGCTGTTAAAAACCAATACAAACTCATTAAACAGGTTATCTTTATTGGATTCGACGTAATTAATGAAGTTAAAAGGATAACGCTCAGTCTGGTTTCCCTCACTGGCATCAAGCATTTGTTTTACGCGCTTCGATATTTGATCGCTACCAATCCCTGTCTGTATCCAACAGTCCATACAAAACGCAGTGAGTTGCCTTTCTAAAATAGCGGAAGCGTCAAGGAAACACCCCGGTGCTGAAACGCTACCCGACATCATATCTAATGGATCTTGGTAGAAATAGAGGTCATGTGGGTTACCCTCTGCTACCGTCATATTGAAAGCGTTGCCGTCTTTACGGCCAGCACGCCCGATACGCTGAAGATAGTTCGACTGCGCAGGAGGAACTGAACAAAGTAGTACTGATGAAAGATCACCAATATCAATCCCCATTTCCAAAGTCGGTGTTGCCGATAGCAAGTTCACCGACCAATTGGCCTCTCCTTTTATAAATGACTTCTCGGTATGTTCCCTAACGCTTCTCTCCAGAAGACCCGTATGTTCCTGTGCATTAACTCGATAAGCTTGGGAGTAAGACCACTCCTTGTCTTGCAAACGTTGTTCAACGACATAACGTCCTCTACAGTTTTCGTTGTGACAAGGCTGATTACGCCATACATTGACCGCCTCTTGTGCCACCGATACTGAGCTGGTGCAGCAATCGCAGCCAAGATTCGTAACTTGGTTAGTAATGAGGAGAGCACTGGGCTGAATACCCCATACCGATTGCCCCTTTGACTCAAATTCTTGAGTGACCCCCACTCTTCGCAGCGTCTTCATTAACAACGTGTATATGGTCACAGCGTGGCTACTAATCATGACATTACTGCCATTGTCGAAACAGCGTTCAACCCAGTTCTGATACCAGCTTTTTCTCGATTTTGAACCTATAAGTTCGTCGAAACGCTTATTTTTACCAAACGTCAAAAACGCCGGAGTGCGTGTTTTATTACTCCAGTTGGGCATGTACTTAGAAGTGTCTTTATCGATTTTAGTCAGGTAGTACGTTTCACCACCTTCTCGAATATAATGGCCCAGAGCTTCATGTGCAACTGCACCTTTGTGACGCATGCGATGCAATACGCCAAATGCGAAATGAATTACATCTGTATCCGTGACACCATGGAAATCCTCACCGAGCTCCTCGTGCAACTTGGTATGCAACTTAGATAGCTCGCTCATGAGATCACCAGAGCAGATATCAATGGTTGCCTCAGAGGTTTTTTCTAATGTTCGACCAATACTGGCACGCATCCCAAACTCCGCAAACACCTCCCAGCTGAGTCGCTTTCTGACCCAATCCGGTAGCTTGCTATTTGGTTTTAGCTTACCGTCATCACCCGCCTCTAACATGTCACGATATTCACCTAACCATTCCATATTAGGAGCGATGAAATTAGCAACAAATGACTCCAAAGAACCGGACTGCATCTCAGCATTTTTAATTACTAGATCTGCATACTCGCCAAGACTAAAGCCTTGGGCGTTTTGCGCCACGCTACCTAGATGGCTTCGCACCATAAGGGGCCAAGTTCTCGCTGCAAAGAATCCAGCACGATGAGCTGCATCTTGAACGGAATCTGAAAAAGTAATCAGTTTCTTGTTTTCGTTGTAACGACTACCGTATATTTGATTGATTGCGACACTCGATAAGGTTGCAGACTGTGCCCCGATGATCGATAGCCCATTTTTACTGTTGCAATAAGGGCAACTACTATCGAAATGGGGACCTTTCTTCTCACTTGTTTTAATGAGATCAGGAATAAACACGCGAATCGGCTTCTCATAGCCACACTGATTGCACTCATCTTTATCGCTGTCTTTATTTGTTGCTAAGCAGCGAGAACAAATACGTCGGATTATCCCTTTCGCAGGTGGATCTTGTTCCTCCTCCAATGGAATCGCAATGCGTACACTTTGATGACGGGCGAAAAAAAGGCGATAAAATACGTCTAGTTCAGTTTCTAATTGCTCACTGTACCCATGTACGTATGCTCCCCAGCCTGTCACATGACAATCACGACAGTTCACAACAGGGAGGTATTTTTCAGAGTGTTCTCCTGAAATATCATCACCAAAACTGAGTTTTGGCACAGCATCAACACTAGCGACCAAACGTCTCAACTCACGTAGCCAAAGTTGGTTTCTTACCTGAAGAAATGGCAATACTGGTCTTGGCTTCCCTCGATCTAAACGTTTCTGTGTCTGTTCTTCATCTTCAATGATTTCTCGACGTGCAATAGAGACAAGCGATACAAAGCTTTGCACCACTCGCTCTGCTTGTTGCTCAGAAATAGAGAATGCAGGGCTTATTTCGGCAACCAAAGACGATAGAGGTTTAATTTTCCCATCAAGCATTTGTAATAAAGAATGGAAAAAGCGATGAGACATTAATCTCTTACCAAGTTCAATACGACACAAGCGCCCATCATCAGACTCGATGTCATCGGGTAGCGAGTATTCAAACTCGGGAAACCAGCATCTTATTTGTTGGTTTAGAAAGCTAACTTCTGACTCAAAGCCACTCGGGTTCAGAGGCTCAACTTCATCAAACGGAGGATAAGAATATTCAGAGATATCCGCTTTGGACAGGTACTCTTCATACAAGTATCTATCTTCTTTAACAACAGATTCCTCAATGAATTCAGCATCAAAGATGTTCTCGGCGTAATTCAAAAGAGGATCAAGTTCGTCACCGACCGTCGCTGAGGTACCAATACATGCAAACTTGTCAGATTCAACTTGCAGGTGATACTTCAAACGGCGTATCAAACACGCGAGATCTGACCCTTGAGCACCATCAAAAGTATGCAGTTCATCTACAACCAAATAGCGCAGCATACCAGGCTGATTATACAACCATAGAGCTTGGTCCTCAGGGCGCATCATTAAATAGTCGAGCATTTTGTAGTTGGTGAGTAAGATATCTGGTGGGTTATTGCGTAGATGATGCTTGCACGTTATCACTTGCTCAGCGCTCATCGCAGTATTAGCGCCCTCTTTTTCTTGTCCTCCCACGAATAGTCCAACTGTCACCTTGCCTTTTAAGCCTTCGTTGGTATAGATGGTTTCAGCAAAACGCTTAGCTTGATCTGTGGCCAAGGCATTCATAGGATAGATGACTATAGCCTTAACACCAGGCATGGGTTCACCAGCACAATGGTTAAGTAGCGGGTATAGAAAACACTCTGTTTTGCCCGAGCCAGTTCCAGTCGCGATCAAGGTAGATTCTGGCTGCGGTTTACCTAAACGCTGATATGCAATGGACTGATGCGTATAAGGAGGAAAAGGTAACTCAAAGTGCTCAAAAAACTGTTGAGACAGGTTACTTTGTCGAAATGGCAGTTGCACCGACAGATAAGGTCCTTTGATAAGGTTTTTTGTATCAGACAGAAATACATCTATCATCGAATGGTTCTTATCTTCAAACCTCGGGCTATTCATGTTGAATGCCGCCTTAACGTATTTTTTAAGGCTCTTTACAACTTGATCACTCAATACTGACGGTAACATCGCAGAATTCCATACTTTTCTAATGTGTACTATTTTATGCAATCAGTGACGCAAGTTACACTCTAAAATCAAACTCTTGTTGAAAAATCAGATCATTAGGATGTTTTTTAGTCATACAGGATGCTTTAAAAGCATTTTTCGGCACCGTACGTTTACTGCGGCAGTATTTACAATGGCTCTGAATGCCCGTTGGATTGCAGCTATTGATGCGGGCCGTCGAACAACCAAACATCTCAGGTGCGGGATAGAAAACATGATAACCCGCGTCTTCTGAACAGCGTGGACACGACTTCATTAAGGACTCAGTTTCGTTGTCAAACTGGTATAGGCTTTGGTTTAGTGGCTTATCGCAAAATTGGCACATGATATTTACCTCACTTTAGTTATCTATACAGACTATTGCGAGACCTATGCCAATCACTAAGATACTGAAAATAAATGAATTTTACCATAAACAGCTTAGCTAAGCGTAATAATAATTACCAAATGTAATAAGTATTACCCAAACACCGAGAACAATAATATGTGCTCGGCGTTTGATAAATTACTAGGGCTAAAGATATTTAAGCATCCAACCAACTTAGATCTTCTAGCACCTCTTCAACAGTTTTGAACTCCCAACCTTGAAACCAAGGTTTGTCATCCCCTGTATAGACCCCTTTTTTGTGCTTCGGCCAAGCTAGTTCGAGTTCACATATGACTTCATGATAGGGATCTTGTAGTTCAAATCCCACATCTGGCATACCAACTCCAACCTCAGCACATTTGAAGTACAAATCTTTATGCTTTTGACAGTAGAAAAAGTCTTCATCAATCATTTCTTCCCCATCATCGCACTCTGCAGAACGTTGTCTGCCTTCACTCGATGAATTTTCAAAAACAACAACTTGTTCCGCTATGTGCTTCCAATTTGAGTCAAAACAATAAGCGTCTATTTTTTCTGCTGGGTTTATTAGTTGATAAAGTTTAGGTTCATTGACCACGTTTTCTACCACTATTAACCAATAGTTATCAGCGTAGTCTCGGCACTTCTCCATTTGAGTGTTTGAAAGTGCAAAACCCATCAGGCTCCAGGTTCCGAGCATACCTTTTACTTCAACAAAATAAGTCTCACCTGTTTTAGTATCTGTTGCTCGAATATCAAAGCCTGGATTATTGCCACCTAAATGCTCAACATCAAAACCCTCTCTCTGTAGCCATTTCACTACAATAACTTCGGCTTTGTCGCCTACTTTCTTGGCACGCGCCTTTTTGTCCTTATCACTTACTGATTGATGCTCATTTTTCTCCACATAGCTGACCATACGGTAGCTTGGTGACCGAGAAGACGTGCCATTTACCTCGTTATCATTTTGCCAACCCTCGCCGGACGATGCTCTTCGGCCATTAGAGTGCTTTCTTCCAGCTGTTGAACCTTGTGAGCTTTCTTCCCGATTGGGCTTCTCTGATGTGTTAGAACCCGCTCCTCTTGAACCTTCGTCAGTACCTTGAGAGTCAAATCGATTCGAACCGTCATTACTAAAAGCGCCACCACCCATAGAGGTACGCGAACCACCGTTGGGTTCCCCCTTATTTTCAGAGTCTTCGTTAGGATCTTCAGCGGAAAACTCATTGAAATCCGAATTCTCCCTTTCTTTACGAGTCCTTGTTTGATCATCAGAGCTATTGTCGCTGGAATTAGTATAATCGACCGTATCCTCGACTTCGGTCTCGTTGTCTTTCGCCTTAGATGGATCGTCATCTTCCGTTTGACGTCTAAGTGATTTGATTATCTGAACTTCTTTTTTAGTTAAAACATTCTCCCAATGCTTCTTCTCAATTCGTTTATCAAACCGCCTACGACTGGTCACATTTAACAGAGGCCGAATGTGGTCTTGTTCCTCAATGAATGCTTTTGTCACAATCAACTTGCTAATCTCTTCGGCTAAATCATCCACGAGATCTTCGGTATCTTTACCTGCGACGTTGTAAAGCAATACCGCTTGCTCATCATCGAATAGAACTTCTACGGAGTCATAAGCAACACGATCGATCAGCTCATAGGAAACCGAAATATCTTCTGAAATACAGTATTCGTTGACTGTTAGCAGATCAAAAATCTCTGGTTTGTTGTACCAATCTTCCACTACCGAGCCAGACTTGGATAAATACTGTTTATAATAGTAAGCAAGCAACAGTCGGCTATGGCTAGTCAAAATAGGCTGAGGGGGCGAAGTTAACTCTGCTGTGTCTAAGTCAACTTCTCGATACACTTCTTCACTTACGCCCTTAAGGCGCAGTGCACTATACAAAAGATCAAAATCAGCGTGTGTTTTGCCTCGAGTCCGCCAAAAGAACTCAACCCTGCCTTCAAAGAGCTTGGCAACTCTCCTGTCATCACTAATGTATGTAGTGAGTCTGCTTTCCCATCGATAGTTCTGTGTAAAACAGCGAGCTTGACTAACAAACTCTTCAAACCACGGTTCAAGATTATTAATACCTGTTACTTTTATATAAGAAATCAGACGTTCATAGATAGCAGCCAACTTGTTTCGAACATTTCTGCTTTTATCTTTATCAATAACTGGCAAGGTTTGAAGATGAAGCCACGCATCTGCAAAACTCCGAGGCTTAGGGTGCTGAGAGACTTTTACGGTGTTCAACCAAAACTGCGTTTTGTAGTCTGGATAGACATCTGACAGCCAATGAAACAGCTGTCCTAGCACCTCTTTTTGCGATTTCCAAATCGCCTTTCCTGACTTACACCAATTCCGCTCTCCTGAAGGGCAGTAAATCAATGCTTCTTTTGCAAACAAATTTTGAAGATCGGAGCCCGTGTCGGCAAGTCGGTCATAAAGCTTCATCACATCGTCAACATTGGCCTCATCATTATGGGCTGACCAGCTTCTCAACACTTTTAACACAGTTTTAGAGTTCACTTCAGAGGCCACTCCTAGCTTCTCGGCTAAGGGTTGGCTCAAGGTAAAGTCATCATCTAAAAAGTTGACAGCATTCCCATACAGCTCACGGCTCCCTTGAGTGGCGATGAAAGTTTCGTCCGGCCTTTTTAATCCATTTTGTGTCGGCAACCATTTACTATCTTTGAGCCATTGATAAAGCTCACCATCTGCTCTCTGCGCGTAGCTGGTTCGATAGAAATACCTAATTAAAATGGGGCTCAACAATTTGTTTTCTAATGCAACTAACCATTGAACAAAAGCCTTCCCTAACGCTTTACTTGAAAAGGCATCTGGAGATAAGCAAACTGCAGGTAGTTTGTAGCAATCGGCCCTAATCACACCCGTAGAGTCTAATCCATCAATCTTATTTCTTAAGTAAGTTTCATAGTTGTCACTGAAGATACCTTCAGGTAGTTGTGTACGACCATAGCGGGAGGATTTCGTTACCGTAAAAGTCTTTGGGAGCGGAGTCGCAGATACTCCAAC
This sequence comes from Vibrio sp. 10N.286.48.B8, assembly GCF_003050085.1. NCBI lineage: Bacteria > Pseudomonadati > Pseudomonadota > Gammaproteobacteria > Vibrionales > Vibrionaceae > Vibrio > Vibrio sp. 10N.286.48.B8. The sequence goes on along the minus strand of NZ_PIGD01000008.1, from coordinate 105,038 downwards.
AGCGCCATAAAAATCACCCTTGTTTACTTTTTCGAACTTATCGAACAGTTCCAAGTAGTCATTTGATAACACTAAAAAGTGCTCTTGCTCCTCTGAGTTAAAAAGAGTTTGCCAGACAAAAGAGCTTTCATCCCCCTCTGGCGTGACTAACTGCTTTTCTTCTTTTAACTCGAAGCTTCCTGCTCGGTTTTTGAAAGGTAAATTTTTATCAAGAGTTCTCTTGGTATGGTCATTGAGGCTAAACCAATGCTGAACAACAAAATAGTTCAAGTTCCAAAGAGATTCATGTTCTATTTCCTGCCAGTGATCCTCACAAAATGGCAACGCTACTTTTGCCAAGTACTCACTCTGGCTTAAAACTTCAATGTCGAAGTACTCTTTGACGAATGCCAACGTACCTGGTTGTTCTTGTAGTAACTTTTGGAAAGATGTCGAAATTAAACCGTGATTAGTCTTATGAGATGGTGTTGATAACACTGGATACTCGATATGAGTATTCGATGACAAAAATAGCGCTTGGTTATGGCTGGAAAACACTCCGTTTTCGGTAAGAAATAATGGTGCCTGATGCAAAAGCTCTAGCCCATTGTCATCGGTCTTGTAATGAAATTCGTCATCTTGACGTGATAACCAGTGGAGCATGGAAACAAACCAAGCTTCAGACAGAGCGGTTAATTCAACTTGAGCCGCGTTTAGATAGCTTAATATCTCTTCTGCATCGAGTTGAAGCTCATGAAATTGTCTCAACAACCACTCATAAGGTCTTACGGATTGAGACAAAACCCTAGCCGGTAATATGTCTTCGTTACTATTTAATCGTGACAGTAAGTCAGTCACTTCTTCATCAGCAAAGCAGATATCACTTGGTAGGTTTCTCACCCCTGTTAGTGAAGGAATGAAAGAAGTTTGTTCAAGGGACTCAAGAATTCTTTTGAAAATCGGCCGCAAAAAATCTTCAGTGCAATTGTCAAGATGTGGAATTTGAGAAAAGTAATCAACTGTCTTACTTTCTACCAATAATCTGGATATTGATTCTGAGGCAAAATCAGCCACCTCATCACGTATCCAATGGTTCCATTGCTTGTCTATCAAAACTGCTTCACGACTGGCGGGTAATAAAAAATCTGCGTTTACGAGAAATGGTAACCCTGTATGTAGCTCTGTTGGCAAATAGGCGTAGAGCTTATGATTTGGCTTATCCTCTGGCTTAAGATCCTTTCTAAACGCAATACAAAGGTCTCGCCTAACAACGCCGGCACGCTTCTCTTCCGTTAGAGTAGAAGGAACATCTATCGACTTCTTGACTACCAAATAGTCGGTTGATTCGATAGCCTCCCCCTGCTGGTTTATCAAGGTTGTAACTTCACCATCTAACTGCTTCGAGTAACGACGTAGCTTGCCATCGACTCTTACCGTTAACTCATCAAGCTTATTGAGAAAAAGTAATATCGACGCATCAAGATTGTTTAGTTCATGCTTGATCTTTTGCTGGATATCGCGCTCTTTATCTGCCCTTAGTGGTAATAGGATACAAGTGTTGTAATCCTGCAATTTCTTTCGCACCAAGGCAGGAACGTTATCAACCCAATATGGGATGATGTAGCCAAGTCCTGCGACATCGTCTTTATCTTTAAACAGAAAGTGATAGCCATTAGAAAAGATATGGGGACTTGGAGATACGCTAAAGACCGACTTAAAGCCGATGCCCTTCTCACCAATATAGCCCGCATCTTTATTGCCTGCCTTAGTTGATTTACCAATGGAAGAAACGGCCTTGATATTTTTAATATTGAAGCCAAGCTCATTGTTAAAGATAGCGAGACAACCGTTCGAACCATCAGTCTCTGTTGGATCCTGATCCAGTAATTCAAAATGGAGCTTTGGCGCTACTCCTTTCGCGTATTGGTTATCTTCGGCGTTTTGGATGAGCTCGAAAACAAAGTGAACATCTTTAGAGTAGAGCTGTTCGGAAATGATATTGACACTATTGTGCAGATCAGACTTCGCATCTTCTTGAAGCATGCTTTCGCCAGTCACCTCATTAAGCTGATACTTATCTTTTCTAAACTGTTGCAACTCTGCTTTTTGAGAACTCATAAAACTTTTTCCTTAAAAAACCTTTCACCCACCAAATAAAATTTGAGCCCAAAGATGGGCTCAAATTCACAGTGCAAAACTAAAATATCTAATTAGACAGCGCTTTTTCAGCAAACCGGCGCTCAAACTCCGCCCATACTACCTCGTAGTCCTGCTCTCGATCGCATTTATCGAATGGAGCCACATACTCGATAGTACGCTCGACTGGACCGCCTGGCTGAGTGTCATCCATGTAAGTTTTGTACACCTTGCCGGATTTCAGCTCGCGAATATCTTCCCAACCTAGTTGTAAGCTAGCGTCAGTCAGCGGTTCGTGTTCAGAGCCTACACCTTGAGATCGATCTGAGTAGACCCCTTCTTCGATAGCTGTAGTAAAGGTATTCTTCTTGTTGAACTTACGGTCTAGGCCAACACCAATTAAACCTTTGGATGAGGTAAACACAATACGTCCAGTTTGGTCGTACCAAGTATCCGCCTCATATTGGCGCATTACAGGGAATTGAACACGATAAATATTCTTTAATTCTTCAAGAGAGATTCCTAAGGACATTGCTGCCAATACATCAATCTCAACGAGTGCCTGTCGTCGAGTATAGTCTGTTCGAAGTGCAGATTTTCTTGTCCACTTTGAAGTTAAGTCTTGAAAGTAATCATTTGGTAAGCGAGCATCTTCTTTAGCCCACTTCTGATCATTAAAGCTACCCTTGAAAGATTCAGTCCAGAGAGAAGAAAAGCGGTTTGAAATACATGAAAGTGCCAGAACCCTTATCTCCTGAGAATCAGTTGATTTTCGATATGGTAAGATTTCCCAAATTGAGTTTAAATTTTCTTTACCAGTAGTTTTTACATAAAAATCAACTGGAATTGAAAACCACAAACTAGCAGCACTAAGTAACGAGTGAGTATCATTGAATGATATCGACCAAAGACCATTAATATGGCTAACCTCAGGCGGAATAATCGCACTAATAAAACTTCTCTCTCGGACTTGCTTAGTCATATTTCTAAATGCCAAGCGATAGTTATCTACATGCCTAGTACCGAATGGCGTGAGTTTAAGCCCACTATCAAAACGAGATTCATCCCACCTTCTATATTGACTTCGTGAAATATAGCCATCAGAAACTTGTTCCAAATCAATAATAGAAAAATCTGAGTTTTTATTACATGATCTATTTGGCGTCTTATAATTTGAGTTACCAACAAAAATCATTGAGCCACTTAAGATTAAGTCCTTTTCATTACCATGAAAACCAACATCACTCCTAATAACCTTGTCCTTTTTTTCTGCATTAGTTTGATCCCACATTCGACTGCCATATGCTCGATCGACATCAAGTGTTTGACCTGAATTACTTGTAATCTTATTGATTACATTTGAAAAACTTTTTAACTGAAGTGATGGCAATACTGTAGCATCATAATAATGAGCATCCGGACTGTATAGCTTTCGAAACGCTTCCAGCTCCGTTTTTCTGATTCTAATTAATCTTTCATTAAAGCCATTAATATTCCAATTATTATTGTTATCTTTCAGCCCCACGCCTGTATCTGGTGTACCTAGATTAGAAAAGCACTCATCGATAGTTTTAGGATGAAATAAATTTGAGATAGACAAAAAATCTGGAGTACTAACTTTCTTGCCAAAGATATTAATACAAAACTTTTTGTCATGTGCCACACCATTTGTATCAAACATTGGCCACTCGTTGAAAAACTGGAAATGACACTTTAATCTTTGGTATATATCCCTCCTAAAACCCCCACCTTCGGGGTCATCATACAATCCATTTTCATTTATTAACCCAACAGAACCAAGTTTGTTAGACACACTGAAGCTCTTTACTATAAAACATTTATATAAATTAGTTTGAATATTATTCAGCTCAGGGAAATTAGTGCACGAATTCAAATAATTTTGTGTACCAGTAGCTGCCTCATATTCACTCATATATGTAGCTTCCAACATAGAATTTTTCTTGAAAACTTCCATACGCAGGCTATTTAGCTTAGACGCAGTGAACTTTCTTAATACAAAAGATGGCTCAAAGTCGCCTAGTACTGAACCTTCCTGCCAACCAACTTTCAACCATGGAGGATTACCAAGAATCAGGTCAAAACCACCATTGTCTACAAACAGGTCAGAAAACTCGAGCTCCCAATGAAAAAACTTATAGCGTGATGCCAGCGCATCGACTTTGCGTAAGCGAGGAAATACATCATATAGGAACGCCTTATCCACTACACCTTTACTGTCAGTTTTGAATAGATCTTGCGTATTCTGGCTACCTTGCTCAAACATCGCCATTTGACCTGAGTTTTCTATGGTAACGGACTCTGTCTCGACATAACCTTCAAGGACTTGCTCCAACTCACCAAAGTACTCCGCACGACTTGGCAGGTCGTTGGCACTATCAATAGGCCAGAACCAAAGGGCACACCAGTAGTCCATCACCATTTTTAGACGTGGATAGACTGAGGCACTCGATTGCTGCGACTGAGATAGCAGCCTATCTTTATCGCTGGTCGAACTTTTTTGTGCAGAGTTGCTGGAATCTGGCCAAACTTTTAGCGCATCGGTAGTAATACCACGCTCTTTTCGACGTTGTTCTGTGTGCTGCTGCCATAAGTCATCAATCTTCGCTGAAATGCGCTTTAGTTGAGCCACTTCATCCAATGTTAATGACTTAACAAAGTCTTTGCGCCATTCATTAATGGTTTTGATTTCAGACTCTTTCAGCGCTTTGACGACTTTATCGTTGTAGTTCGCCATACCATTGTCTGGTAGAAGATAGTGATATATCTCCTGTTCATCACGCTGCTCACTATGAGCAAGACGTTTAGGTTCGCTATTGAGCCAACTTGGGTCTTTAGCTTTTTTGTAGCTTAGGTCACCCACCGAGAACACTTGACGACGCGCACCAATCAGTGAGTTACCGTTATACAGCTGATATCCAAACCAAGGTACGAACGCCTCATCACTGATGGCGTTCAGCCAAAGTGACACCTCTGCCAGCTCGACCGCGACTGGGTTTAAGTCGACACCGTAGACGTTGTTGTCAGCTATAAACATTTTCACTCGTTGCAGTTCACGAGTGTAGTTTTCTTGAGGGATCCGAACGTCTTCTGCAAGTTGTTTTAGTTCTAGATACTTTTCTGCCAGTTGGTTAATCGCTTCGTTCAAGAACGCTGCACTACCCATTGCGGGCTCGCAGACCCTTAGCGACAGAATTTTATCGGCCTTGGCATGCAAATCCTCAATCGGCTCTATCTGTTCTTTGTACAGCTCTTTGAGCGCATATTTTACTAACGATTGAGTCAGTACTTCCGGAGTATAGTAAGAGGCCGATTTCTCGCGATCTCGTCCTGCCATACGGTAGATAAAGCTGCCGCGAAGATGACGTTTGAGCACATCTCTTCTGCGACCATCCTCCCCATTAGTACTTTCTTCTTTAACGTACACTCTTTCATCTTCTGTGTACTCTTCTAGCTGATCCGCAGTGACGAAATAGCCTGTCTCAAGTTCATTGACTTCTTCTTTGGCCTTTTTGACTTCATAGAGGTCAGTTTTCGCAAAGAAACCACGGTAAGAAAGTAGCGCCTCGTAGACTGCACCTAATTGGTTAATACCCAATTGTGCGTAAGAGATTCGACCACGGCGTTTACCCCTGCCTTTTCCTTTGGCATTACTTGGGCGACTCAAGGACATGAGTTCAATGACACGCTGCAGTGTCTCGTTACGAAATACGACCTTACTCAAGTTAGGCATTCGTTTAGAGTCAAACAGATGACTCTCTAGTTTGCGAATTGAAAAGCTATGAGTAATTACGTGTTTTGCATCGCTATCAAAGAAGTCGGTATCTTGCTCACCATACTTTTTCGCCTGACGAGCGTCTTTCTTTTGCTTGCCGCTGAACCCTTCCGATACTAGACGGAAAAGCATTTGAAGGCTGTCATGAATGTAACGACCATTACGCGACTCTTCCGTGGTCAAATCAACCATTTCGAGTTCGCGAAGCGCTTCTAAGCTGTAGCCTTTCAAATAGGTTTCTGAGTCCGTAGGTGCGTACTGTAACTCGGGCCGGGCTTCGATATAGAAAAGAAACAACATACGATACATATAGCGCAAACACTCAAGACTGAGTTGATTTGGGTCTATATTGTTTTGGCCATCGTACGTAAAGCCCTTTTCGATGAGCTGCTTCGCGGCCTCGTCACCCAGTAATTCAATGGACTCACGTAGTGCATATTTCAGGTCTTCCGAAACAGCAAACGCATGCTTGTGTGAGTTCTCATCTAAGCTATCGAGGAGGTTCTGACCTTGTTCAGGGCAAATCGAATCTTTATGCAACAGAGCAGCCGTTGCCTTTAATGTCTCTACTTCTTTTCTGCCCAGGATTTCCTCAAAATCAAAGCGCAGGAGTCGGTTTTGCGCCCATTTTGTTCGGTCTAACAACAAGCATTGTCTGTTGCCCAGCAATAGGACCCACCTTGGTGGCTCTTCTGCGCTAAACACTTTCTTGGAAATAAGATCCTGCCACGTTAGCGCATCTTCGTTATTGCCTAGTGAAATTTGCTTACGGTGTTCTTCATTTATTTCAGCGAGCTGACTCGGTAACAGCGGCAACGATAGTGGATCGGCACAATCATCATTAGACAAATCGTGTGCTTCCACTATCCAAAGTAATGGTGACCCATTGGTATCTTGATACGCCGACAGTACTGGCAACTCCCCGCCCTCAATTAATACTTGAGTCGGTTTTAGTGCATAGCCTAAGGCTTCAAGAATCGGTGTCCAACGACTACGCTGGTTGCTTAGCCGCTTCTGCTCTGCCTTGATCTCTTTGTGCTTGTTTAGTTCGCGGAAGTACTCTGTTGAATAACTATTTAACGCCACATGTGGCGCACGATAGCCGGTACTAGGGTTTCCACCCTTGTCACGCTCTTGGCGCTCCGCTTCTCTAGCTTGCGTTTCTTTTTGTTGCCATACATCCAATACACCACGGATATCGGTGACGAAAATCTCACTTAGATAATGGTGTGAGTAGAAGTCATTTTCGTTGTAAATACCTACAAGTGCCATTTTAATAACCCTCTGTGCCGGTTAGAACTGCCACTACCTGGACGTATGGCGTTGTTTCCGTTGTCATGGTGTCTTCAATCCAATGTAGATATTCATCAAAGACTTGCTCAATCTCTCTTTCACGCTGTGCTTTGCGATCCTGAACAACTTTCTGAGCTTGTTTGCTATCGTCAAGATCCAGTTCAAGTTGACGCAGCTGCTTACCCTTCAATGCTTCAAGTTTCTCTATTTGATCACTCAACTTCTGGTTAAGTTGCTGGTCAACGTCATCGCGCATTGCCTTAAATTGCGGAAGCGCATAGTCAATAGCTTTAGGCAGCAACTGAGCCTGGCGTTCACTATTACGCTCGCCCCCTGGGTTAGCCAATGAGCTAACGTGGAACGGGTACTTTTCTACAAAGCGTTCGAACGTTTCAATACCGCAAAGCTCACCCTCTTCAAAACTGACCACCAGCCATGGGTTAACCATTGGATGAGACTTACGATTTGGGAACAAGCCGGACAAAATAAAGTGGTCTTCATACGATTCGAACATCTGTGTCATACGCAACACTGGGGCCTGATGACGACCAAACACACTCATCATTTTGTCACCGAGCCATTGAGCAACCGGGTTGATCTGCCACAAATATTGGATCGCTGGCCAAGCCGTTTGCTCGCTTCGGCAACGAACGATCTCTTGATTGATAATATCGAGTTTATTACTCAACCTAAGCGTATATTTATTCTCTTCACGCGGTTGAATTTCGGGTGGTAAGAATTTGAACCGCTGACGAAGATCGCGTGGCGCAAACAGCTCTAAAACACCATTTTTGTCCACATCAAAGATTAGATTTTTATTGGAATCTGTATGTTTCAGATATTTTAGAGCGTTTTGGCAATAATCAAGGTCATCCTGATACAGACTGAACTCTTCATATTGACCCGTTTCATCCTCAGATACTGGTGAGTCATCAAAAAAGTCGGCAAAAATATCATCGTCATCATCGCTAACATTGCTGTCATAAAAGCTGTCGAGGTAGGCTGCGGAGTCGAACTCTACGTCACTGTTTAACATGACGTTAGCAACTTGATATTCTTCGTCCTCTTGAGAATAGGCTCTGGTAAACTCAGAACTATCACCGATGTTCTTTTGTGCCTGGTCGTCTTTTTCAATCAGAACCTCTAAAACACGCATATCACCACGGATGCGTTGGTTAGCACTCTCTGTAAGCATGTAACGGATTTGTGGTTGATGCTGTTGGCCATAACGGTCAATACGGCCATTACGCTGCTGGAATACCATAAGTGACCATGGCACATCAAAGTGAATCATTTTGTGACTTTGGTGATGAAGGTTGATACCTTCAGAGGCCACATCAGAACACACTAACAGCCGAATCTTCGCGCTTTCTTTTCCGAAGTCTTCAACGACGTCCATGATTTCTGTATCTGACATACCACCATGAAGTTGCTGAATAGCATCTTCTTTCAATCCGAGATCTTGTTTAAGGTTTTGGTAAAGAAAATCCAACGTTTTCAGGCTTTCAGTAAAGATAACCAAGCGATCATCGGCTTTGTTTTTCTTCCACTTCAAGTCTTTGTTAATTGTAGATAGCAATGCTTGGTATTTACTGAAACTGTGTTTATCTATATTCCGTAATGAGCTTGCCAATATTTCTAGTTCTGAAATATCTTCTTGGAGCGCCAAATCGTTCTTGCTTTCCAAACGTTTGATTCGATTTTCAACCGTAGACAAACACGCCATAGGGCTAGAAAACAAGGTCTTTTCCAGTGTCACTTTGAAAAGGCGGCTGCTCTTGCGCTCGCCATCCATACCTTTCAAATGACTTTCAACCAATCGACGGTAAACTTCTTCCTCTTCGATACTTGCTTGCGCGTGAATGCGCTCGATATTTCGGTCAGGAAACTCACCCGCCATTTGATCTTTAACGTCTTTTTTAAAGCGACGAACGATAAGGTTTTTATCTTTGAAATCGTCATAGCTATATTCGCTCGGGTTCGCGATCGCCGTCGCATCGAGCATATTCATCAAGCTCGCGAAACTTTCTGGTTTACCATCGTGTGGTGTTGCAGAGAGCATAACCAAAGTATCGCTACGACGGGACAACAACTTCGCTAGTTTACTACGCTGAGATTGACTTCCGCGCTCCGCAACATTATGAGCTTCATCAATGATGATGATGTCCCAATAGGCACTCTCTAGATAGTGTCGGTATTCCACATCTTGCTTGATTGTATCGATGGATATAATCGACTTATCATAATAGTGGAACGGGTTGTGATTCGTTGGGATACGATTGCGAACCTTCTGCAAGCCAGCGGAATCTAAACGAGTTAGCGGAATCGAAAAACGGCTCCAAAATTCTTTCTGGAATTGAGTCAGCATTGATTTGACAGCAAGCACGAGTATACGTTTACCCTTACCGCGCCTGATGAGCTCAGACACCAAGATACCCGCTTCGAGTGTTTTACCTAAACCTACGGCATCGGCAATAAGAATACGTTGTCTCGGTTGGCTCAATGCCATTTTTACAGGGTCTAATTGAAATGGAAGTGGATCCATTGCGGCTTTATGACCAAGGTGTACATTTTCATCAGTCGGAACACGCTGCCTTAGCATGCTTTCAATGTACAGTTTGGAAGCACTATAGGCTGAAGAGTCATCTTCAACCAATTTAGTGCTTTTGGGATCAAGAATTTCGACATCACCTTCTAGCACGGTTAGAAATCGCCCTTCTTTACCACGAACTAATTCGGATATGCCCTCACAGGTGATCAAGTGACCACCATCCGAGCTGTGATCCACTTTTTGAATTACCCATTCTGCATCGCGAATGACAATTCGCATTCCCGGTGCATAATTAATTTGTTTTTGTGCCATTGCTTTCTCTTTTTAGGCTAGCCATAGACGCTACTGACGTTGTCGTCATATTATGAGATTTTGAACACTGCCTCTATGGCAGAGGCAGTGAAAACGAATCAAACGGTGATTAATGCAGCAGAATGTATTGAATTATCCGTTAACTCCGATCACCAAATAGCTTGAAAGAAAATTTGGCGCCACGAGTTTGTAGTTCATTGCCGCCAACCGCTCAGCTTGGGTCTCGGCGTCGACAAAGAAGTCAAACTTTGCATAGCCATCGATCTTCCAAAAACCCAACCCATAATCGAACAAAATATAGCCAACGGTTCCATCAATAAACTCAATCGAAAGCTCTCTGGCATGACCGATTTCCTTTTTACGAGGGTCACCTGCACGGAGTGTTACGGTTCCTTCCCAGCTAGCACCAAGATATCCTTCGGATAACAAGCTGCTAATCACACCTTTTCGATCGCTATCTTCACACCAATCATTGAACACTAGTTGCTGGTTGCTTGTACCGCTTTCGACGCTGTTTGCTGATACAAACAACTCAGCGTTGTAGCAACCTGTTATCTCGTTGAGTTTGGTGATGATTTCACCCAAGATTCGTACCGTAGATGGACTTTTCAAGAAACGGTCGTTATAGCTGACTTTTTTGATAGCCACACCACTTTTGATTTTGTGCATCAACGGTGGATGATTTTTTTCAATGAAGCCCCAAAATACAGTTCCGAATTCATCAATGTTACTGTCCAGTTGATCTTGAAAGTCGACACGCACATCTGCAGATCCATTCAAAATTTGAAATGATTCAAACTCAACCGATTGTCCAAGGTTTGCCATTGCACACTCTACCTGTCTTGCAGATACAACAATGCCTTGATGTGTGCTTCCCCAGCTCTCGTTGAGTGCTGTATAGGAGGTTTTATCGGTCGCCCAAACCTTGTATTCAGCCCCCTTGTCAAACCAAACAATACGTTTACCTTTATCAGTGTCTAGGTGTTTCTCATCAATGAGTTTTAACTCAATCGGGTTTCCCGGAAGATTCTGGTAGCTAGAGAGTTGAGCTTTAACTGTGTCATCTAAAGCCTTCATGTCTTTTTCCGTGAAGATGAGCTGCACCTTGCCATTAAAGTTCATTGCATAGCGAATAAGATCCTCTGCTAGCGACCATCGGTCAAGTTGCCATGCCTCTGTGTTACCGGAGATAAGAACACCACAGCGCTGTACATTCCCCTTACCCAATTCCAGTCTTACACGATCAACCAAAGGAAGCGTTTCGAACTGACTCTCATCACCTAGATACATGTGTTCATTCGAGAGTTCAAATCGATTGAGCATCAATGGACTTACCCACTTCTGCGCCGCACCATGGTCTAATTTATCAACGAAAAATTGAGTGTCATAGCTAAGGAGGCAATGGTGACAGGCTGCATCACAACCGCAAGAGAGAACATCTTTCGCTAAACCGAAGACTGATTTCCAACTCTCAGCCAATTGAATCGAATAACCTGCACCACCAGCTGTTTTATCAAAAATAAACAGTGAATAGGTAAATTCACCAAACTCATCTTGTGCTTGCTGAACAGACAAACCTAATTCTGAGGTTTCAACACCCAAATGTCTTGCCAATCCCTCACGAAGCGCTACGGCAAGAGACCAAGCTTCTGTCTCGTTTGTTAATGGCGTACCATCAATATCACGGAGCTGAACCTCCATAACATCAGTTTGAGCACTGTAACCCAACTGAAGATCGACCATTACCGAACCATGACACAGCTTGGCTTCTCTACCCTCGCCATCATTAACACTCTTACCACCACGGAGGCGATAATGTGTATTTTCTAACTCTGGCTTAACTAAAGACTTGGCTTTTCTACCTTTAATTGTTTGGGAATCGGCTCTACCACAGCTCAAACATACTGAGTATCCCTGACCAAACTCACCATCTGAATAATGGTAAAGCTCTCCTTTACTACTAAAGCGATAACGCCCCATAGTTGGATCAGGCAGCGGTAACCACTGGGAAGCAGGTAATAGCACTCGTGGCTGTTTGTAAGGCATTTGACGCGGTTGGTTCACATCATTATGGGATTGGTAACGAATGTCCGTTGCAAACCCAACCGGTTGTAAGTATCGGTGAATATCATCTTGCTTCAGCTTGGTACCACAATGGCTACACGCGGTAGGCCAGGTTTGCTGAGTTGAACCAGCACCACAACTTGAACAATGCCAAAAGTATGGTAGATGTTGCGAATCACCAGACAGCTCTTGTCCAGACGCTAATACCTTTCCTAGCATCACCCCACCACTTCGATATACCTTACCTCCAAGCACTACATCAGAGCCGGGAGCATACTCTCGCAATGCCGTCGGTAAATCTCGGCTAGGTAAACTGGCGAAAGTTCTTGATGATTTCTGTTCCGTGTCTTTACCAGAAATGTCTTTGGTGTCTTTGGCCGTAATTTTGCTCTTGCTAAACTCAAGGTCTTCGATGGTTTTGTAGTTAAAGTCGACAACGCCAACCGGGAATCCATGCCCAGGCAAGAACGCTTTCGTTGCCAGTGTAGAAATCAAGTACGCTCCACGGAAATCCCTCAACTGAAACAACACTGACTTACCTGCTGGCGACTTCTCCCAGTTTTTGTCATCATTTTTCAGCTGCTCTGCATTGTCTAGCATGATACTAAGTTGTTCTTCCCAGCTATTTTCTACGAAAGTAATCGCATCCAATACTCTGGAAATCAGCGCTTTTACAGACAGGTGTGCAAGAGATGTGCCCTTGATGATTCGTTTCACATCTTTTGCCCAACGACTTGAATCCCCTTGAACAGATAAGTCTTTTAACCACAAGATGAAGCGGTTGCACTGGCTGACATCACCTTCAAAGAACCACTCACAGTTAAGGCGCGTTGCATCTTTAGTTTTTTGATGTAAAAAACTCCCCAAGGCAAACGCATTCACATGGCGTTGTACAATAGACTCACTTTCCAGTCTCACTTGAGGAGGCTGACAACTCATAGTGAAAGGCCAAAGGGTATTGTGAAAGACCTCCATGCCATGAGCTGAATTTTTACACAAGGTCACCGCTGCTGCCGCTGTTTCCCCACGACGACCAGCCCGACCAGCTCTTTGAAGATAATTGGCAGGCGCAGGCGGAACATTATTCATCGCAACCAATGACATGCCACCAATATCAACCCCCATCTCCATCGTTGTAGAGCAGTTCAGTACGTTTACTTTTCCTTCTTTGAAAAGCCCTTCGTTATTTTTGTTTACCTCGGCATTTTGTTGAGCCGAATGTTCTTCCAGTCGATACCATGACTCTTTCATCGCGATACGGTCACTTCGGTTTGGCCACATATTCGCGCTGCGAGCCGAGAGCACCTTGCTATCACTCTCTAGCCAATCCTGACGAGCTGATTTGGGAACAAGAGAATCGTCGTCATTGCGCCAGTACTTTTTAGGCAGTAAAGGCATGTCTACTTGATGTGCTTTGAACACATCCCGTAAGTCTTTATTTGGTAGATATGGTGAATAGCCACACAGTGTTACATCCAGCGCTTTCCTAGTATATGGACAAATCCATACTTTTTTGGGTGCAGCGAAGGTCACTTGCGATTTCAAATCAAGTTGATAACCAGTTTCCAATGGATGCAGAAGTGGTTTGAGGTCGTTCCAGGCACTCTTCATTAGCGAGTTAACCAAGTCTTCCCAGTACTTGTCTCCCTTCTGAATTGCTGGAAATGCAGCCATTAACAGCTTAATGATGCGGTTTAAGGCAACAGCTCGAACCATAGGCCATAGTAGATCACGTTGTTGTTCTTTTGCTTCGACACCCGGCCCTTTAAGAATTTTCCGTGGGAATTTGGCGCCCATCCAGCGTTGATAGTGCTCGTTATCAAAAAACACTGCGCTATTTTCACGAATGTAAAAGTCCAAAATTATCTTGAGTAGGTTACGCCACTCAGAGACCTGCTCTTTTGGTTCTGTCACCAAAGCCTTCCATTCCGTTGGCACCTTCAAGACCTTTTCTAGTGCTGGATATTGCACAGATACTAGGCCTAAGCTTTCAAGCGACCAAGTTTTCTTCGGGCGTCGTCCAAATTCTGTATACAAACTAAAGTCTGCATACTGTTGTTTACTCAAGTTTAATCCCGACAAAGCATTTAGTTGCCCGCGCATGGTATCAACTTCTGCGCCGCTATTAGCTAACTGCTGTGCCATATTCTCCCATGAAAGCACCGCTGCTGATGTTTTCCCTGTTCCGGATAGTAGCCCTTGCAACGCATCAATGTACTCAGGTTTACCCATCATATTTAATATTGGGGCTAAGCCTTCTATAGCAGTTCGCTCTTCAGCTGGAAGATCTTCTCCAGATAATAACTTTCGAATAGGTGACGCAGTGGGTGCCATCATTGGATTAGCTTCAAGTTCCGCACATAACTGATCAACGAGGGTAGTATCTTCAGGAAATTGCCCAGCGTCACCATCTGTTAACTCATGATATGTCAGCGTTCTCATGGTATTTCTATCGGCATCTTGCTGTAACCGAGAAGAGATTCGCGCTGTACCTTGTCGAGAGTCAGTAAATGTCAATAAGCGCTTCCCATTGCTTGGATTCATTTGCTCAGCTTTTTTTGCGGGTGTTGGTGAAAACTCAAGCATTGTAGGTATCATGTCGCCGAGGAAAAAAGGCGCACCAAGCCGTGCATAGCGAAATAAGCCGCCGTTCTTTGACTCTTTCTCGCCACAGCAGCCACAACGAAAATGCGACCTGGTATCCCCATCTTTTTCGGATTGAACTGGCGCAATAAGAGAGATGCTGATCGCATCACCTTCATCTGGGTTTAACTTATTTAAGTTGCTCTGGCTAATTCCAAGATTCCAATGGTCGCCGCCTTCGCCGATTAGGCGTTCAAAGCCTGTGCCTCTGGTTTCTTCATCGTCGGCCTCATCCTCTGGCTGTTCGAGATCAAGTACAAACTCATCTTCATCCAAGTCCATAATTCTTGCACGAAGGTAGTTATTGCCATTGTGAAGGGTCTCCTCACACGCTAAATAAGAAGTGCCACAACCATGACAACTCACGAGCTCGAACACAGGAGCACCGCAAGCGCAGGTATTGCGATGTTCACTATAAACTTGACCAAAATACCAGTCCTCAGAATCGAGTGTCGGATGCTTTACGGAACAATGTTTATTGCTACAAGCCCAGAGCCCAGAGGTGGTTCTTTGGTAAGCGTGCATGCGCAATGGTACAAACGCATCTTCCGCCTTGGCAAAGGTCATCAGATCAAGCACTTTCAGTAACTGCGATATTGTTATTTCAGGTTCCAACGTTTTAGCAACACTATGTAATGTCGATAGTTGGTATGCTGGCATAGGCTTAATCGACATCTGGTCCAGCACCTTTTGATCATTAGCGAAAACCTGTCGCAGTAATCGAGTCAAAGAGTATTTGTTCAACTCTAGGTAGAGTTCTTCACGGCTTTTTGTCGCCAAGCTTTCCATATCATTCAAAGGAAACGTTGGGATGGCGATATCAATATCCGGCAACTGAGGAATATCTCGATATCCTCTGATGACTTTTACTTTTTCATCAAGCTGTGACTCCGATACGCCAGCCAAATCCCCCAGATAACGAGCTAGTTGTCGATTCCCTTTTTCTGTGTCTTCACCAATTGTCGCCGAAGTAGCGATAATTTGAACTTCATTTTCTGTGCCTGGGCCGACTCCAAATGCCTGCATTACGCGACGAAGTAAGAGTGCGAGCTCTGCGGCTTGAGAGCCAACGTAAGTATGCGCTTCGTCCAAGACTATGTACTTCAGCATACCTTTTGATTGCTGTAGGACAGGCTCATCTTCTTTCCTAACCAACATGTATTCCAGCATGGTAGCGTTTGTGACAAGAACAGAAGGCGGATTATCCCAAAGTTCTTCACGGCTGAAAATTTGCTCTGGATTTGTTTGTTGGTCCTCTTTTACCTTAGAGCGATAGCGTTCCGTTTCACTGTTAAACAATGCAAAACGAATATCCCCGCCGAACGCTTGTGTCCACTCAGATAGCCTCTCTTTTTGACTATTGATTAGGGCGTTTAATGGATACAAAAACAAAGCTTGCGTGCCCACCAACTTAGATTTTTTCTCATTACGTTGCCTAACCAAGTCTTCCAGAATCGGTACCATGAAACTTTCGGTTTTACCCGAACCGGTACCACTACTAACCAGCACGGATTTTGACTCATTCAAGACAGCATCCCACGCGGTTAACTGATGCTTAAACGGCGCTTCTATACCTTTCAGAACATCAACAAGGTGCTCTGAAAGCAAATCCCCTTTAAGACTAGACATCGACTTTGCAGCTTGCTGCCATGGAAACATGGCTTCAAACACAGGGTCAGCCATCAACGCGCCATCACTACCTGGCTCTGAAGACAAACTTTGGCGAAGAAATGATGTTAGCGCTTTGCTTCTAAATGCATATTGACTCACGACAGAGCGCTCAGCCCTTGTCTGAAGCTGTTCCAATAGCGGTGCGAATTCAAGATGTGTTCTTTGTTCCATTTACTTCACCAAGTTTTTTTGAAAATAGTTAAACAGCGGTCCAAGATGCTCAGGAGCCTGCTGATGGACCAAGTTTAAAAGTGGCTGTACGAGCTTAAAATTCTGTTCTGATTCTGAATCTAAAAGCGTCAATGCGGCAGCGACTAAGGTATGGTTGACCAAAAATTCTACTCGTTTGTCATAGTTCTTAGTTGACCAGTGCTTCATCACCGCCTGTTTAATTTCAGGAGTGCCATCAAAAGCACTGAAATAGGCCGACTTTGGAAACCCCTCCATACGCGGTAGCTTATCAACCAAACGAATTAAGTCCTGCCACGCTTGTTTTGCCTCTTGCTCTGATACCATATCGATACTTACAAGCGGGTGGTTGTTCGTTGATGATATATAACGTATTACTTTTTCTATGCCGATCCGGACTCTCCAATCCCTAACAGATAGGGCCCTCAATGGAGTGTCCATCATTAACAACATTTGCGGAGCGAGGCCAAGGCTATTAGTACAGTCCTTCTCGAACGCGACAATGGCTTTTGACCAAGCTTCTAGAGGAATACTTCCCCAGCAAAAACCAAGCTTATTTTCTAGATCCCAAATTCGATCTTGTATTCCCTTAAATATTGAATGGAAAAGAGTCCCTAACAACAGGTGGTCTTGTTTCGATAACACAGCCAAGATTGGGAAGCAGCGTGGATCAAATGTTGCGACTTCATTCAATAGACTCGCAAACTCCAACCAACTTTTGGAAGCCATTGAATTACCAAACTCTCGAATTAACTCTAATGCTGCACGCTTGTCAATAAAGGCTTTCTGCACAGGTGTGAGAGCTAACTGCTCATCACTACCGGATGAATGCAACAACTGATTTGTTACTATTTTTCCATCTCGTTCTCCACATACCAACCAAGCACCTGGTGCACGTCTTAAGACATCATTATCAATGACACCTTGTTGGCTTATTTCTAAAGAGAGTGGCTCTTTGCCGTGGTTAAACAACGCATATGCCTTAAAGGTAATACCATCTTCTAGTGAGTTAAGGCAGTCAGGTGAGAAACAAATCGTGTTTTCTTGGGCGTATATTTGAAGCGGGTATGGACAAGCTTTAACTACTAAATCACTGCACCCAACACCATAAACTCTCAAGTCTACAGATTCATTCTGCTCAACACTTGACAACAGCGTCTTTAATGGTTCTTGTAATGCACTTAGGTTGAATGATTTGATTGACTCACTCGGCTCGGCGAGCATCTCAAATTTCGCCTTAACGAGCTTCTGATTAGAGTGGATTAGCTTAGATGTCGGATCTTCGATCTCAACAAAAAACCGGTTATCTCCTCCTTCAATCTGCACGCCTTCAGCCCTTAATCCAAATAGCTCATTAACCGTAAGAGATTTTCTTAACCGATCCGCCATTCCTGTTATTCTGCAGCCTTGTGCAGGAAAAGGGATTGTCAAATCGGTAGGCTCCATGCCAGGCCAACTTAAACTAAGATTTAATGGCTGATGATTCGGCACTTTAGATGTAACCGATAACAACAACACGGAGTTGTCATATTCAGTTGAAGTAAACGCGAACTGTCCTGCATTTAAGTCAGCCACTGTTACATCGCCAAAGCCTAAAAATTTAACACACCCAGACTTTTCAGAGTTCGCAATCAGCTGAATTTGAGCTTGCTCGGGAAGTACCATACAACGAGTACTATGTAGTACTTCGTTATTTACAACTTGCCGGATCTCCAATTTCCCCATGGGCGTTGCTTCTGAAAAAGAAAGCCAGCTCGCTACTCCGCCACGTAATTTTCGCCAATATAGCTCTGCTTCATTTACACGAACATACTCATTGCCGCTTACCTTGTAGATTATTGGCGTTCCTCTAAAGATAGGGTATTTGCTTGTAATATTTTTGAACGACGCGCGACCAAATAGATAGTGAGGAGCATATTCTTGCTCCTGACCAGTTTTAATGACACAGCACTGACCATCCTCTAAACGAACGGTATAGTTTCCAGTTATCGGGACAAGAAAGCGGTCGCTTCCATCTAGTATCTCGGGTATGCCGAGCTCTCCATCAGGATCAAGCATTAACATGCTGTTGGACATTGGCATCGCTAGATAAACACTTTCAGCCGTAGTCGAAAGACTACCTACACCGATAAACCTAAGTTCATTAGCATACTCATTTGTCGCTTCTAGTACCCATGGTAACTCGTCTGATAACTCGACCCCTCCAGATGGAACATATGTGCCTACGTGGCTGGTGCCATCAAATAGTTCAAAACTTATTTGTTTTAGTGCACTAGTTCCCGTTAAGACGTTTCTCCACGCAGGGTATTTTTCAACAGTCCACTCTTGCTCTTTCCCTTTCGACAACAAAGCAATCACTTCACTATCTCGCTCAGAAACTCCTCGCAATGTCAGCCTTGTTGCCTTACTAGCAGGATCAAGATTAAAGAATTGCTCTAGTGAGCCATGTTTGAGATGTAGAGGTAGCTTATAGCTAGCTTCACAATACCAACATTCATCATCATCATTGAGCCATTCTCGCTGTACTTTTAATGTGGGCTGATGACTATGGCTGCGTTCAGACCCTGAATATACCGCACGAGCCAATACTTCAGCTCCCAGCTCATCCATCACAACTGGTAGCTGCTTAAACCAATCAGGCTTGAATTTTCTGATCTCGTTGACGGTATCTGTACGATAAGCGTCAGCTTCAGAAGCAAGCTCGTGAAGCGCACCACAGAATTCTCCTGCTAAAGCAAATACTGTTTTGTTTCTCAGAGACGTAGGCAACAGGTCTTCATAGTTTTCTGCAATCTCGTTACTCTGCACATAATGGTTTGTGTTTTGCCGGATACCCGTAAGTACTTTTTTAAAGTAATTGACTAGTGCGCCCTGGTTGTCTTCCATCATCCTTAGTGGAAGACCACCTTCCAAAACTAGGGTCAAAAGGTATGCAGGTTTGTTTCCTTTGGTTCGTAATGGACGGTTCCAATACTTAAGTCCGCTTTCAGTAAGGTAAGATAAAGTCGAATTGGTTAATTGAGGCCAGTTCAAAGAGTCTAAGACATCACACCAACGCACATGCCCTGTTTTATGGTTTCTACGAACCCACTCGGATACGTACAAGCAAAAGGCTTCATGTACAAAAACAGGCGCTTTTTTACCATGCCCCATTTCATCCGACTTTTGTCGTAGAAACGATTGAATTTTTTCATAATTTTCATTGCTACAGCGATAACTGTATAAGGGTCTACCTGGAGGTGTTTCAAAGCCCCCACCCCCGAATACATTCATCAGAACACTATGCAGTGAATTAACAGCCATTTAACTACCCTAACCTTATATTTCTAAACCGACTTTTTTTGCCCAATTCGACAATGTTTGGTGATTGCCTAGACCAAGTAACTCAGCTGCTTCTTTTTTTCTAAACTTAGTCTGAACTAGTGCTTGTTCGATATGCTTTTTCTTCACTTCAGCGAGATGATTGTTTAAATCAAACCCCTCAGCAATATATGAGACATCATCGCTAGTCGTATTGCTGTCTCTCCATATAATGGCCTGCCTTATGTGTTGATCCTCAATAAGGTCAATTTCAGACCATATTGACGCCCTTAACAGGGTGGTTCTCAACTCTCGCACATTTCCTGGCCAGTCATATGTATAAATAAGTTGCTTCGCCCCCTCAGATAAAGTCTTCGGGCTGAATCCAGGTTGCGTTGATGCATCTTGATTGATTTCCTTTAATAAGGCTTCTGACAAAGGCAGAATATCTTCTTTTCGCTCAGAGAGGCGCGGCACCTGCAATACACCTACAGCTAAGCGATAAAACAAATCTTCTCTAAAAAGACCATCGTCGACCATTGCCAACAAGTTTTTGTGGGTAGCGGCAATAATTCTGACATTCACTTTGGTCGAAGTATCGTCCCCTACACGTTGTATTTCGCCTTGCTGTATTGCCCTCAATAGCTGAACTTGAGCTGATAAAGAAAGCTCACCAACTTCATCCAGAAACAAAGTGCCACCATCAGCTTCCGCAAAAAATCCTTTTTTGTCGGACACTGCGCCAGTGAATGCACCTTTTTTGTGTCCAAACAACGCTGACTCGATAAGGCTTTCTGGTATAGAACCGCAGTTTACGATTACAAGCTTCTCTTGCGATCTGCTGCTTGCTTGGTGAATCGCATTTGCCAATACTTCTTTACCCGTTCCCGTTGGGCCCTGAATGACAACAGGTACATCTCTGATGGCGACTCGAGCGGCAAGTTGAATCAAGCTATTCATCTCTGAAGAGTGACTCGTAATCCCCGAAAATGAAGCCACTGTATTATCCGACATCAACTTGCTCAGATGACTATCTTGAGTTTGCAAATAGTGCAAAGATAGATCTACTGGTAAGCTTATCTCCTCAACGCCATTTTCTCGTGATGCTTGAATGCATTTGCAACCAAATACACCTTTTGCTAGTAGCATCCAAACCGTTGACATTGCGGGCGTTCCTGAACTCAACCCTATCGTGATCAGGCGCGTCTGCTGAGACAAGTACTCTAGAACCTCTCTTGCTTGTTCATAGATTGAATAATAATCGATAGGCGTTTTAACAGCTCTTTCAACCGTTTCGATAGAGGTATCGTTATAACGTTTTTGAGATGAAAGTGAACTTCTTAGCCACGACATGTAGTTGGAGACTTGAGATGACTTCTCCGTTGTAAGTAACACGACTGAGTCGTAGGCAACATCGGCTTCCAGAAGGCAAGTGAGTATTGCACCTTGCTGCTTATCATCTTTGGCTTTCAAATCGTTGAAGCCAATCCAACTTACGAAAATTCTGTTCATATAATTACATTCTTTAAACAATAACCAATTTATTACATCAATAGACGTGCCAATATCGATAACAAATAAAATCAATAAGTTACAGTATATCGATGAATTATTATGTGATTTAAATTACGAAATGTAATGAATCTTACGCACTTTAATTACTATTTTTCTAGTTGACAGTCACGATAACGCTTCTGGCAAGTAGACCATATAAAAATTTTATTACACGCTTTTGGTATTTGCTGTAACTAGATTGTTTACACATGGTAGGCCTCTCAAACTAAGTCGTTTCGTTGAGAAGCATAATATTTGAAGGGGTTTCGAAATGAGGTTTATTAGCTTGTGAAAAACGTGTCTACTAAAAGGAGGTTCATAAATGTGGCTAAAACCGAAGCCTTAGTTAGCTTTGATTATCGTGGTATTCAATATCCACGTTCATAACTAAACCTTTTACCATCGCATCCCATAACGCAGGAGCATATGTTTTAAGAATAACTACAGCTGAGTTTCGCTGATTACTGGAATCAGAGGCTCTATCAATTTCCAACCATTCTTCAATAGAATATACGTCTGCACCTTGATAAAGCCAATCTCCAACGTTGCGTCGAATAGAGTCTTCAGTTCCGATTTTTATATAGATATGTCGACCTTCTCCTGTCGCTATATAATCGATCACTCCAACTTTAAGCATATTAATCCCTTTAAAATCTCATTTATTTTTTAGTGACAACCGAAACGAACATTCGTGCAGAAGTAACAATAATATTTTAGCCCCTAGATTAACGCGAACATCGACGTTCTAGGAGCTATGAGCAATAAAGCTAAGCATTCAATTTACATATCGTTTTATTGACTTATCAATTGATGCTTCAATAACTTCAAGTACCCAATCAGAATCCCGCTTTAGAGGCTCATTCAAGCAGTGATGAAGCACCGTTACTACAACTTCCGCCACCTCACTCACAAACTTATGCTCTCTTACATAATGCATTGGGTGTAATGACGTTCTTTCTCTTACCAAACAATAGACTTCTTGATAGCTTTCATCGATATCCTGATGTGACATGGCTTTGAAATGTTGCCCTTGAATCACATCGAAGCACAAACTAGTGCAATGGATTGTCAAAGGAGAATACTTCATTTATCCCCTCCTAACCCACCACTATTAGCTTTTTTCAATAGACGTTCAAATGCACTTCCATCATTCCGCGTTAAATTAGGAACGAAACGGCTGTATGTCTGAAAAAGCATCTTGGTCGTCGTATACCCCATTTGCCTAGCTATCCACTCAGGGGCTTCACCAGCGGCCAGCATCAGAGTGGCATAAGTATGACGCGTTTCGTACGGACGACGATACTTTAACCCCATCTCTTTTAGCGCAGGCTTCCAAATTCGATCTCGGACATTCCCTTTATCCAAAGGGTTCCCTGAAGCATTAGTAAAAACGAACTCTCCTTTCCCTGTTAACTTGAATTGCTTTTCCAAAGCCTCATAAACATGAGAGTTCATTTGAATATCTCTAGCAGAACCTGTCGTCTTAACTGTATCCATTCGCCCATGCACATAAGTTTCACGAACAGAAATTGTTTTCAAATTAAAATCTACGTATTGCCACTTCAAACCATCAATCTCTGAAGTCCGCATACCAGTGAAGAAGCGTGTGGTGAAATACGTCTTGTAGTCATCCCTAATTTTGTCGAGAAAATGCATTACTTCCTCAAGACTAAACGGCTGAACGTCTCTTTTATCAATTCTCAACGCTTTAATATTTTCAAAAGGAGTTCTAAATTCATAACGATCTGCAGCTTCTGACAGCATCATCCTTAATGGCGTCATCACGTGATTAATAAACTCTGCTGATAGTTTCTTACCCGATTTTGGTTTAGCTAATTCGGCTCTGAACTTCAAAATATCTGGCCTAGAGATCTGATCAATAGAAGTACTTCCAAAGTGTGGAACAAGGTATCTGTAAAGGTATAAACGAATACTCTCCTTATAGCTTTCTTTCCATCGACTCTCGTTTTCTTCATACCACTCAACGGCAAAGTCTTCTAATGAAATAAGAGAAGTACCTTGTGCTTCGTGTATTGCACTTTTATAACTTCCCAACATTTCCTGCTTTACCTTTTCGGCCTTACAGTCCTCCTCAAGAAATCGAACAGCTCTGCTTGAGCTTGGAAAGTAATCTCTATAGACGAAAGACCCCAGTCTTATGTCGGCATCTATCTGATTGAGCAGCTTTTGCAACTTCCTGGTATTTTGAATGGTATTAGGTAAGGCTGTCTGTTCTCTGCATCGGATATCGTTGTACCTAAAATCCAAAAATAGTTTTCCATTTCGTTCTCGTACTTTACCCATAACAGATACGCCCTCCTGCCATTGGAATTATATTTTGATTTCGAGATGCAGATTGATACAAATCCCGCTCAATAGCTTCCCAAATGTAGAGAATTTTGCGACCATTGAAAGGTCGGATGTAATGCTTACCTTCGATGAAAAGAGAGTCTCGCAATGTCGCGTTAATATAGTTGGCGCTAAATTTGATACGACTTGCGAGCTCTTTTGCAGTCAATAATGTTTGGTCCATAATGACCTCCTTATTTGCTAGCCAAGAACAACCTTCGTCCTGACAAGACAAACTATAGAGTCATTAATTCGTCCTATCAAGACGATTTATATACCAAATAATTATATAGAAATGATTAAATATAAGATTAAAGAATTACTAGAGATTAAATCGTTACGCGAAAAACGTAAGATTACTTTATCTGAAGTTGCCGAAGCCGTTGGAGTTCAAAGCTCCGCAATGTCAAAGCTTGCTAATAACAAAGGTTATACAACCACAACGACCACTTTGAATGAATTGTGTAAATTCTTCGAATGCAAGATCGAAGAGCTTATAGAGTACATACCAGAATAAGAGCCAGTTAGATACGTATCTAGATCATAGCGATCTCTCAACTATCCCACTTCAATTTCCCCTTCCAGATGATCTATTGTTTGGAACAAGGACTTTATCTTAGGTTAATAAGCCCTCTCCTAATAGTACAGTTACTGCTAGTTTATTGAGCAAAGCAAGTCGCTAGCTTAGTTTTGCCCGTGCGACCTGAAGTCGTATGAAGCGTTGTTCACCACGACAAGAGTGAACCATCTGTATCACCAGATGACCCTAAGATCCTGAATAAAGTAGCGGATCTGACAATGTAACGAAACTTGGCCGTTAGGCTGAGTGGGAACAAAATCGTGAGAGGATGTTCCTCCTGAAAACCACAATTCGGGTAAGTGCTAGGGAGTCAATATGATGAACGTATGTGAATCCATTAAAGGTGCGTCATATGATGAAGCAGCGGAAGTGGTTAATACGCTGTGGCCAAAACGGCAACGAGAGTCGGAAAGGAGTTGGGTATTGGCCTTTCGTGATCAAAGTACTCTCCGCACTAGAGTGGGCATCTAAGTTGACATTTTACGTAACATACGGAACAGGGTAAGCCTGTATCGCTCCCTATGGGAAAGCCCTTGTGGCCGATAGTGATGCGGGTAAAGGAGGTCGGAGAAAGCGAAGGCTGCATTGTAACGATGCAGATACAGACTCGTGTCTGGTCACGAAAGTGAGCCCACTTCCGACTGGTCTTTCGTTGCGAGAGAGTTTGAAGAACTTTATTTAAGGAGAAACGCAAATGATGATTTCTAAAGAGATTAGTGCCTCTCCTGACAGTGCTCAATGGCAGTCTATCGACTGGAAACCTATTGAGTCGCATGTATTAAAGCTTCAGATGCGTATCGCAAAGGCAACTAGAGAAGGTAAACACGGTAAAGCGAAAGCCTTGCAGTGGATACTAACTCATTCTCGCTCAGCCAAGCTTCTTGCAGTAAGGCGAGTATCTCAAAATAAAGGTAGTAAAACGTCTGGAATAGATGGTGTCATCTGGAACACAGATGCACGCCGCATAAAAGCAGTTAATCAATTGAGTCGAAAGGCGTACAAAGCCCAACCGCTCAAGCGTATCTACATCCCTAAAAAGAACGGCAAGCTCAGACCATTAGGCATTCCATGCATGATTGACAGAGCGCAACAAGCCCTCCATCTTCTTGCATTAGAGCCTATATCGGAAATGCTTGCTGACCCTAATAGTTATGGATTTAGGCCAAATCGCAGTACTGCCGATGCAGTTGGGCAGTGTTTCAAATGTTTGGCATTAAAGAAATCAGCTAAATGGGTACTTGAAGGGGATATTAAAGCTTGTTTCGACAAGATCGGCCATCAATGGCTTCTTGATAACATCGTTATTGATAAGAGAATGTTGGAACAATGGCTAAAATCTGGCTTTATGGACAAAGGTCTGTTTTATCGCACCGATGAGGGAACACCGCAAGGTGGGATAATATCACCAACCTTGATGCTAATGACTCTTGCTGGACTTGAGCAGCATATTAAGTCTACGGCCCTCAAAAAGGGTAGTAGAGCCAATTTCATTGGATACGCCGACGATTTCGTCGTCACCTGCGCTTCAAAGGAAGTGTTGGAGAACGATATCAAACCGTTGATCGCTGAATTTTTAGCGGAAAGAGGCTTAACATTATCCGAAGAGAAAACGCACATTACACACATCGATAACGGCTTTAACTTTCTAGGGTTCAATCACAGAAAGTACAAAGGGAAATTGCTCATTAAACCGAGTAAATCTAATACATTGCTGTTCTTGAGTAATCTGCGCGAACTCATCAAAAAGCATGCAACAACCTCTGTAAACGATCTTATCAAACTGATAAATCCGAAATTAAGGGGTTGGGCTAATTATTATCGCCATTGCGTGGCTAAACAGGTATTCGGATATGTAGGTCATAAGCTATTTCTTGCATTATGGTACTGGGCAGTGAGGCGTCATCCGACAAAATCCAAAACTTGGGTGGCCCTTAAATACTTCGTCAACCGAAAAGGCCAATGGCATTTTCATGGTTGGCAGAAGATCATGGATATGGATTGCCAGTTCAATCTCTTCCAAATAGCCAAAGTACCGATCGAGAGACATGTAAAAATCCGAAGTGCAGCGACACCATATGACCCTCAACACCAAGAATACTTGGCTAAGAGAAAGTCAAAAAGGCAAGCTCGCAACTCTTGGAAGGAGCCTACTCTCGCTGCTTTATAAGCTGCTGGGTATCAAACGATGCCTTCGTGAAGGCTTGAGCCTAGTGCAGTGAAAGTTGCACGCTGGGTTCTTAGCAGGGCGCGAGCACACTTTGTTCAATTTATAACCCAAAGAAGACTCGTGCCCGATAATCATCGTTCCAAGCAGCCTTCTTCAACTTCACTTTTTGGCTTGGTGCACCACATTCGCATTGCTTCAGCATGTTCATCACAAAGCGTCTAAACAACGCTATATTTTCTACAGCACCATCTAGCGTGATCCGTGAGTAATCCTCTTTAAAAACAACATCTAATACGTAATGCTGGCTGTGGTGAGTAGACCGCAGGAACTCCCCCTGCAGCCTCTCGCAAAACGGTACGTGAACCTCTCAGTTCATACCGCTTCCATTAGGCAAACGATCCTCTCATTCCATGCCTCCAATGGGCAAACAACCACGGATTCTGCTTAGCTATCCTTTCCAAGAACAGCGTTGCTCGAGTCTTATGGCGACGAAGTTTTTTTGTATTTGCGTCTCGCCCACCTAATCAGAGCTTTGTTGATGTGTCTAAACACTGGGTATAGCGACGACCGATAGTACTTACCATAGTACCCAATCCAGCCATTTATCATTGGATTTAACCAACCTGATATCTGTGCGATGTTGAGATCTGTTCGGCTTCGTACCTTCAGCGTTTTAATTCTCCGCCTCATCGCTTTCAAAGCAACCTTACTCACCGCTGGCGTGAAGCTTACAAACATACTGTTTCGCTTGGTATTCTTCACTAATCGCCGCCTGAATGTATATCCAAGAAAGTCGAAGCTTGTGTGTTCATGGTTGCCTTTTCGGCTTCCGTCTTTGCAGTAAACTATTTTGGTCTTTTCTGGATGCAACTCTAGACCACACTCAGCAAAGCGCTCTCTCAGTACCTCTAGCAAGTGTTCGGCTTCTTCTTTGCTTTTGCAATGAACCAGCCCATCATCCGCATATCGACACCAAGGTATACCGCGGTAATGCTTGTGTAACCATTTATCGAAGACATAATGTAAAAAGAGATTGGCGAGAACAGGACTGATTACCCCTCCTTGAGGTGTTCCCATATCCCTTGCTTTCAACTCTCCATCTGGCATTTTCATCGGTGCTGTTAACCAACGTTTGATATATAACCTTACCCACTTTTCTGTGCAGTGTTTATCGACTGCTTTCATCAGTAGGCCGTGCGGTATTTTATCAAACAATGCCCTAATATCGAACTCAAGGCACCAGTCATAGTCCCAACACCGTCTTCGAGTTACACCTATAGCATCTAGAGCCGATTTCTTTGGTCTGTATCCATACGAATCTGGCAAGAAGTGCGGTTCTACTTGGGGTTCAAATGTCAGTTTGACCACCATCTGTGCGATGCGGTCACTGACGGTTGGTATACCAAGTATCCTCTCGCCTCCGGCTTTCTTTGGAATGGCTACAGCCAGTACTGGCGGAGGGAAGTAGGTTCCCGATGCCAATCGGTTCCAAATTTTATAGAGATTTCCTTTTAAGTTCCTGTCAAATTCGGCCAGTGTTTCATTATCAACCCCTGCCGCGCCTGCATTTGCTTTCACCAACTTGTATGCGTTGACTACTTGCCATTTTGAAATGTTGAATTGTTTTGTCTTAACCTCTGCCTCCTCCTGACTTATTGTCAGTTGGGCAGAACTTAACGACGGCCTAACGCTACCCCTTCGCTCCACAACCATTACAGCTGTTTCCTCACTACTACAGATAGCTCCGTCCCAGTGCTGTGCATCGGTACTCTAATACTCGCCAATTCAGTGGCTTGTATGTCTTCCTTAGGCATCACAACGACTGGTTCCCGCAGTTCCCAAAAAGAGCCTGATATAGATTCACGCCCACTATACGCCGGACACCGTCTATGCAGCATTCGGAGTTTACTCATAGACTTATCCCAAGAGATAGAAACGCCCTTGGTTTTGATGTCAATCTCTGGATTACGACGCGTCCACATGGGTTCGGGTTAACTCGTCTCTCTATATCGTACCTGCCGAACTTTCGTTCGCACTTTGACTCCAACGCTCATGACCATAGCTCTTAACTACAGCCACTTGGAGTGGTTTGAAGCCAGCTTCCGACAGCAGACTTCGGTGGGCCTACCACCATCTCTTCCTGAGCTTATGCCTTCAGTCATAGCATCTCCTTATGCTGCTAACTTCAGTGCCTGCGGCACACTTTCAATACGCCAATGCTGACGAATGTAGTGGCCTAGCATTTTGTGATTCGGCGACATAGAGCTTATGTAATATGAGGTGTCTACACTTCCTTTTCCGTTGATCACTCGATGCCGCTCCACCGCAATGATGCTTCGTACTGTCGGCCATTTCTCCGCAAGCTCTTTAGGTAACTTAGCCTTTAACTGAAATACATATCTTTCTTCACTGCGGCCATGGTGCTTCTCTTTGATTTCGGTAACTATTTTCTCTTTACCTGCTTCAAAGACAGCTTGAAATTGCTCCACAATAGCCACTCTCAATTTGGGCTGGTTGTTCTTCACTTGAACAACAACGTGAGCCTTTTTCTCTGCAATTTTCTCGAGCGTATCGCGCTGACAATGCAGGGCATCAATGGTGATGACACTGCCTTTTACGTTAATAACATCAAGCATTTGGCGTACAACGTTGATCTCGCCATTTTTGCTCTCAGTCGGCTTTTGACTCAAAACGAGGCCACGTTCAGTGTCGTAGGCGGTAACCAATTGTAACGCTGTTTTTTTGTCATTTCGGTATGAGCCACGCAGCACTTTTCCATCGAATGCGATTATCGGCTTGTGTTGACTAGTGCGTTGCTCGTTAATCCACAGGGCTAATGCCTCTAGCAAAGATTCTGCGACAACTGAACGTAAAATACGGGCTATTGTATGCCGACGTGGAATACCATGTTCAAATGTTCTGTATTTTCTCAGCCAATCTAGTTTGTCTTTCCCAAACAATTCAATATCTTGCCATCCTTCACATCCAGATGCGATGGCGCTAATTACAAGGAACATGACATCGATAAGATCATGCTTCTGATTAATGTCTGACCGAGTGTCTTGGACGACTGATAAGTGTTCGATTAAGTTCAAAATGGCTGTGTGATTGTGGATTTAGCACTATTAGATCATATTTGTTAACAAAGTGCGATCCCGCCCTGGGGTTCTTAGGGGGACGGCACTTGGTAACAAGTGTCGTCTACCCGACCATTGTTTGCTGATTGAGAACTTAATGTAAAACTTTGTTTCTGTTCATTGATCTATTTTTTCTAATCCCGGACTATCTTCCTTAAATAAGTACTAGGTGCTCGAAAACAGCTCACAAATAGAGAGCTAGGATGCAGCTGTACAACGGATTATGAGGTTTGGATATGAATAATTTTGTTTGGAATGATTTTGGTACATTAACTTCCGCTAGAAAGTCTGGCTCTATAGTGCTTATCGAAAATAGTACTGGTGATGTTCGTAAGATGAGTATTAACAAGTATAAAGAGACTGCTATTGAAGTCTTTGAGAAAGCACAAACGCTTATTGGTCAGACGGTATCAATCCGAACGAGCCAAAACACAAGTGATTGGAGTACAAACGAATGGTTTAGCGAGATTGAAGCTCGATGAGCTCTATGGAAATAGAATTGATCGCAGCGATCGTTTTAGGGTCATTAATCGCACCTGCTATTTATGCCTTCAAATCACATAAAAAGGTCTCGAAGAAGTTAGAGGCAGCAGAAAAAGAGGTTCAGCGTTTACGGCTCTTATATCAGAAACAAAATGGAGAGGTTATCCCACTTAAAGAAAATCTCGAAAATAGTGAAAAGAGTATTGATTTACTTGGTCACGTTATCAGGCAAAAAGATCGAGAGTTACTGAAACTTAAAACAAGTGAGCGTAGCAATGCTTCTGTTGCAGTAAAAGTTTCATCTCAACCTAGCGTAAAAAGCAAATCCAAACCAATAGGAAAACCTCAAAGTACTGTTGTTAAACGGATGTTAGAGCGTATGGATGATATTGATAACGGTAAGAGCATCCGACGAAAAGCCAGCTATGTCCCTAGCCCGTTAGAATTTAACGAAGAACCAACGCCTAGAACTGTGCCAACTTACAACAAAAATGTCTGGATAGAAGTAGATGGCAAGCTTGTTCTACGCGACAAGTCAAAAGAGGCAGAGACTCGTAGGAGAGACTCAGTTCGGAGTTCTCAAACTGATTCAAATGAGAAGCCGAAAGAGAGATTAACGTATCACCCGTTTGCGGTGAATAGTGACTAGTTCTAAATTAAAAAAACCATACGTATAGAAACACAAGCGGCACTAATGTAAGACCTGTCACAGCCCTCAGCTGAATCTATGCATTGACTCAAGGTGAATGATACAGCCCTTTAGTTATTTTCAATAGTAGACGTAGTCCGAAGACCATTAGTTGGAAGATTAAAAGTAAGCTGAGATTTAAGTTCTTAGTGGTGAGAGCGTAGCGACAGCCTAAACTTGCCGTGTTAGTTGAACGTGGGCACTGCATGGGCACGAAAGGAACTAATTGTGCCTAACCAGACAAGAGTCTGCTGAAACTAAACTATCGAGGCTGAAACGAAATGAATAACTATGTAAATATGACAGGCACAAAAAAGCCCACGCTAGGTGGGCTTTTTGCTTGTTCATAAAGAACGAATTTGGTGCCCGCTACTGGACTCGAACCAGTGACACCTTGCATGTCATGCAAGTACTCTAACCAACTGAGCTAAGCGGGCAATGTTCTAATTTCTTATTACTACCATTGTGACAAACTCAATAGTTATGCAATAAAAACTAAAGAAGGAATGGTGCGTCCGAGTGAACTCGAATCACCGACCCCCGCCATGTCAAGGCGGTACTCTAACCAACTGAGCTACGGACGCATTCCTTTAGAACGAGGAAGATATTAACGACTGATTTATTGCGGCGCAAGTAGAAATTACACTTGAATCAACCGTTTGCTCTTATTCGCACCAATACGTTGAATTTTTAGACGTGAAACGTAAATAAAGTTGAGTTACATCACACTAAGTATTGAGTGTTGCTTTACGTTATTCCTCATCCACATCGAACACAACATTGTAGTTCTCGGTGTAAGTACAATTAGGTTGACGGCTACATGTAAAGAAGCGTCGGCCTTTGTAATCGCCTTGGCTTGCCAGTTTGATGATCATCGGGCTACCACATTTCTTACAAAATCGAACTTCTTTGGATGGTTCGATTAAATCAATGTGCGCTGCCAGTAACCTCTTCAAACGGCTTACTTGGTAGCTGTGTTTAATCGAAGCACCAATCAAAGGTAAACCTGCCGATTTACAGACGTGAATCAGTAGCTTTTCGCGGTCGACCTTCCCTTTATTGAGCTCTTTACCGTTATCGAGTTCGATGATCACACGGGGTTCTAACGTTCGTGGGTCGCAGACGACAAAATCAAAGTAACTACGAGAGATCTTGTTGTTGGCGATAAACCAATTCTTCTTGTTGTTCGTCTTAGCAGGAACAAGTACGTTCGACATGCTGACTTTGGCAAACACTTCCCCATGGTTACCCACAGCGGATTTAAGCGCATTATAGAATGTCGCCTGTTGCGCCGACATCAACGCCCCTTTCTTCTGATAAGCATGGTCTTTGGTGTCATCATGTTTCACCACATACTTTTGAATAAAGTAAAAGAATACAACCAGAACAATTACAACGATAAAGATATTAGTCATTTTCCAACACAATCAAGTCTGTATAGGGATTAAGAGAGTGGCTAGCGTATGTAGAAAAGCATCACCTGGCAAGCAAAAGAGCGAGAGTTACCAACCAGAATCACGACCTTTGAGCGCTGCAATCACCGAGAGCTCGCTCCCACGCTAGACACATCTCTCCTATTTGATATTCAAATCATCAATTACACTCTAGATTGATTTAGATCAATTTACCTTAACTTGTGATCAACTAGTCTGAAAAACGTTAGGCAAATGTTAATAGGGAAATTGATATGGAACTCAAACAAGACCCAAGATGTTATACCGATGTATGTGTAGACGGTAAGTGGTTCCACTATGACCACTGCGGAACTCGAGCTTACATGTTAAAAGGTGGCGCTTCCGCTGTTATTGAACTAGCAAGAGAACCTTCTACAGAGGGCGAACTGGTTGAAATGCTGCAAGGCGTCGCAAAGTAAGTTAATACGTTCATCTATCACTGATACCAAAATTATCGCCTAGAAGTCATTCTTATCTAACCACGATCAGAATGGCTTTTTATTCCCAGATTAGAGATTAACTTTCAGCGATAACCACGCGGTTTCTACCTGCCTCTTTGGCTTGATACAGAGCATCGTCAGCAGCTTTAAGCGACTTCTTATAGGTTCCATTGTTAACTTGCTCTTGAGCGATGTTAACAGTGGCACCAATTGAACAGGTAAGACTCAACGTTCCAGCATGAGTATCAATGGGATGCTGGGCGATGGCTAGCCTGATGGTTTCTAGTTGTTGTTCTGGATCTTGAGAGCCTGAAAATAACAGAACGAACTCTTCCCCGCCCCAACGTGCAACAACATCATTTTTAAGTACTACCTGACCTAAACGCTTAGCCACTTCCACCAGCACTTGATCACCAACATCATGCCCGTAGGTGTCATTCACTTTCTTAAAGAAATCGAGGTCTAGAATCGCCAAACTCATTCCAAATTGGGTGTGAC
Source organism: Vibrio sp. 10N.286.48.B8 (assembly GCF_003050085.1). Classification (NCBI taxonomy): domain Bacteria; kingdom Pseudomonadati; phylum Pseudomonadota; class Gammaproteobacteria; order Vibrionales; family Vibrionaceae; genus Vibrio; species Vibrio sp. 10N.286.48.B8. The sequence goes on along the minus strand of NZ_PIGD01000008.1, from coordinate 71,757 downwards.
CGAATGGCATAGGTTGAGCTAGTAATTGTTCGAGATAACGCCTATTGAACAAGCCGGTAAGCTCACAAGTCGTTGATTGGGTTAACAAGGCGCTGTTCTTTTTTTGGATTGAACGCAATCGAATCATCAATAACAGTGCGCTAATACCCACCATAATGATCAATGCGACAACGATTCGATTCCTAAGTTGCTGCTTTTGCAGTAACAACTCATTCAGGTCTTTTTCCGTGTTGAGTAATTCGTTTTCCTTAGCGAGTGTCGCTGTTGCAAAGTCTTGTTCTAAAAGAAAGATATCACTCTGGCGCTTGTCAAAAAGCAGCGCTTTATTAGCTTTATAATATAGCTTGTAATAGTGTAATGCCTTATCAAGATTACCTTTCGATTCGTAATATTGAGCCAACCTTTTTAATCCGAGCACCTTCCAATTCCGGCTACCCACAACTTCAAAAATGTCGAACGCGCGTTGAAAATCTGCCAGGGTATCATCATCTTTATTCAGTCCGACTTTCGCCAACGCTCGGTTGAGGTAACACTGCCCATGTTGAAGCGTGTATTTCTCGACCCCAGGATAATGAATGCATCGATTCGTCACATTGAGTGCTGATTGGAATTCCCCTTCCGCAAGCAATACATCACTGTATGTTCTGAGCAATAGAACCTTGTATCGCGTACTTACTCTCTCACTATTCAGCTGCTTCGCTTTGTTATAAGCAATACGACCTTTTACGAGATCGCCACTGCTTAAATAGGTGAAGGCTTCGTTAATGTAGAGGATACCAATGGCCTCATCTTCGAGTAATCCGCTTTGATAATAGAGCTTTTTGGCTTTCTCAATGATCTTGAGTGCTTTCGGCCAATCTTCCAAATAGATGTAAAGCAATGCCATGTTAGACATGAGCTTGCTGTTATAAATATGCTTTGGGTACTTTTTCCCAAGTTGTATCCCTTGATGGAAAAAGTATTGAGCATCTTGTAGGTCGTTACGAACGTTATTGATGGCGCCCGCCGTATTATAGGCTTTGACCAACAGTTCTTCGTATCTTATGGACTCAGCTATATCGATTGCGGAACGAATTTGAACTTCAGAGGCAGCGAGTTCACCTTCTTTCAAATTCTCGATGGATAATTCAACAAGCGACTGGGCTTTCAACCACAACAAAGCTTTGTGGTCAGCCAATTCTTCAAGCTGTTGAATGTATCTCATGACGGCTTCTGTATCTTGCTGATGATGGGCGACATTTGACAGAATCATCAGACGGTAAGCTTGTTAAATAGCTGAAGGTTTTGTAGGTGAAGTTTCTGCAAGCTCAGTAAGCTTTTGTTGCGCGAGAAGTGGATCACCGCGAGATAGCTCAAGCAGTTTGATTAACTGGAGCCCATATGCGGACTTAGCCAGTTCGTTTTCTGGGGTGTAAGCATCAGTGTTCGTTGATTGCGCATGACTTAGGTCGTCGTCCTGCAATGGGTACAACAAATAAAGCCCGAGTACGGCACTCATTGTCACAACGAGTAGAAAGGATCCTAAAACGTTGTTTTTATTCATGTATCAAGGCCGTTCCAAATTGAATTCTCATATCACTGCTGTTTATCTATATTAGAAACGCATTATACCCGAGCCCTAGACAGATTAAAATGTTGCCAGCTCGACGATATAAATAAGATTTTTCTAATTAAATAGCATAATCAGGCAACTTTCTTGATTTAACACAGGCATTCATCTGGCACATTGGCGTTATAGTGATTTTCCTGTTCCTACCTCCGCGGCTTCTTTTCGAACAAGCGGAAGCATAATGAGAATTAACAATGACCCAAATTAATGAACAACGTCTAGTCGACCATTTCTGTGATCTTGTGAAAATCGATAGTGAATCACGCAACGAAAAAGCCATCGCTGAAGCGCTGGCTGAGCAGCTAGGCGAACTAGGCTTTGACGTACACAAACTGGCAGTTCCGGAAGAAGTATCGAACGGTTTCAACATCTACGCACGTTTAGATGGCACACTTCCAGGTAGCACAGTATTCAGCTGCCACATGGACACAGTAACGCCAGGTATCGGCATTGAGCCAATCATCGAAGACGGTATCATCCGTTCAAAAGGCAACACGATCCTAGGCGGTGACGATAAGTCTGGTATTGCGGCTATCATGGAAGCGGTTCGCGTAATCCAAGCTGAAGGCCAAGCACACAAAACGATTGAAATCGCATTCACCGTATTCGAAGAAGGCGGTCTATTCGGTTCTCTGAACTTCGATATGTCTTACATCCAATCTGAGCACGCTATTGTGCTAGATACAGGCGGTCCGATTGGTACTATCGTAAACGCAGCGCCTGGCCAACAAAAAATCGTTGCGAAGATCAAAGGTCGCCCTGCTCACGCTGGTTTAGCACCAGAAGAAGGCATCAGTGCGATTCAAGTGGCAGCAGACGCTATCACTAAGATGAACCTGCTTCGTATCGATGAAGAAACAACAGCAAACGTGGGTATTGTTGAAGGCGGTCAAGCAACTAACATCGTAATGCCAGAGCTTAAAGTCGTGGCTGAGGCTCGCTCTCTAAACGGTGAAAAACTAACAGCACAAGTTGAACACATGATCTCGACATTCGAAGAAAGCGCGAAACAGTTCGGCGCTGAAGTAGAAATCGAATCGACTCGTGCTTACGACGCATTCGTTATTGCAGATGATCACCCGCATATTCTTTCTATCAAATCAGCATTTGAGAAGCTTGGCGTAACAGCGAACACTAAACGCACTGGCGGCGGTAGTGATGCAAACAACTTCAACGCGAAAGGCCTAACAACAGTTAACCTTTCTACTGGTATGGCGAAAGTTCACACCACTGAAGAGTACATTGCAGTGAAAGACATGGTCGCTATAACTGAGTTTGTTGTGGCTTATGTAACGCAATAATCGAATCCATTAGTTAGGTAGTCACTTCTATCTAGCACAATGAAAAAAGCCGAGACATCATCACGATGCTCGGCTTTTTGCTGTTTAGGTGAACATAGAAGGTCGAACCTAAAACCCCCTACGCTTCCAGAATTGGCCTTCGTCTTTTGCTACTAGGTCGAATGTCTTGTCGGCGATGATGTTGCCTTTTAGCTCAACCGTCATACGCCATTTTCCTAGTTTGTTCGAGACAGGTGCCCAGATAGTGTCACCTAAGTAGAAATCCCAATCATTGTTGCCGACATACTCTTCACCATCAAACGGTTCGAGCACTTCACCTTTGTCTGTGGTGATGTTCGGGTGATAAATGCAGTAACGAATCTTCTCACCTTTGGCTTTTTTTATATTCAGGATATAGCCAAACTCCACGTCGATTTCAGCATCAACGATGGTGGTGAACTCTTGGATTTTTGGAAGATCTTTAGATTTGGAATCCCATGTGGAATAGATACCATAAGAAGTCATGTCGACCACAACAGAGCGCTTTGCCATTTCAATCGTTACCTTGGAGTTGTTCTATTAATTTAATTCTAGTTACCATACAGCCATGCAAGCAGAGGAAGAACGAGGCTATTCTTGCCAATCTTTCGCCATACGCTTAATCACCGATGGTTCGATGTCGTGAATAGTGCCATATTGCTCTCGGCAGACTTCGATAATCAATTCTGCTTTATATTTGCGTGCTAGTTGGCGGTAAACCTTCATTTCCCAGTGCTTAATAAAGGTATTTGAGACCACGACATCAAGACCTTGCTTTAGACCATTTTCAGCCGTGTTTTGGCACCACTCATGTGCCTGTTGCAGCTGTCTAGGGTCAAAGTGATATTCACCTTGCTCATTCACATAATACATATCGGCTTCAACATGCAATGCATCGTAGGTTTTTGCTTTTGTTGACTTGCCAGAACCAGGCAACCCTCGAATGAGTATTAACTTCATCTGTCACTTTACAGGCTAATTCGAAAGCTCAAGTTTATCTCAAATACCAACGAGTTTCTCTGATAACTGCCTTTGTTCAACATCGAAAACCAAGTACTTACACTCGACTCAGACAATCACTGAATGTTATGAGGCTCCCCTCTATGCCCGTGGATTGCTCCTGATAGAAAACACAAATAATTTACATCTATCCATTTTGCATATCGACAAGCGTATCAAACTACTATAGATTTAGATGTATAGACGTCTACATATCTAGCTTAGGGAGAAAGCTGTGCCTATTCGCATTCCAGACCAATTGCCAGCATCCGATGTTCTTCGTGAAGAAAACATCTTCGTTATGCCGTTATCAAGAGCATCGACACAGGAAATTCGTCCACTTCGAGTCTTGATCCTCAACCTAATGCCGAAGAAGATTGAAACCGAAACTCAATTCTTACGCCTACTATCAAACAGCCCATTACAAGTGGACGTAGAGCTGCTGCGCATTGATGACCGACCGAGCAAAAACACACCGACTGAACACCTTGATAACTTCTACCGCCAATTTGAAATGGTCAAAGGAAGAAACTTTGATGGATTGATCATCACTGGCGCGCCGCTTGGCTTGGTTCAATTTGAAGATGTTATCTACTGGGATCACCTGAAAACCATCATGGAATGGGCAAACAAGCACGTTACTTCAACGCTATACGTATGTTGGGCGGCTCAGGCTGGTTTGAAGTTATTGTATGATTTGCCAAAACGCACTCGTAAAGAGAAGCTGTCTGGTGTTTATAACCACGAGATACATAACCCATACCATCCTATTCTGCGTGGCTTCGACGATACATTTTTGGCACCGCACTCTCGCTATGCGGACTTCTCTCAAGAGTACTTAGCTGAACATACCGACCTTGATGTTCTTGCGACTTCTGATGTTGCGGGTGTATATCTAGCAGCAACCAAAGATAAGCGAAACGTGTTTGTAACGGGTCACCCTGAATACGACTCCCATACACTTCACAATGAATACATTCGTGATTTAGGTGAAGGCATGGAGCCTGTTATTCCAATCAACTATTACCCGAACAACAATCCAGACAACAAGCCTGTTGCAAGCTGGCGTAGTCATGGCCACTTGTTATTCTCTAACTGGCTAAACTACTGCGTTTACCAACAAACGCCTTACGATCTGGAGCATTTCAGCGAAGACAACTTTACCAAAGACGATTAAGTTCTCTCTTCCGATTCACAAACACATAAAGCCGTGTTCAATAGGTTGTTGATAAGACTCCAAATTGGACGCGGTTTTTTTATGGTGGTTGAGTCGCATTCCATAATAGATTTACCACTTCAATGGGTTTGATTTCATATGATGGGTTGGTGTTCATAAGGAGCTTCACATGCCTGCCAAGCCGTCATTCTCAAATCCGATTTCGTTGCACCGCCCCCTTTCGTTATCAAGTTTGGTACTACTCACCTCACTTTCGTTGGTCGGTTGCGTCTCTGTCACTGAAGGACCACCAAAAATTGAAAGCGATCCTATTGCGATGTCTGAATCTCGAATCGAATTAGGTTTGGGCTATATGGGACAAGGCAATATGGTAAGAGCGCGTGAAAATCTTGAGCTGGCTATCAAGCACGCACCTAGCTACTACCGTGCTCGACTTTCAATGGCGCATTACTACGAACAAGTGGGCGAAGTAGACGAAGCGAGAACCACTTACCGCAAAGCACTCAGTCTCGATTCTAGAAACGGTAATGTATTGAACAACTACGGTACATTTTTGTGTAAACAGGGCGAATACGAACAAGCCGACAAGTACTTCAATCGAGCCATCGACCAACCCTACTACTACTTGGTGTCTGCAAGTTATGAAAACGCGGCATTTTGCGCATTTAAGGCTGGCAATACTGACCAAGCGAAGTACTACTTCACTCGCGCCATTGACCATGACCCAAATCGAGTAAAGTCGATATTACAGCTTTCTAAAATCGAAGTAAGTGAAGCCGATTACAATGAGGCTCGACTTCGTTTATTCAAATTCCACCAGCGTTATGGCTATCAAATTCCATCACTTCAAATCTTGGTCGATCTCGAAAACAAAGCCGGGAACAGAGCCCTAGAGCAGAAATATCAGAGTAAGTTAGATGAGTTGCTTTCTGCTTAGCGAATATGCAAAACACAAAAAACGGGCTTGTTGCGTTAACAACAAGCCCGTTCATAATTTCGACTTAATATCTTAATTAAGTGCAGTCGTTACTTAAGCGCGATCCACTCTTGTCTTTGTTCATCGTCCATAAAGGTCCATGCGATAAAACGACTCACCTTCTGGCCTTGCGACATCTCGACAACTTTCACTTGTTTAGCTCGTAGCTTACCCAGCTCTGAACGAACCATATCGACGTTATCTTTCTTAGAGATCAATGTCGTAAACCACAAAACTTGAGTAGCAAAAAGCTGGCTCTCTCTCGCCATTTTCATGATGAAAGCAGCTTCGCCACCCGGGCACCAAAGCTCGGCTTTTTGACCACCAAAGTTTAAGGTTGGTTTATCTTGCTTAGTTGATTTATTTTGCTTGGCTGGCTTCTTGTTCATTTCTGGCTTAAATGACTGACCTGCCTTCTTAGCACGGTTCGCCGCTAGGTTATCCAGTTTACGTTGTGACCCCTTTTCCGCTTCTTCAAGGGAGCTATGGAATGGAGGGTTACAAATAGTGACATCGTAACGTTCATTACCCTTAATCACGCCCTTAAAGATAGATTCAGAGTCAGCTTGTAGGCGAGCTCGGATCTTACCTTTTAGATTAACGTTGCTTTCCGCAATGAAGTTCGCTGTTTTGATGGAAACAGGATCAACATCTGTACCTGTGCAACGCCATTTGTATTCCGTGGTGCCAATGATTGGGTAGATACAGTTTGCACCAACCCCAATATCTAATGCTTTCACAGACGCGTGGTTATAGGGTTCGCCTTGGCCATCGCTATTAAGGATGTCGGCCACTCTGTGAATGTAGTCTGCACGGCCAGGAATTGGCGGGCACAAGTAACCAGCAGGAATATCCCAATGTTTAACGCCGTAGTGGTGTGCTAACAGAGCTTTGTTGAGTAGCTTAACGGCCAATGGATCAGAGAAGTTAATGGTGTCTTCTCCTACTGGGTTCTTGATCAGGTGCTCTTTTAGCTCAGGCAACGAGGCAACCAACAACTCAAAGTCATAACGACCAGTGTGCTGGTTTCTTGGGTGTAATCCACCTTGAGGTTTTTCAGAAGAACGTCTTTTCTGAGCTGCGTTCTTGTTAAAAGCCGTTTTATTAAAAGAACCCTTATTTGATGATCCTTTATTCGCACCCTGCTTCCCTTTGCTATCTTTTGCAAAAGGTCGCTTTGCTTTGTTATTGCCCGTACCTTTCGGTGCACTACTCTTGCGGCTTTTATCTGATGTGTTCTTTGTAGAAATACGCTTGTCGCTGCTTGGCTTAGCTGTACTTGGCTTAACATCAGCTTGATTGTCTTTTGTTTTTGCTGATGAAGTGCTGTTTTTCGACAGGCTTAGCGTCTTTCTATTTTGTGATTGGCTCATTGGGCTACTTCTTTAAATCTAAATACATCATGAATAAACGGGCATCCAACTCAAGTTGATGATATTCCGGTTCCATGTGACAGCATAGTTGGTAAAAGGCTTTGTCGTGCTCTTTCTCTTTGATATGCGCCAGTTCGTGTACCACCAGCATTCTAAGTAAAGGTTCTGGTGCATTTTTAAAAACACTGGCAATACGAATTTCATTCTTTGATTTGATCTTTCCACCGTGATTCTTCGCAACGTAAGAATGAAGACCTAACGCATTATTGATTAGGTGTATCTTGCCGTCGTAAATCACTTTGCTGATCGGTGGTGTTTTTTTCATGTAGCGATTTTTTATCTCAATCGCATAGTCAAACAGGGCTTTCTCGCTTTTTATTTCATGATTCTTTGGGTAGCGAGCTTCAAACCAAGGCACCAATTTACCCGACTCGACAAGTTGAGTCACAGGATCAAGAATGTGCTTAGGATAGCCTTGAATATAGCGTAAAGAAGGATGCATGCTGAAAGACCGTACAAGTTACACCACGACAATACGTTGTGGTCTTGAAAATTGAGCCGCATAGTGTAACTGATCACACTTTTCTAATCACCTAGGATTCGTTACACTTTAACGAGATTCACCAAGAGAATGAAAAAATGAAACGTGTTGTATTGTACGTCGCAGACAAATGCCCGCACTGTAAAGATGCCCAAAGGTATTTAGACTCTAAGAAAATTGTTTACCGCCTGACGAATGCAAAGATGCAGCGTGGCCGTAAAGAGTTACAGGCGATGGGTGCTCGCTCTATACCAGTGCTTAAGATCGGCGATCAAGTGATGGTCGGTTGGAATCAGAAGAACTTCGATAAGATGTATAACTCTAAGAACACTTAACGTGATTTAAGAGACTTATATTTCTACAAACAAAGCCCGAATGTCCAACCTAGGATTTTCGGGCTTTGTTTATTTATATCTTACTAAATCATACATACCGCTTAACGAAATCAATAAAGGTTCTATCTGCCTTCGAAAGATATCCTTCCTTTCTCCAAGCCAAAGAGAGGTTCAGTTTCACAGGGTCTTTGAATGGCACGCCGACAACATCTTCCTCGTACTCTGTCACTAAGCTGAGTAGTGCGGTAATGGCGAACTCTCGCTTCACTATAGAAAGAATCATCGGGAGCAAGTTGGTTTCGAATGCGATGGTCATGTCTAGGTTGTACTTTTTGCAGGTCGCATCGATAAAGTCACGGTGGAAATAACCCGACTTGAACATGATCAGCTCTTGAGCGAAAAACTCTTCAAAGGTGATGGATGCTTGCGTTGCCAATGGGTGATCTTTACCAACGACGGCTAACATTTCAGAACTCAATAGATGATCAGTTTCGAGGTCGTCAGGCACGTTTTCATGATTAATCACGCCGATATCAAGCTCACCGTTTAATAACATTTCACGAATCGAAGCAGTACCAGCATCTATAATCGTCAGTTTTAGGTTCGGGTATTGGCTCTTGAATGCCATCACCACCTGTGGGAAAAAGTAACTCCCCATCATGCTTGGAGCGCCTAACCGCACTTCTCCTTTCTCCAACCCCTTTAACTCGTTCATTGCGAGTTGAGCATCATCGAACTGTTGAGTAATCCTCTTGGCGTGTTCGAACAATACTTTTCCCTCTTCCGTTAATGTTACGGATTTATCTCCTCGACGGAAGAGAATCAACTCAAGCGTCTGTTCGAGTTTTTTAACAGAAATACTCAATGCAGGCTGTGCGATATGCAGCGCTTTGGCGGCCTGGGTGAAGTTACCAAACTGCGCAACAGCCAGAAAATGTCGAAGTGGTTTTGATTCAAGCATGGCGATATATTAAATATATAGAGGTGATATTTTTAATATATTTCTTTAATCACACTTGTACTGATAACTTGTTCACAAATAGCTTACTAACTCGTGCAGGCACAACGTAAATGTTTGATAAAGGCAGTCCTCAATACAAACGCATCACCCAATCATTGGCGATTGGCTCGTTTATCATTTTCTGTAACCTTTACCTCTTTCAGCCAATCTTGCCGCACATGGCGGAGCACTTCCAAGTATCTGAAACTCAAATCAACTGGCTGTTTGCCGCGACAACACTTGGGCTTTCCATCAGCTTAGTGCCTTGGGCGATCGCTTCTGAAACCTTCGGTCGAAAACCCATCATTCTGTTCAGCTTATTTGCTATCCCGCTAATCGGGCTGAGCATGGTGTTCACAACCACTCTACTGCAACTTGTTATTGCCCGAGCATTCATGGGAATCGCAGTCGCTGCTTTTGCGGGCGTGGCGGTTGCCTATATGGTCGAAGAGTTATCACCCAAAGCATTCGCAGTCGCGATTGGAGGATATATTGCGGCTAATTCTTTAGGTGGCATCTTCGGGCGTGTATTGGGTGGCTTGATTACGGATTATTTCAACTGGCACGCAACGGTTTTGTTTTTCGTTGTCGGATCTTTGCTTGGCGCGCTCTATATCGCCTTTAGATTGCCTGATCAACAAAACTTCAAACCACAGAAAGGGTTGTTCTTTCAACATAACCGCTCGGTTGTGATGCACTTAAGAAACCGTACCTTGTGGCTCGCGATGTTGATTGGTGGTGCTAACTTCGCGTTGTTCGTTAACCTGTATTCGGTAATGGGCTTTAGGCTAGTATCTGCGCCTCACTCTGTGCCAGTGGGTTTAGCTTCGCTTATATTCCTATGTTACTTGGCCGGAACGGTAAGCTCTAAGCTCTCCAACAAATGGACACTTCGCTTTGATCCGTTAAACGGTATATTAATGGGCGTGTGTATTAGCCTGATTGGGATGCTAATTTCTGCGGTCGATAAAGTCCCGTTCATGTTAGCTGGCTTGTTATTAATTAGTGGCGGAGCATTCTTCGCCCACACTCTTGCCTACTCTTGGGTGAGCCAAAAAGCACCGAGCGCCAAAGCGACAGCAACGGCACTTTACTTAGTCCACTACTACATAGGTGGCAGTTTAGGAGGCTTCTTACTCCTTTATTACTGGCAACTGTTCGGTTGGAATGGCGTGATTGCAGGCGGCTCGATCTTCTATGTCGCGATATTTGCTTGGGTCTACCAGTTAAAACAGCGCCAAGTATCGGCGTCCAAACTCGCACAAGCATAAGTACGACTGAGGTTGTAACTCAATTATTGCTTTTGATTAACGTTCGTTCTGATATCCTACGCAAAATTTCATTTCGGAACCTGTTATGTCGAACACTCAAAGCTCAGATCTTCAAACCATCCACGACCAAGTAAAACAGTGGTTAGACGATGTCGTTATTGGCCTAAACCTGTGTCCATTTGCAGCCAAGCCACAACGTAATAAACAGATTAAGATCTTTGTGAGTGAAGCGAATACGGAAGAAGCGTTGTTGGAAGACATCATGACGCATTTCGTAGAGTTAGATAACACACCAGTCGCTGAACTAGAAACGACTCTGGTTGTGGTTCCTAACATGCTGCAAGATTTCTTCGATTACAACATGTTCATTGATTGGATTGAAGCGCTGATCAAGCAAGAAGATTGGGAAGGCGTTTACCAAGTGGCAACCTTCCACCCAGACTATTGCTTTGGCGGTGCAGATCCAGAAGACGATGAAAACCTAACGAACCGTTCTCCGTATCCGGTTTACCATTTGATTCGTGAAGCGAGTATGGAAAAGGTGTTGAAGCACTACCCTAACCCTGAAGCGATTCCTGATACCAACATCGCGAGAGTTGAGTCTTTAACGCCGGAAGAACGTCGTAAGCTATTCCCTTACCTGTTCAGTTAATCTCTAACATGCTGGCTCATATTCCTGAGCGCTCTTGATGATATGGACGAGAAAGAAACTGATCTCGTCCATTTTGTTTCGCAATGTACAGACATTCATCGGCAACTTTGATTAGCTTATCTAACGCCGACATCCTTTCCCCTTTGGTATCCCCTGTACTCAACTCAAAATGACACGCACCGATTGATATAGTAACAGGCTTTCTATCCAGCGTGATTTTCTTCATCTCTTGCAAAAGAGTCATGAGCTTATCTTCTACACAACTTGGTGTTTTATTTGGGTACCAAAGAATAAACTCTTCACCACCAAAACGCGCCACAAACTCACCCTCTTGAGTGTTATTACTTAGCACGTTCGCCACTTTCTTTAAGACAACATCACCCATTTGGTGGCCATAAGTGTCATTGACCTGTTTAAAGAAATCGATGTCGACAACTGCCAAGGTTCCTTTTCCTAAAGAGCCTTTTAACTGCTCGACTTCCGCATTCAACGTTTTGAACAAGCAACGTCTATTTGGTAAATGTGTCAAAGGATCGTACATAGCTTGGTACTCTAACTTCTCATTGAGCTCTTTGAGTTTTCGTTCTTGTTGTCTTCTAACCAGCTCTACTTCGATCCATGAGGCCATTAGCCTCATCACGTCGATATCGAACTCTTTGAACTCACGATGATAAGGCTCTGGGCTTGAAAAGTTTAAGGTGCCATAAAGCTCATCATTAACGAAAATGGGAATACCAATGTATGACTCCAAACCAAAAGACTGATAGGCAGGATGAGTCGCATACTTATCGTGTTTACCACAATGCTCAATGCAGATAGGACCAATCGATTTACAAGTAATTTCGCAATAAGTCGAACGATAATCGAAGGTGTCACCGCTATTGAGTTCTACCCCTTCAGGTGTAACGCAGTGCTCAACTAAATAAGAATTACCATCGACTTTCGATAAGATACCAATATCAAGGTTGAAGCGTTCAAGCCCCATAATAAGCAGCTGAGCGATCTGAATATCGAAGCCCTTTCGATAATCATTGGTGATTTGATACAAACGGCGTATAACAATTTCGCTTTCACTGGCTTGGTACATAACGGAGATCCCACTGCTGACGAGATAAATGACAACACCAATATTGAGGTTATTACTAATAAAGGGCAGAAAACATAATAATCAATCGGTTTGTATGCAAAATACCTCATTGGTCCAATGAATAAAAGTCGACTTCTTCGACTTTGCGTTAGCACCCTATTCCGAGCTTTGATAAAATAATCCATTAACGAAACAGAATGGATAGGAAAATGAACCTTTCTCAACTAAGCCAAGAAATCTACGATCACCTTTACCGCGACATTGAAGAGTTCCGCAGTACTTTTGATCTGCCTGTTGCTGCTCCTGAAACAATGGACGAAAAAGGCGATACGCTACATACCTCTCTAGCGATCGAAGAACTAACAGAACTTGCAGAAGCTGACTCTAAAATCGAACAAGCGGACGCTATTGTAGACAGCGTTTATGTTTTGATGGGACGTTTAGTCCACCTTGGTCAGTCGAAAGTAGAAGACAACCTAGCAATCAGCTACCTGATCGACCTACTGTTGAATGTTTCTAAAAACCGTTCAATCGACTTTCTACCTTGTTGGGACGAAGTACACTCAAGCAACATGAGCAAAGTATGTCGCAACGAAACAGAATACGCTGAAACGGAAGCTTTCTATGCTGAGCAGAGCATCAAACTGATGGCTGTTCAAAAAGGCGAATACATCATCGCGAAGTGTGCGGAAGATTTCGTATCTGAAGGCAAGACAGTTCGCCAAGGTAAAGTACTAAAATCAGTACACTACCGCCCTGCGAACCTTGAGCCTCTAACGGCTTAAGTAAGGCTACAACTGAAACACTTTAAAGCCTCAGTTGACTGAAATCGAAAACGCCACGTTATTTTAACGTGGCGTTTTATTATCTATTAGAAAACTCTAGCTGTGTTAATTGGAGCCTTGTATTAGAAGCAGAACACTATACCAGTCGAGCCATATGATAAGCCGCCACATATTCGCCATTTCTAAAAGCGAACCCTGCTGACTCACCTTCAATCACAAAACCAAACTTCTTATATAGGCTGATCGCTCTTTCGTTATCGGTATAGACAGTGAGCTCCAATCGCTTGATGTTAATCCAGTTATCACACAAGTCGATCGCGGTCGCGAGCAGTTGGCTACCGACACCTTTGCCTAATACATCATCTTTAACACCCATACCGAATGAAGCAACATGACGCCTTCTCGGGTTTACACACACTTCCATTCCCAAATTACCAACAATCTCATCGTCGATCATCGCGACATACGAGTACACGTTATCAGGTATATTGGAGATTCGTTTCTGCCAGCTTTCCAGAGATGGATTTGGGAGTTGCAGCGTACCGGTATAAGCATTAGTGCATTCGTAAACTTCTTTTATTCCCTTTGCATCTGACGGTTCAGACCGTCTCACTATAATACTCATCGCAACTCCTACTATTATTCTTCGCTAAATGTGATGCACATCCTCAATGTGCAACTAGACACATTACCAAATAGTAAATATTTAACAATAGGTTAGATGAAATTGTTTTTATTGGGGCTGACGTGAGGAATGTATCTGGATGTTCTGAAGAAGTAAATTCGTGGAATCAAGGTTAGTTAAACTCGAGGTCATTAGATATGGGCACCTCAGGTGTGCCCATATCGTGAAACCTATGGAGTTATTGAGCTGGACGCCAAACGCCCCATTTGTCATTTTCGTAGGTCGCTTTAGGGTTTGTACCACCTTGAACCCACCATTGCGCTTTCCATGACTGGTTCGAGTAAGTCACGACTTCGCCACCAAGGTAAGTCGCTGATGAGTCCCAAGTGCCATTGTCTGGGTCAGGAGTCGGATCAGGGTCTGGTGTCACGCCACTGCCATCAGCAATCACTTCGAACGTGAAGGTTTCAACACTGTCGTTTTCAATTGAGCTAGCCATAAACGATAGAGTTTCGTTTGCAGTGATGCCAGCGGTATCAACTACGATAGAAGCCGTGCCGTTATTCTGGATGCTTACTGAAGAACCTTGAGTTTGAGTCAATGTCGCCGCTTCGCTTGTTGCAATCACAACTTTATCGCCAGCATTCACAACATTGTCACTCTTCACTAGCTCGTAGATGTCACCTTTCAGTGGTTCAACACCACCGTCGCCACCATCAATCAGCGTTAACTGACCAGAAGCACGGCTATCTTTTGAGTTGAAGAAGTTACGTGAAGGATCGTTTTGGAAGTACATGTAGTGCTGCATTTCAGCGTGCCAGTCACCAATGAAGATCGCGCCATCTTTAAACTCTTCATGCCAACCATTGATTTCTGAAGCCAACAAACGAGCCCAATCGTTAATGTTTGAAGCATCGATGACGATGTCGAAGCTACGCGCTACTTCACCATACTTGTTGATGATGTCGTACTTAACTGTATCACCAACTTCTGGCGTTCCAAATTGGTCTGAAACAAACAGATCACCACGCACTAGATCGGGCTCTGGACCCGGCTCTGGTGGAGGGGTTGTGCCACCCGCGATAGTGATGTCTGAACAGTTGTAGAAGCCTTCGCCCGCAGCATCATCACGTTGCCAGCGAACGAATAGAATCGCATCGCCAGAACGGTCTGAAGGGATAGTGACGTTAATGCGGTACTTACCACCATTAACCGGAACGTTACCCTCTTCTTGGATAAGCTCTAAGTCTCCCCACGCTAAGCCTTTGCTTAGGTCTGCGTTTGGTTTCGTTAGGTAGAACTCCCAAAAAGAAGGGTTGTGTGGCGCAGTCGCATTGAATACATATTCAAACGTACCAGTATTTAGTTCAGTACGAGTCCAACCAGTATGAGGCGCACCCATACCGCGTTTTTGCGAATCATTGGCGTAACATAACGTACCGTCAGGAATCGCCGCTTTTACAGCATTGATATTATTGAAATCCTGAACATTTTTAGCGTATTCGTTACGTTGAACAAACGGATATGAACCAGAAATGTCTTTTGCTTGAGCACACGCAGCATTAGGTGGTGTACCCGACCAGATTCCGCCTTGCTCGTAACACGAGTTCTGACGCGCACTTGGAAATTCAGACCAACCATGAGCATTTGCCACTGAAGGCACACTCGATAGCATAGCCATACCTACTGCTACTTTTAGAATATTATTATTTATTGTTGTCACTTTCCCACTCTCTATTATTTTACCCTGCACATCACATCAATTGGTCACTTACCAATCAAAATTGCACTTCGAGGGTTTATAGTTTTTATTTGAAGAACAACGAAAAATATATACGTCAATTTTATCAATAACAGCGGGTTTTATATTGATAGGAATCAGAGTCACACAACTCAAAGAAATGCGTTGTCGATAGATGATGTTGCTTCGAATTATCGGATCTCAGTATTCCGTCTTGATTGACGCAACATTATTCAAAGTGAATAAAAAAGCGGCTTAATGATTAAGCCGCTTCCAATATATACATTAAGTATGCTGCACGAGTTGTACACAAGTTGAGTAATGAGAAGGTAATTAATAACGGCTATGCATGCCCATACGATGCGACATGTCATCGTCCATACGACCGCCCTTCCAACCACAGCCACCCAATAGATTGAGTACATCTCGCGCTGTGTACTCTTCTCCACCGAAGAAGTCATTAGACACATCTTTTCGCAGCAATTGAATGTTGGTCGCCAGTTCAGTGTTGAAATCTTGTGGATCAGCAAACAGCGCGAAAGCAATTTGTTGCTGACGCGTACTCAGGTCTTTAGAGCTAGTTTCTACTTGTCCGATAGAGAAGAAATCACGGCTTCCGTAGCTCTTTACCATCTTTGCTGACAAAGACTTAATCACCTTTTTGATTCTTCTTCTTTGGATGTATCTAAACATATTTGCTTCCTTTACTAACTCGTCTTGAACCCAAGAATCCGCTTAACCAAATAACCTTTTAGCAAATACTCTTTCTAGACAAACGCCCTATCTAACCAAACAGCAGATAGGTTTGATTATCGACTGAGATACTTTTGACTTCAGTGTTGAACACGGACTCTAGTTGTTCTGGAATAAGCACTGCTGTAGCGGTACCTGATGCTTGCAGTACGCCCTTATCGAGCAGCAACACTTGGTCTGCGTGTCTTAGGGTTCTGTTCAAATCATGGTTAGCCATGATAACTGCGATCCCCTTCTCTGCTACTCGTTCAATGAGCTTGTACAACAAGGCTTCTTGTGCAATATCCAACGGAGCGGCAGGTTCATCAAGGATCAGCAGCTTCGCGTAGGGGTTAAGTGTCGGCCAAATTTGCAGACACATGCCCGCCAAACGAACGCGTTGCCATTCACCACCAGACAGTGTCTGAATTGAACGATGAAGTTTGTCTGCAATGTCTAGCATCTGGCTAATTTCTTCCAAAGCTGCGTTGATTTCAGCCTCAAGGCCATGCGATGAACTTGGCAATGACAACGCAAGGTATTGGAATACTTCCAAGTTGAAGGCTGGCCTTGCGCTTTGGCATAAATAAGCACGATGTAATGATAAATCTTGTAGCGACAGTTGTGACAAATCCTGCCCGTCGAACTTTATATCACCTTTATAGCCATCACCAATGCCAGATATCGCTTCGAGTAAGGTACTTTTACCGCTGCCATTCGGGCCGATAACATGAGTCACCTGCCCTTGCTTGAGCTCAAATGATAGTGGTAATAAACGAGCGCCGACGCTCAGGCTCTTAATTTGAATCATGATTTTTAATTAACATCCAAATGAAGATAGGCGCACCAATACTGGTGGTCATCACACCCAAAGGCAGCTCTGCGGAATCTAATAAGGTTCTTGCACAGATATCAGCAAATACCAGCAATGCAGCACCAGCAACGGCAGACAAAGGAAGCAGATATTTGTTATCAGTACCAATCGCTAAACGCAATAAGTGTGGCACAACCAAGCCAACAAAGCTGATCACGCCACCTAAGGCAACCGCGCAGCCGACTAAAATTGAGACAGCGAAGATTAAACGCCAACGTAATCTCGGAACATTCACGCCTAACTGTGCGGCATGCGTTTCGCCTATCATCAGTTTGTCTAGTTTGCTGCCTTGCAAACACAACCAGATAATAACGGGGATCATCACTAACGTGAGCGAGTGTTGGTACCAAGTTACACCACCCAAGCTACCCATCAGCCAATACATCAACAAGCGTAGACTTAAGTCATCACTAAAATAGAACGCCCATGTCACCATCGCGCCAGAAAGAATGCCTAATGCAACACCCACCAGCAGTAATTTAGCCGTGGTGAGTCGCATCGTTTTTACCATGCTCACCAGTATCACGGTGAAACAGAGCGAGCCTAAAACCGCAGCAATCATGAACAGTTCTGGGGTCGGCGCAAACGGCAAGAAGAACAGCACAATCACCATGGCGAGGCTTGCGCCCCCAGAAATGCCGAGTACTCCTGGCTCTGCTAATACGTTGCCTAATAAGACTTGTAAGCTTGCGCCAGATACAGCTAGCCCTGCCCCGATCGCAATCGCTGCTAATAATCGAGGTAAGCGTAAATCAATCAGTAGTTTTTGTTCTAACGTGGACAAGGTGTCCAGAGGGGAAATGAAGAGATCGCCAACCATTAGGTAAATCGCACTCAGCGCGACAAGCAGTGCTGCCATCAGATAAATGGCTCGGGTCCATTTGCGCTGTTTCTGGTGAAGAAGTTGTTGGAAATCCATATCAAGCTACTTTGAAATTGTTCGCGTAACCTTACCTGTATCCCTAAATAAACTCAAGGCTCACACCGTAATGTGAACCTTGATATTTCAACCAGTTGAGCGGTTGTTTTCGTCGCTTTAACCCTGCTCGGTATTAATCGTACACAAGCTGACCATGGTCGAATCGTGTTTCAACTTCGCACACCATTAAGGCCGCTCGTTGACCGATAGCCACGTTGCGATTTGGGAACACTACTGCTTCGTTTTCATTCTTCGCCATCAATGGCTTATCGCCATCATGACCAAACACTTCACCGTGCTTGAATGCCGTAAAGTTCTCAACGTCATCAGAGAACATGAAATCAAAGTCATCGTGCAAACGAACTATGGTTCGGCTTACGCGATAAGTAATGGTTTTCTTTGGTAAATGCTCTGGTTCTATTTCAGCAATCAGATTGCGCATCGCCAAATCGAAAGCAGTAAGCTTATCAAGCCGGTTCTCACCAATTCTTGCTACCTGCCCTAACTCCATTGTCAGTGCTTGCGCTTCAAAGTTTTCAGCGCTGTACCAGCTGAAGGTGCTCGTTGGCGCATTCGACAACAACACAGCTTCAACGTGAGCACTGTTGATAAAATCGAACAAGGCCTTGCTACGTACTTCGTGGCGAACCTTCGGGCTCACGGCAAAAGAGTAATGCTTAGATAAACGGATTGCACAGTGCAGGTCTAAATGCCAGCGAGTGGCAGGTACCGTTTCTTTGTAAAACTCCGTAACCAAGTACTTTAGATTCTTCGCGATATCCACTTCTCGATTACTCTCGTGCTGCTTATCATCAAACAGACGATTCATATTCACATCAAGAAAACGAGTATGCGCGTTGGTCGCTTCAGGGTGTGCGATGATGAACAAACATCTTGCTGTCACCACTTGGAAGCCAGTTTCAATATCCTCAATGAGCTTATCAATCAGCTCCATTGGTGAGGTTTCGTCGCCATGAACACCGGTTGAAAAGATGATGTTCTTGGTTTCGGAATTATACTCCGCGGGAATCACTTCCAATACACCGCGTTGATGAAGCTTAATTTGAACACCGTTAGTCAGTACGGTCTGTCCTGCAACCACTTCTTGCTCAAGATCTAGGCTGTCAAAAAGAAATGATTGGCGAAAGAGGGTCTTCGTCATGCGCTACTCCTTAATTGCACGGCCGTATGTTAATAAATTGTACATAGAAATTGCGTTGCTAGGATCGCACTTATCAATAGAAACTCCGTTATCACTCACAAATACTACCCATATATTTTTATATTACCTGCTGACTTTACTAACCGACATCTGTTCCAAATAACTTTCTCTATTTAAAGCAACTTTTGGCTGTCTCAGCTTTTCTCAAGTCATGTCAGCAAGATAAGAGCCACGTAAGCTAACACAGCTCTTACCTGCTATGAACAGATTGAGATCAATTAATCTTCCTGATCGAGCAATCTTTCAAATTCATCGATTTGAACTTTGACCATGTCGATGCTTTGTTGCCAAAAATCCACTTGAGTCAGATCCATACCAAGGTGCTTTTGAACCACTTCTTCCGCCATCATGCTGCCCGTATCACGAAGCAACGAAACATAATCGCCATAGAATTGCTCACCTTTCGCATCGCGCTGAGCGTAAACACCTTTACTGAACAGGTAACCGAACAAGTATGGGTAGTTGTAGAAGCTTACTTGAGAGATGCTGAAGTGCAATTTACTCGCCCAGAAATAAGGGTCGGCTTCTGTCATTGCATCGCCGTACCACTCTTTCCAAGTGGTTTCCATCAGGTCACACAGCTGCTGAGCCGTGAGCTCACCTTTTTCACGCTGTTCGTAGAAGGCTTTTTCAAATTCGAAGCGAACGGGAATATTCACCATTAATGCCAAAGAAGAAGAAAGCTCTTCCCACAGCATTTCAAGTTTCTCATTACGTGTTTGTGCTTGCTTCAATAGATGGTCACGAACGATGTTTTCAGCAAAGATCGAAGCGGTTTCTGCTAGCGTCATTGGGTAGCGTGTTTGACACAACGGCATGTCTTTCATCACCCAGTTGTGGAACGCGTGGCCTAGCTCGTGCGCTAATGTCATTAAGTCTGAGCGGCTACCACTCCATGTCATGAACACAAGCGGGGTGCGTGTCGCAGCAAATTTAGTGCAGTACGCACCTAAACGTTTATTGGCAGCTGGAGCGGCATCAATCCAACCGTTCTCAACCATTAATGCGACGAAATCAGCCATCTCTGGATTTACTTCAGCGAAGGCGGTTTTGATCACTTCGATCGCTTCATCAAATGGATAAACCTTAGATTCGCTGTCACCCAGCGGTGGCATTGCTGCTAAATGGTTCCAAGGCTTCATTTCATCGAGCCCGTGAACTCTTGCCATTAACAGGCCTGCTTTCTGGCCTACTGCTCGATTAGCTTTGGCTACCGACATCATGGTGTCTAGCGTTTCTGGCACAATGCGGCTGCCGTGTAGGCTTGGATCTAGGAAGTGTACATCGCTAATCTTCGAGCGCTTTTTGTTTTCAGTCAGTCGCCAACCCGCCAATGCATTTAGGATCGAAGCAAAAGACTCTTGATGCGTTTTCATCGCGCCTTGAACGGCGCGCCATGCCGGTTCTTGTTTGTCGAATTCGCTACCGTACAACAGGCTCGCGGCTTGTGAAAAACCTAGAGCTTCGTCTTGACCGTCCAGCTTTAGCGACAGTTTTAAAGAACCGGTTAGGTTATCGTATAAACGACCCCATCCGTCACGCCCATCAACCTTCATAGCTGCCAATAACTGCTCTTCAGCAACACTGAGTCGACTGCTTGATAACTTACGTGAGCTTTCGATAGCAAAGCGTTGTCCTGCTACATCTGCGCTGTCATGCTCTAATACGGCATCAATAAATTCTGGTTCTGCGTGAATTAGCGTGTCTTCGTAAGGGCTGAACGCTTGAGACATTTCCGAGCTCAGCTTTGCGACACGGCCAAGCAGTGCTTTCGCTTCTGTGTGTGTCGCGTCTACCGATGCGTGGCAATTAGCGAAAGTGTTGATCGTGCTGAGTAGCGTGCCTGCCGCTTCTGAAGTCTGAATCGCGTTTTGCATCGCTAGAATGATGTGACGCTTTTCAACGTGTAAGTTCAACAGCTCAATACACTGCTGAATGAGTTCAATGTCCTGTTCGATTTTTGCATCATTAAGATCGCTGTAAGCAATGCTTAGATCCCAACTCGGTGTTGTCATGACTAAATTCCTTTCACGTAAGTAGTAATACCAATCAGGTATAACGGCTGTGAACGCCGCTTTATATTTCGATCTATTAGATCTGTGTCTATTTACAGATCTAATAGATTGTTAAGTCTTAAACTGTGTTTTTTGAACACTCAGAGAACAGGCAGCCCTATCGATTTAACGCTGATAAAACTCTGTGCAAACTGAGTGATTTGAATATGAGTTATCGACGCGTTTTCTATCGATAACTTCGAGTACAAACTCGGATTTTTCCAATCGATATCAAGGTAGTGCGCTAACAATATGCGAATCACACCACCATGGGTAACCAACAATATATTGTCACTTGAATCATGCAAAAGTTGCGACCAAGCTTGAGTTACTCTGTCGTGGAAGCCCTGTAAACTTTCTGCGCCAGTTAATTGATGATTAGCAGGATCTTGCCAAAAGGTTTCTAACATTCCCCACTTGTCTTTAAGTTCATCAAATGGGACACCATCTACTTCACCGAAGTTCATTTCCTGAAAGTCTGGTGCAATCGACAAAGGCACAGACATACGCTCTGCATACAAGCTCGCGAGATCACCACATCGTCTTAATGGCGAGGTAACCACGCTATCAAAGGTAATGTCTTGTGTAGCAAGCGCCTGACATATCTGTTCTTGAAGCTCAGGGCTCACCAATACATCAGATAAACCATTAAGTGCAGCTTTTCCTTCGACTTTGCCATGTCTTAGCAGATAGATGTTTTTGGTTGTTCCATTGACCATGTGCGTGACCTAGGCTTGAGTATCAAGCAAGTGATTGGATGGTTTTAAGCTCAGTGGTAACCCTGCTGCGACCAGAGTGACTCGTTCAACAACGCGAGCTAGCGCTTGGTTCATTCGCCCAGCATTGTCAACAAACAAGCGCGACACTTTACCCAGTGGCACCACACCTAAACCGACTTCGTTAGACACCATGATAATTTGCGCTGGGCTTTGCTCGACGCTTTTGACCAATACTTCAACCACGGCTTCAACCTGTTCATTGGTTGCGTCATCACCCAGTTCAAAGATGATGTTGTTCAGCCACAAGGTTAGGCAATCAATCAACACCACATCTTCTTTCTCAAAAGACTGCAGTTTTTCGGCCAATTCGACGGGAACTTCATGCTCAATCCACTGCTCGCCACGACGTTGTTGATGGTGCGCGATTCGTTCTCGCATTTCGTCGTCCAAATAAGTGGCCGTTGCAATATAGTTAAGGCGTCTATTTGAACATGCTTCAAGCGCACATAATGCTTGTTGCTCTGCAAAACTAGACTTACCAGAACGAGCTCCACCCAATACCAGATGACTGTTTCGCTGACTTGCTTGACTAATTTGATTCGTGTTTGTCATAGGAAACCGTTATAGAAAGCCATTGTAAAATGCAGTAATGAATACCAGGTAAATCAATAACTCCATCAATTGCTGTGCTGCCCCCAAACAGTCGCCAGTAAAGCCACCTATTAGAGCCGTTAACCACTTTTTGAAACCTGCTCTGAACAGATAGGCGACGACCGATAAAACCATAGCGAATTCAAGACCAAACCACAGGCTAGGCAGTACGCCCACAAACAATAAAAAGACAAGTTCACCTTTAGTTTGCTTGTTGGCCAATGGCTTACTCTTGCTCGTGTCCAAATCACTGACATAAGGCATGTCGTAAATCAGCGATGCTGCGATCGCTCGGCTAAAGGTGTAGCTCGTCACGATGACCATAAACAACCCAGTCAAGCTGACGAGTTCATTGAGCAGAGCCCACTTACCAAGCAATGCCATGATCAGCGCAGACGCACCATATGTACCAATTCGGCTGTCTTTCATGATGGTCAAGCGGCGTTCAAGTGTCATACCGCCACCGATGCCATCCGCCATGTCAGTCAAGCCGTCTTCATGGAAAGCGCCAGTGAGCATTAAGCTGAAACTCATCATCAAGAAGATGGCAATCGAACTCGGTAATACTGTATTAAGCAGCAAGAACACACCGCCACACAACAGACCAAGTAACAAACCAACCGTTGAAAAGTAGCGACCAGAACGATTCATTCGCTCTGTTGAATAAGGCGTGTTCTTTGGCATTGGCAATCGAGAAAAGAAACCCATCGCCAGAGCAAACAGCTCCCATTGATAAGTGACTCGATCTTTCAACGATCCTTCTGGAGTATCACTCATTAAACCGTGACTCCAGCGCTTTCGAAGCTCGCCATGTTGTTATAGAACTCGGCTGCCGCACGAATAATTGGCATCGCCAAAGCTGCACCAGTGCCCTCGCCCAATCTCAACCCAAGATCAAGCAACGGCTCAGCGTCTAGTAGCTCTAACAGAATTTTGTGCCCTGACTCTTCAGAGCGATGTGCAAAGATCATATAGTCACGGCAGTTCGGTTCAATTAAGGTCGCGACATACGCCGCAACCGACACGATAAAGCCATCGACTAATACTGGTGTTCTGTTTTGGTAAGCACCAAGGAAACCACCGACCATTTGAACGATTTCATAACCGCCGACTTGTGCTAGTACCTCTTTAATATCTTTAACATCAGTCGCATCTAAACCTTTGCAACGCGCAACACCTTGCTCAACCACAGCCACTTTACGTGCAAGCTGTTCATTGTTGATGCCAGTTCCGAGGCCAACACATTCATCTGCAGAGCGATTCGCTAACGCACTTAAAATCGCTGACGCGCTGCTGGTATTGCCGATGCCCATTTCACCAAACATGATGATATTGGTGCCATTCGAAATGGTTCTAGATACAAGCTCTGCGCCCAGTTCAATCCCACGTTCCACCGTTTCTAAATTCATTGCCGCTTCGTTGGCAAAGTTTTTGGTTCGCGTACCCAAGCGCTGAGAAATCAACATGCCACTATCAGATTCCACAGGCAACAATATCCCCGTGTCGACTACCGTGATATCGATATTATTCACCGCACAGAAGCAATTGATCGCTGCACCTCCATTTAGGAAGTTCAACACCATCTGCTGTGTTACCGCGCTTGGAGCAATACTCACACCTTCATCTGCTATGCCATGGTCGCCAGCAAATATAATGATACTTGGCGTATTCAATTCGATGTGTTCAACCGCAGCTTGTTTGCCTTGGCTCTGAATCAATGCCAGTTGATGCGCGACTTTTTCTAGTAAGCCAAGTGCGCCATGTGGCTTGGTTTTTTGGTCAATACGGTGTTGGATGTACTGCGAGTATTGGGTATCTAACATAGTTTTTATAAACGCTTATTCTGGGTACGGTTTAGTTAGGAAAGCTATTTAGGGCGTGCTACAGAGAACACATTAGAAAGCGTCGCGTATTCACCGCCGCCCAGTCGAGATAAAGGATCAAGTGCTAGTGCATCAATCTTCAAGCGATCGCTCTCTTTATCGATCACACCTTCAGAGATATACACCTGTTCAACTTGAGCAAAGATAAGGCTTTGCGGTACTTCACCGACTTCTTTAACTTCATACAATGTGCAGCCAAAAGCCACGGCGCACTCTTTCACTCTCGGTAAAGAAAAGCCCTCAAATTCAACCAGCTCAATATTATTCGCGGTTACTTCAGAATCACCATGATCGAGAGTGGCAGCTGTTGCCGTCATTATTTCTGCAGAACTTGAAGACGCGATATGGATCACCAGCTTACCCGTTTCAAGGGCGTTACGAGTGGTATCTTTGATTTCGCCCGTTGGCTTCTTCCCGACCGACAACATCAGTAGCGGTGGATTGCTGGAAACGGGTGTGAAATAAGAGAAAGGCGCTAGGTTGTACTCTTGGTCAGAAGATTCCGTCAATGCCCACGCAATAGGGCGAGGAACAACGGTTTGTGTCATCAGGTGATAAATCTGAGTGGGAGCAAGAGTATCAAGCTTGAAGTTCATAGCACGTCCTTGGTCTATGTGAATTACGACTCAGTTTACGTGTTAAGAAGAGTCGTATCTATGGCTAAGTACTAGAAACCGCAGAGAGTGTTCTTAATTTAGACAGATCACGTTGGTTTTTTCTCAAATTGACAATCAAATTGACGAACCCTATAACACCAACAATTCTGACAATAGATTTATCAATAACTTACATTTTGGCATCGTTTATGCTTTATCTAAAACACTTGTTAATCTCTCCATTGATAAGTACCCATACAGTGAATTCCCACAACACTGACGCTACACAAAGAAACACAAGCGATAGAAATACTCAACAGAACAGCGATTTAGGAGGTGTAATGATTCCGAACTCAAGTAAAAGAAAGCCAAATAAATCAAATAAGAAAACCAGCAAAAAGGTAAGGAAAATCCCACTGTCCTTCACCTAGTAAGCAGCAAAGCAAGTAACAAAGCCCGTCGCCCAGCGGGCTTTGTTATGTTTGAGACTCAACCAATACCGGATTCAGATCCCTACTATATTAAATACGTCATTAGCCACTCAGCATTCGCCCCTCATTTATCAAACTTTTATTCGCTTAAAATTCAAACACTGTTTATATTAAACAAGCACTTGTGAAGCGAGTAAGGGGTTAGGATGAGCATTTCTGGAGACAAAACATCGGTCGTAGTGGCTGGTGCTACTGGGCTAATTGGCCAACATGTGATGAAACTGCTCACCGACGAACCTGCCGTCGAGCATATCTATGCCCTATCTCGAAGAGCACTAAATTCACAGTTTGACTCCAACAAGCTCCACACGCTTATTCACAGCGACCTGCAAGTCACCAGTTGGGACGATAGCCAAGCCACGCCAAATCTTGGCGTTATCTGCTTAGGTACGACTAAGAAAAAGGCAGGATCAAAAGAAGCACTGCGCAAAATCGATGTGGAGCTGGTTAGCCAAGTCGCTCAGTCGATGAAATTTCTTGGGGTTCAACGCGTCGCGGTCGTTTCTAGCTATGGCGCTTCACCAGATTCCTATTCGCACTACCTTCGTTGCAAGGGGCAAATGGAGCAAAACTTAAAACGTATTGGCTTCAAGCAACTTTTCATCGCACGCCCCGGACCGCTGGTTGGTGAGCGTGATGAACCAAGAGCTGATGAAAAACTCCTGCAAAGTGTCTTTCCTCTGCTGTCTCCATTTATGTTTGGTAAGTTCAAAAACCTACGCCCTATTCAGTCGGAAGACGTAGCTAAAGCAATGTTGTTCCGATTATTCGAAAATAATTTCCAAAATATCGAAATTTACTCGTCAAGTGACATGCTCAATTTATTGGCAAAATATCGCTAAAAAGCTCACCTATTCATCACAATGTTGAATATCCACCCATCCTATTGAGTGGATATTACTAATCGTTCTATTAAATTACTTTTCCTTATTTTACGTTTTGTTACAGGTCGCTACTGTAGCTAACAGTATTTGCGCCCATATATCTAAGCGCCCTATCGATTTAAAGAAATTCATAAGGAAAACAAATGTCATTTTCAGCTATCGCTGCCTTAGCGGTATTCACTGGTATCCTCTTCTTTCTCTACGGACAGCAGAAAAAAGAAAACACGTTATCGCGCTTAGTTCTATTAGGTTTAGTTTTTGGTAGTGCTTTCGGCCTTGGTCTTCAGCTGCTATTTGGTGAAGGCAATCCTGTTATTAACGAAACGCTAGACTGGGTAAACATTGTTGGTCGTGGTTACGTTGGCTTACTGAAAATGGTCATCATGCCATTAGTACTAGTTTCAATGATTGCGGCGGTAGTTAAGCTTGAGAAAGGCGGTTCACTGGGCAAGATTTCTGGCATCACCATTTCTGTCCTGCTAGCAACCACAGCAATCTCTGCGATTGTTGGTATTGTTGTTACGCAAGCATTCGGCTTATCTGCGGAAGGCTTAACAGAAGGCGCTCGCGAAACAGCACGTATCGCAACACTAGAAAGCCGCATTGGCAGCGTTTCAGACCTAACAATTCCGCAGATGCTGATTAGCTTTATTCCGACTAACCCATTTGCAGACCTAACGGGCGCTCGCTCTACGTCTATTATCGCAGTGGTTATCTTTGGTGTGCTAACGGGTATCGCTGCTCGTAAAGTGATGGCAGAGAAAGAAGAACTAGAATCTCCAATCCGTACCTTCGTTGAAGCGGCTCAATCTATCGTGATGCGCTTAGTTAAGATGATCATGGCACTAACACCATATGGCATCGCAGCGTTAATGGCGAAAGTAGTGGCAACATCAAGCGCTTCTGACATCTTAAGCCTACTAGGTTTCATCGTAGCGTCTTACGTAGCGATTCTACTGATGTTCGTTGTACACGGTGTGTTGGTTTCTTTTGTTGGTGTGAACCCGAAAGAGTACTTCCAAAAGATCTGGCCAGTACTGACGTTCGCTTTCACGTCTCGTAGTTCTGCAGCAACGATTCCACTGAACGTTGAAGCTCAAATCACTAAGCTTAACGTACCACCAGCGATTGCTAACCTGTCTGCCTCTTTCGGTGCAACGATTGGTCAAAACGGTTGTGCGGGTATCTACCCTGCAATGCTTGCAGTTATGGTTGCACCTACGGTTGGTATTGACCCAATGGACATCAACTTCATTCTGTCTCTGATTGCTATTATCACAGTGAGCTCTTTCGGTATTGCTGGTGTGGGTGGCGGTGCAACATTCGCGGCGCTTATCGTACTGCCAGCGATGGGTCTTCCTGTAACGATTGCAGCACTGCTTATCTCTATCGAGCCTCTTATCGATATGGCACGTACAGCGCTTAACGTATCTGGTGCAATGACAGCTGGTACTATCACAAGTCGCCTATTGGGTAAGAAAGACAAGCAACAAGATCTGGAACAAGCGAACGCTTAATTCTGAATCAAACAGCTCGACCAACAAAAAAACCGATGCATGTGCATCGGTTTTTTATTATTACCGTTTTATATGGAGTGAATTAGATTTAAATAACCCTATTAATTTATATGCCAATATTTAGAAAGGTGTTATCGAACAATAAACAAGCGATTTTTAGAATGATCTCATTGATAATTGTGTTTAATAGAAAAAATCGTGCATTTGTTCAATAAAACAATGAGTTAGCTATGAACGATTAACATAACTGATATATCATGCACCGCTTCAGTATGTCACATCATTTTGGCACCAGTTCGATAACAGGATCCTCATGAGCTTTATTATACTTTTACTTCTTCTACTCTTCGTTTTCATAACACGCTTACTTCAATGGCGAGCAACTTCCACTTTTTTATCTCTTGTTCTTATATCGTCATTTGTGTTGATTGGTTCAGGTTTTATCCCTCGTTATTTATTAGATGACCTGCAAGCAAATTACGAAAGTAAGCCTGAGATCCAATGGTCGGATAATAATTCGATTGTTCTTCTGGGTGCAGGCACGCAGCTAATTAAAAGCAGACAAGAGTTCGAGCCTGCCTTTTTCTCTTATGGCCGAATCAGCGAAACAGCCAGCCAATATAAAGATTGTTCGGAAACGCAAGCCACTTGCAAAGTGATCATCAGTGGTGGCGATGCACAAAACAACGGTGTCACCGAAGCAGAAGTTTATCAACAACAATTGCTGAGACTTGGCGTTCCGATGGGTGACATCATTCAAGAGCCAAATAGCGTCAACACTTGGAAGAATGCACAGCTTACTAGTGACCTAATGAAGCATCATAAATTCGACAACATTGTACTGGTTTCATCTGGCCTACATATTCGTCGCAGCGAGCTCTACTTCAACCACTTCGGCTTGAATGTTGTTCCAGTGAGAGCCGATTATATGGCGGCTCAAATTTCATGGCTGCCATTGTGGTACAACTTTGCGGTCACAGATTTTGCTATGCATGAACAGATAGGATTTGCTCGTTACAACATCTACAACTTTATGGGCTGGAACAGCAAACGCGAAAAGCCAGGTGATGCGTAATAAGACACTTGCCGATTACCGAGGGCTGCTCTAAGTAAGGTAGTCAAATCACTATAAATGAAAATGCAGCGATAACCCTTGGGTTATCGCTGCATTTTTGTATCTGTTTTGTCTATGTTCTTTACCAACTATGCAAAACAATCAGTATCAACCTGTTTGTTGAACTCGCCACCTTTCATCATTTCATCGAAAGCTTTACACACACCTCAAAAGGTATCCCGTACCTGAGTACGCACCGCTCAATAAAAAAGACAGAGAATAAAGAGAAAAATCTTTATCAAATGATACTTTAATCATTAAATGAGCCTGAAATTAAAGAGAATTTCTTTTCAATTCAATTCAGTATTTTTGCGATCGTTTTATATGACAGAGTACACGCCGCTAGGAGCCCTCGGCTTCAAAATAACACATATAAATAATATCTAATAAAAAAGCCAAACAATGGCAATTAGGAACTCATTAATGTTCAACGTCAGTAAAACTGCGCTCTTTATCGCTGCCACATCATTAACGTCTTATTCTGTTAATGCCAAAATCTATTCAGACCAAGTCGTGTTGGATAACCTCGGTGAAGATATCTGCCGTTCCGATTATCGTCCGCTCAGCAATACAGAAGCTCAAGAACACAAAACCTCCCTACTATCTCGCATGAATGTATGGGACATTATTGGCCTTCAAAATGACTGGGTGATCATGGGGTCTGGCTACCACGGGCTCATCAAACATGGGCAACCAAGCGACAATACTTGGTGCTACCCCAACACCCCAGACGCAGGCCTGCCATACTACGAAGCGCAAGCCATTGAAACGAACAACAACCTTGATGTTCAAAACGCTTTAGTCAGCGACAACACGAACTTTATCAGACCACTGAGTTACTTAGCCCATAACCTGGGTTACGCTTGGGTTGGAGGCGATAGCGCGCGTTATGTGGGTCAAGATATGGCGATTAAACCGCTTAACAATGGTTGGGAGATTAAAGGCAATAACGATGGAAGCTGTGCCGGTGATCGCTGTAATGAGAAGGCAAGCATCACTGTTGATAACTTCGCTTACACGCTCGATAACACATCGTTTTTACACGGCTCTATCACAGAGACCGACCAAGAGCTGATTGAAACCGTCTCGGCTTATGCAATCAATGATGGAGATCAGCCTAAACAAATCATCGTTGACCTTCATTTTCAGCAATCCACACAATGGCGTAAAACACAGCGCTTCGACCTTGCTGATTCAGTCGTCATTGATGAAACTTTTCACTGGCCACAAGTTGGCAAAACAGAGGTAAAAGTCGCGCTAGAAGAAGGCCAACGTTTCTCTGATACCAATAGTGGCGCTCATTTTGAGCCGACGGATCTACAAGCCATCATTACCGTGCCTGCTCATTCCGTGCTGCCTTTTCAAGTCGAGTTCTTACGCTCTACCATCTCTTACCCATACCGTATCAAGACAAACATGAGTTACGACGTGAACTTTACAGGTTTCCTTCGTTATAGCGGCAACGCGCTAAGCTCACACCCAACCAACCGCCCTACTGTCTCACACACCTTCACCATGGGAACCACCAGCGAAGATCAAGCCAATATCCGTTACCAGTGGGATCACCGCTATATTCCTGGAGAGATGAAATGGTGGGATTGGAGCTGGGCAATCAACACCAATGGCTTGAATAGCATGCAGTACGCCGCAGGTGCCAGTGTGCGTCCTTTCTACACCTATGTTTCAGGCCAGTTTAGTGCGGAGTCACAATATTCTGGAATGATAGATATCGGCGCTGAGCACGCTGCTAATTCATTTGATGTCATAGAGGTATTAACTAACCACACAACCTACTACGCGGGTGATATTAAAGTGGTTACTGATTTCGACCCTGCGACTCTTGCTCGACTTGGGTATGAAGATGCTCATCTTGTGATAAACCCTTTACAGCAGTAAACAAACTCATATCTCCCCCCTTACCTAAGCTCATCACTCTGGTGGTGAGCTTTTTTTGTAATACCTCTATCAACACAACCAAACCTATCTTGAATCTCAGAAACCAAACAAGGCTCGTACCAGTTGGTGAGAAGCTATCTCGATAGATACAGCTAACTATCCAAAAAGAAATACTATGAAAAACAAAAACACGTTATGGCGGTTCGCTGCGATTATATATAGCCCCATATCTGTCGCATTTTGTCTTAGTGACGACGTCCAAGATACTCAATCATTAGATGCGATTAACCAGAATCGTATAACGTCATGGGCTCGGAACGAAGTTTATTCAGAGCCACAGTTTGGGATTGCACTAGGCGAACTCGAGCAAGATGCTCATACGAACTCTTTTTCGGCAGCTTGGCCACAAACAGAACAAGCACTAGCGAGCGTCCCTCAAACTTTTGAAAGTCCACTAAGCGAACAAAGTCTATTCAGTCGCCTCGGTAAAGCGGGCTCTTCTACGTTAGAAGTTTTAGGGCCAGTTGGAGATGCGGTCGCTGTGGGCTTTTGGCTAGACAACATGGTAAGTACATTCTCTCAGGAATCCTCTACCCGTCTTGATGAAGCCGCTTCTGTTTTTTCCATCATTCCTCTCGTTGGTGACGAGTTAAACCTATTGTCGAATGATATTAAGTACTTCGCAGCGAAAGAAAAAATTGAAGAGTTTGAAAGCCAATCACATTACGTGTTTAGTGATCACTCGTCAGAGTTTTATCGCTTCCATCACAAAAAAGAGGACGCAATTACTCTACTTAACAAATACGACAATCACGTATTACAGAGTGCCAAAATGTATGTCGACCACTTACTTCTTGAAGCTAACACAGAATATCGCCGACTGACCGCTGCATACGACAGGCAACTTTCTAAGCAAATGGCACGCATTGATTTAGAAATGTTGAAATCTATCGCGCATGTATCGCCTGAATCAAATCTGCACCAACCTCTATGCCACAACGTTCACTCCTCTTTAACAGAACTAGAACGCTGTATTCGCACTGAAGGGCCCTCACGTATTGGCAATTTAGTTAATAACCTAAACAAAGATGACTACCACGCGCTCGCTTTAAAATTACATAGCAAGAAAAGAGAGCTCGTTGAAATCGCTTTACGCCGACTATCCACGCACAGAATGAACATAGTTAAAAGGCTAATAGAAAGGTCAAAACCTCACGTCGCATCGATCATAACACACAGCAAAATCAACCGAAGTACATTGGAATTTCAAGTCAGGCAAAGTGGACTGAGAGAGTATGCAAACGAAGTTTGGGGGCTTGATTATCTCAGTGAAGAGCAACTTAAAACTGCTACCTTACTGATACGCCCAGCCAGAGAATGTTGGGGAGTTCCTGCCATTGTACCAGGAGGCATTAAAGCCTCTGTCGATGCGTGTAAAGACTCTGGTGCATTATACGATACTTACCACCCTAAAAAGGACCCAGAGTTATCAGAAGTGTTGCTAAGAAAGGTTGAACTTAATGTCGAACAGTATATTGCATCAAGAGTTATTGATGGTTGGCCAGCTGGCTTATTTAAAACTCACTTAATCAACACTGCTAACGCCTACATATCAGGCCAGTCGTCGAACAAACTATTTGAAGAGCTCCTGTCCAAGTTAGCAAACAAGGAGGCTCTCCCCTACCAAACGTCTTTCAATGATTACCTAGAGAGCAAAGGAGTTGACAGCTCTGACCCCAATAATCGCAACAGTTGGTATCAGATTAGCCGTTGGTACGAGTTGCTGCTAACAGAACGACCAAGTGGTGGGGTATTAGATCAAATCAAACAATATGAAATTTTTAAACACTTTATTCAGCCTCAATTCAAGATAGCTATTACCCTTTCTTACATACGCTCTCTCAATTACTCAGTACCCTACCCAAGCGTATACTCTGCAGCAAACCTTAGGTTTTATGCCCCTCAAATGGCAGACATACTCGATAACGTGATGTCGCAACCTGGCGCTCACTTTGAGCGAAACTTTCAAAGCGCCATTGACAGCATAACGGAAAAGGCGATGAAAGCGACAAATGCCAACCAACTTCAGTATTTATTGGGCGATCTTTCTCTCTATCTTCAAATCGCACAGCATCAACAGTCAGAATCAAATATATCAACCAACAGTAAACATCAACTGTTCAACAGCACGCTATCACCTCTTCATCTGAGCTACCTATCACAAGACCATCAAGACACCATTGCGTTTCAAATTGGGGAGATCTCTACCCACCAGCTTTGGTCACAACTTGCCGATATCAAGAGCACGTTAAGCCAAGGGGATATTCAAACGGCAGTTACACAACTAGGAGTCATCGTAAAGGAGGATGACTTTACTATGCTTCCACACATCAACCATCTGCTGCTTAGAGAGCTAGAAGATTGGATTGAAATCCAATTGGCACTAGAGGAATAAGTCTATGAAACATAACATTACACGAATCTTCTTGGTCTTGTTGCTGATCATTAATTCAAGCGGTGCATTTGCTGGAAAAGGTTCTGAATTTGGACTCTTTTATGATGATCCAGACGGCGTAAAAGTCATCGAAGGATACAATTCCACGGCTTATGGAAACCTCTATCGCATGTCCAGAAATCTATACGTGCAAACCAAGAGTGACGCCTACCTTGCAGACATGAGCGTGTTAATTCGCAACCTGCAACTATCGCCAACAGGGCGTGAGATTTTGCGACAAATCGCGACCTACGAACCAGTAAATGCACCCGATGATGCTGTTGAACCGTTAGTTGAACATACGGTTGGAGTCGATCAATCAAAGGCCACTGTTGTCACTGTGATCAGGGAGCCTGAAGGCCCAGGCCGACTATTCGAGACAGTACCTTCGATATTCGAAGATCAACAAAAAGCTTCACTGGCATGGCAACGACAATTCAATGGTAAAGGTGTATCGAATACAATACTCTTCTCCACCACAGAAATGGTTAACATTCCAGGAAAGAACACACCATTTGATCAAACTGTCGCTTTAGGACATGAGCTCATCCACGCTCGAGACCTTGCTTCTGGCGCTGTTCCACAAGGCAGTACACCTTTGTCTCATCGACATCCCGACACCAACCAAATCACAGAATATGTCATTCCGAATTATGAGTACCAAACGACAGGAATTACACACTACAACAATGCTGAAAATGGGCGAGATCCTGTAACGGAAATCAGTAGTGCCAGACAATCAATGATCACCCTTCGCGAAGAGATGTATTTCCATTGGAAAGCACTGGGACAAGAAAAGGCTAAGGCGTATTTAAAAAATGAAAAAGTAGTGAGCGAGTTTCATTTGGCTGATGATCTAGGAAAAACGAAGCGCAATACTTATTGGCCAAAAGAGCACTACGACTATCAACCCTATGCCCTTGAAACTAGACCATCTGCAACACCTCAGCATGCCCCTAAATGGGATACCGTAGAAGGAAAGCAAGCTCATATAGAAGTTAAACAAGCACTCCAAAAGTCATTAAGTGAAGGGAACAAGCCAGCGATTGTTATCGTTGACGCTACCGAACAGCGTCTTTCTCAAAGCCTGCAAAACTCGCCAGCGCTTACACGAAGAGGCCTTAGTAACCAAAGTTCCATTTTAAAATACGCAGCTCAGAACGACATTAAAGTGGTCAACCTATACAGTGCCGCGAATGAAACGCCACTGGGCTCGCTAAAGAAACGGAAAAAGAACCTGCTGTATCGAGCAATTTCCGGCCAAAGAACAGGCGAGACACAAGGTTATCGAGATGTTCAGTACAACGAAGGCAACCAAACAGCCCTAACCTCGGCACTGGAAGACAATGACGAAGTGTTAGTGATGGCCTACTCTGACGGCAAAGTAACAACCAATATTATCGACAATCTTTCAGAAAACATGCAAAAACAAGTAGTGGTATCGCGATACGCTAACTTGGATTACCAGCCATCAAACCTCAGCGCAGAAGAAAGCACTGCCTGGAAATCGCTAGGAAGAAAAGACAATGTAAGAATGCTTGGAGGTGGCAGTCGCTCTCGCTTCAATATATGTAGCATCCAATAAAAAAGGCTTAAAAAGCCAGTTTGCCATCAATAAACGTCGTATACAACTGGCCCTTTGTTAGTGATTAACCGCAATAGCAAAGGGCTGGTTTATGACAAATAAACCCGTTGCGTGACTTAAAAATGAAATCACAACGAAACAAAAGTTTGAGTTAATGGGGCCGGTTATACACTGGGATTCCATCAGGAGGATCTATGAAACACTGCCCATCTTGTTCAACTGAACTGGTCGCAAGAGACGATGTACAAATTTGCCCACGCAATGAAATCGGCGACTGCTATTTTGATGGTTATGAGCAATATCAGCTCGAATATCATCAGTTTAAAAACAACCAACAAGACTCAACGTTCGACATCGTAGACATTGTTGCCGATTAGCAGGCCAAAGCCTTAGTCGGTAACCTACTTGCTTACCTACTTACCTACTTACCTACTTACCAGTAAAGCGGTCGTAAGTGAGACACTGGCAATGAATTATTTCTCGAACATAGAGACACGACCGGTTCAAATGAACCCGCAAATAATTCTATGCAGTTGCCAACATTGAAAAAGCCCCGATGTGAGACACATCGGGGGCTTTTAATACTTCTTCACGCCACAAGTAATTGACGAATTAGATAGTGGTTTAGTCGAGGACTACCACATTAGATCATCTGGGATCACGAAGTCTTTGTACGGGTCATCTTCGTCAACTTCATCAGAGCTTGAAGCTTGAGTATCAACGATAGATTCTTCGTCACGCATGGCGATCTTGTTCGCTACCGCAGTAGGAATAACAACATAGCTTTCGCCTTGACGCGCGATACTTAGAATACCTTTACTTAGTTGCTTTTGAGTCAGATCTTCTACGTAAAGGTATTTAACTAGCGTACCGTCGGTGAAGTTGTATTTGATCTCACCATTCTTCTGTTCGATCTTGTTCATCTCAATCAGTTGCTTCACTTGAGCTTTAATTTCTTTGCTCAACTGCTGTTCTTTCAACTGTTGGTTTAACTCTTTGTCTTTCGCTTGCTGCGCCAGTTTAGTTTCTTCTGCTGCCGCTTTTGCTTCACGAGACTGAACGCGAGACTTTTTAGAGCCCTTCTTCGCCTTCTTTAATTTTTTCTCATTTACCAAGCCAGCTTTAAGCATTTGCTCTTGGAGTGTTAACTTTGCCATGACTTTCCCAGTTCAGGATTAAAAACGACACTATCATACCTGTTTTTGAGGAATCTGTTTACTGAACAATGGCAAAATTTATGCTGATAGAGCAAGGCGGTTAGCGTTTTCCCTTATCGTGATTCACAGCATCCATTTCTGGTTATTTACCGACCTATGATTTCCACAAAAACACACCACTAGTGACTTACCCTCAAGCCCAAATCGTTCCTCTATTTTTTAGCGTGCGCGCGTATCACTTATCATTCAGGCAAAGCAATATGTTAATTTTCAATGAGTAATCTAATTTATAAAACCATGGCATATATCTAATATTTGGATAATTCCCATAGAGTTATAACTCCAATGTCACAACTCTTTACTACGTTATTCTTTAAACCAATCAGTAAGGATAACGTGAAAATGAAAACTCAATGGACTTGCCTGAGTGCAATACTTGCATCAGCTTCATTCATTTCAACCTCGGCTATTGCAGATACCGATGTGTACCTGACCAATAACACGAGCCAAGTAATGACGATTCAAACCAATCACACGGGTACCGACCAGCTTCAATTCGGTGATGAGTGGCAGCAACATGTTGAACAAATTGGCCCGTGGGAAACCAAAAAGCTGATAAGTTTCAACCGCTGGACAGGCGTGAAGTCCGGTAAGACATACGAGTTTGACACAGTAGTCTCAAATTCTATTGGGGAGAGCGTCACACTTAATCAAATCATGGAAGGACATTGGTACAACTCAACACTGCAACACGGTTTGAGCGCAGCAGACGTCGACTTAACACTGCATGATGATCGTAATATTCACCGTAATTCAACCGATGCTTTTGATGTGAATACGGAGCTTGCCTCCAAAGCTGATAACACCGCTCGCTACGATGATATTTACTATACCATCACCCCAGAGAAAATCGATGAGCAACCAGAGCCAGATGCCAACATATTGAAAGTGATGACCTACAACATTTGGGCTCTACCCGCTATCGCTTCGCACATCGGTGATCGTTACGACCTCATCCCTCAATACGTTAAGGGCTACGACGTATTGGCGCTTCAAGAAGTGTTTGCCAACGGACGAGATGAGTTCCTGCGTGAACTGGCAAAAGAGTATCCTTACCAAACTAAAATGCTCGATAAAGAAGGCATCAACATCTACGACGGTGGCGTGATCATTGTGAGCCGCTATCCTATCGTCAACGAAGCACAATACGTATTCCCTGATTGTACGGGCACAGATTGTTTCGCAGACAAAGGCGTGAATTACGCTGAGGTCATCAAAAACGGTCAGGCTTACCACGTGTTCGGTACTCACACCGCTTCGTTCGATACGAACACAGCGCGTGACTATCGTCAGCGTCAATTTAGACAGATGCGTGAACTCGCTCAATCACTGAATATACCAACCTCAGAAACGGTGATTTACAGCGGCGATTTCAACGTGAACAAGCTGAAGTTCCCAAGCGACTACCAACAGATGTTCGCTAACCTACAAGCCGCTGAGCCGGAGTATTCAGGTTATACCGCTTCTACCTTTGACCCACGCATCAACAACTTTGCGGGTGCACCTATGTCGGGTGGTGAGAACGTCGAATACTTGGATTACGTGGTGGTGAGTTCAGAGTACGCACAAAAAACTCACAACAATAACCTCGTTGACGTTCCTCGCTCAACCAGCAGTGAATTATGGAAGCACTACAACCTTTCAGACCACTTCCCTGTTAGTGCTGTCATCAAGTAGCGCGGTGAACGGATAATGCATCGAGTTATATTAATCCTAATGCTCGTCGCGGTGACGAGCATTGTTGGCTACTCATGGTCATCAAAATCAATTGAAACACCGCAATCTTCTGTTCAACACACAGAAGCAAAAAAGCACGTTTCTAAAACAATTGAGGACAATAGTCCCACATCAAAGACGGCAAGCTTTTCAGACAATCCCGTTTCGCAAGGTAAACAAGTCCAAACTGAAAACCTGCACGGAAAAGTATATGCAGAAGACCTAATTGAACTTGAAGGTAAATCGCTGCTGAATGAACTCGATAAGTTTTGGACGCTTTGCCAACAAGTGGGCAATTGCACTGAACAACTCGCGCAGTTGAAATCTAAATTACCGATAGAATGGTTTGAACTATTAAGTGATTACCCCAAGCTATCTACTGATTGGCAAGTAATGGAAAGCACAATTCCACTTGAGTCCGTTGACTCTTTGGAAGCGCGTGTTGAGCTGTTTAAGCAGTCTGCACAAGAGGTTTGGGGAGAGTTAGCCCACCAGCTATTTGCCGATCAATTTGCGCATCTGAACTTTACGCTCAGAGCAAACACGCTTGAGGAAGTTGAGCCCACAGAATTTATCTCACACTACCAAGATTTACTCGCTGAGTGGGCAAACAAAACAGGGACATTAAATGCAGAGACTCCGGCTCAAAAATACGAGCTTGCTGTCTCACTGCTGCCAAACCGCTACAGTTCTGCCGAGCTAGCGACCATCAAAGTTGAACTTCAAGAGACATATTTAGATGCAGCACAGGCCGATAATATCGCCGCGCGTGAACAACAAGTGGTGCAACAACAGCAGACTGTGATGACGTATCACGAACAGCTGGATCAATTAAAATCGAGCTTAGACTCTCAACGCTCTGCAAGTCATGCCAATTGGGATACTCAGGAATGGAACAGTTACTATCAACAACAAGTAACTGAATTTCGTGAGCAGTTCTTCAGGAAATAAAGAGAGACAAAAGTTATAACCAGATTAAGTGAGGCCTTTACGAAACTGCGCCGGTGTTTTATTTAGCCAGCTTTTGAATGCTCGTCTAAAATTAGCGGGGTCGCTATACCCTAGCCTTTCACCGATGTCATCGATACTCATTGCTGTGCCGAGTAACAACTCTTTGGCTAATTCGACCCGGACTTCAGTAAGTAAGGCTTGATAACTGGAATTATGAGAAACCAGTTCTCGTCTGAGTGTGCGAGAACTGCAACCAAACTCTAGTGCGAGTTGCTCTATAGTCGGAAAGCTACCTGCGGTTTGATAAAAGATCGTTTTGATCTGATTCGTTAATAGATGTTCAGAGTCCAGAGTCTCCACTATCGACTGACAAGAAGCGAGATAGCGCTTCAGTGTCGCGGCATCATGAGTCAATAAGGTTTGCGACAAAACCGAGGCATCAAAACGTAGTTTACAATGGCTTTGTTCAAAAATCACCGGACACTGGAAACGCTCGTCATAGAGCTTGGCGTAATTGGGGCGAGCATAAGGCAAAGCCAAAGTGTGAATATCCAACTCATGACCAGTCAGTTCTTTGAACAAAGAGACGATTGAACTCAAGAAATACTCACTGCAAAAAGGCAGGAGATCGCCCACTTCCAGGGTGTTCTCAATCTGAATCACTGCTTGCTCGGAATCTAGAAACAATTTAACCGAGAAAATAGGCCCGTTTAAACGCAGGTACTTGAAGCCCGACTTGATGGCCTCCCCGACATTTTGACTGGTCGATAGCGCATAACCCAACACACCAAAGTGGCTCAGACTCGCGTGTTCTCCCAACCAAAGCCCTAAGCCATCGTGAGGAAAGTTCTGGTTGGCCGCACTGAAGATGGACAGTTTATCCGCGTAAGTCAGCTTCCCATTGGGGTTTTGCCAATCTAGGCTTTCTAACCCGGCACCAGCAAGTAGCGCTTCAATATCCACGCCTCTTTGCGCCAGTGTATGCAGCAATAACGCGACATCCAATGTGCCCAATTGGTGGCGATGCTCCGTTGGCATATACTCCGCGATAGTTTCCAATTAAATCCCCTTATACTGAGCCTATTCCCACGCTCATGACCATACAGATTCGATAACCCACACTGACAAAATCGTGATTGATAACCTGCTCTTGTCCGATTATGACCTCCCAATTTTACGTTACTCGTCGCACAATGCTGTTAATTGTTAAATTTATGTGAACCATCGCAATGATAAAAACAAATCCGGCTCCATACAGTTTGATTGATTCTAATGGTCAGCCGATCATTGGACATTTCGATGGCATCCCCAAACACCTGAACATCGAGAGCTTTGACTACCGAAACTCGATGGATTCAAAAGCAAACTCTTGGCAGAAGCACTTCCACTACAAACAATTCCAATTTGTCAGCATCGTCACCGACACACACATTATTGGTGTCGCTATCGCGGATATTCGCTACTTGGGCTCGGTATTTTGTTATCTGTACGATATTGAAAACAACCATCTAGAAGAGTCATCTTGGTTGAGGCCATTAGGGTTTTATAAACAAGTTACCGCTTCACCATTTGACGGCACGACAAACATTGCAGGCCAAAACATTACCTTTGAGATTGAAGGCGGACAATGGCAAGTTCGCTTGAATACCAAACTCATCAAGGCCGATATCGCTTTACAGCCTGAAGCCGACAGCTTGCCCTTGGCGATGTGCAGCCCAACCGGTTATTCAGGTTGGACTTACACCCAAAAGCACAATGCTTTGCGCATCAGCGGCGACATCCAAATCAAAGGAGAATCACTCGATCTCGAACAAGCTCGTGCCAGTTATGACTTTTCAGCGGGCTACATGAGGCGTGAAACCAGTTGGCGCTGGGCAAGCATTAACACGCAATCCAATGGCACAGATATTGGCCTAAACCTCGCGGCGGGCGTGAATGAAACCGGTACTTGTGAGAACGTATTGTGGGTTGATGGCTCTAGACACCTACTTAACCCTGTGCACTTTATGTTTAACCGAGATGATATCGACCAACCTTGGACAATCACATCGCAAGATGGGCGCATCAACCTGACGTTTACCCCTATTAACCAACGCAGTGAAAAGCTCAATTTATGGGTACTTAAAAGTAACTTCCGTCAGTTCATCGGCCACTTTTCAGGTTCAATTCAAGACAACGATGGGAGCATCCATCAGCTAGAGAATGTGCTTGGTCTTACCGAAGATCATTTCGCACGCTGGTAGCGCACCTAGTCACGAAGCAAAAACAAAAAAGGAACAGGAAATGGATATCGACTCACTGATCAATCACCCAGAATGGCTACTGCTTGTGTTAGCTCCGTTGTTCATAATCTGTATGTTGGCCGAGTATTTCATTGGTCAAAAGCAAGGTCGATTACCCGACAATTCGAGTTATAAATTGTCTGAAGTGCTCTGTAACTTTACGTTGGCGGGTATGCACCAGCTCTCCGATTTGTTAACCGGATTACTGATTGTTCAGCTGTATCTTTGGTTATTCGGCTGGCACTTAATGGATATCGAAATGGGCGTACTGAGTTTCATTGTTTTGATGGTTCTGCAGGATTTTTTCTATTATTGGTTCCACCGTGCAAGTCATAGAGTCCGTTGGATGTGGGCGGCACACGTGGCACACCATAGTTCAGAAAGCATGAACTTCAGTACGGCTTTCCGTCAGAGTTTAATGTACCCATTTGCAGGCATGTGGTTATTTTGGGTGCCTTTAGTCATCATAGGCTTTGACCCTAAATGGGTGATATTTGTGGTGCTTTTAAATCTCGGTTTACAGTTCTTTGTGCACACCCAATGGATAAGAAACCTAGGCCCATTCGAATACATTTTTAACACACCCTCTCACCACCGTGTACATCACGGCAGAAACCCGCAATACATAGATAAAAACTACGCTGGTGTTCTTATCATCTGGGATAAGCTATTCGGTACCTTCGAACCTGAAATCGAAATAGTGCGTTACGGTGTCACCAAGCCTGTAAACAGTTTTAACCCGATAACGGTGACCTTTCAAGAGTGGAGAGCTATATGGACAGACCTCAAGAATACACAGCTCTCGCGAATGCAGAAAATCAAACTGATGTTTTCCCCGCCTTCCGATTAACATCTGCAAGTTGATAGAATAAAAAAGCCCGCATAACGCGGGCCATCAATTCAGTTTATTTCCAACGCCACTGGCTACCGTTGATATCAGCACCCACCAGCCAAGTACGATCATTCCATTTCAGGGAGTTCGCCAAACCATTCTTCAGCTGGCCATTATCCCAACGCCATTGTTGAGTCTCGTGATTACGGCACTCCTCTAAACTGATATCTATGCCATTTTGGTCAAGGCAAATATCCGGTGCCGCTTTGTTGATCAACTTTCCATCCACATTCATTTTCCACTTTTGATTGTCCCCATCGTGACAACTCCAACCATAAATGAGTAAGCCTGAATTAGAGCCAGCAACTTCGGCATCCAGACATTTCAATCCATCTTCTGAATCAGTAACAATACCTCGCCATTCATCATCGGACTGAATACCGCTCGACGCTTCAAACAAAGCGTTTACGACCGATGTTAGTGGTTGAGTACTGCGCGATGCTCTGCGAGCGTTATCTTGCCAAGATTGAGGAACGGGCTGTGTAATATCCCACTGACCTTGGCCATCGTAGTAAGACTTAGCCACCGCTTGAGGAGTGGGTGTCCATAAAAAATCTGGATGTCGATTCTGGTACCATTCGCCACCGATTGCGTTGCCATTCTGATCAAGTTCCAGATCGTAGTAATAAGTGACGTTGGTAATGCCATCGAAACGAGGCGAATCACTATCTCTATGAGTTGGAGATGTCTCAACCACATAACTGACTACCATCTGAACCCCAACCACACTTTGAGCATTTGAAGAGCGGTAATTAGAAAACCTGT
This sequence comes from Vibrio sp. 10N.286.48.B8, assembly GCF_003050085.1. Lineage (NCBI taxonomy): Bacteria > Pseudomonadati > Pseudomonadota > Gammaproteobacteria > Vibrionales > Vibrionaceae > Vibrio > Vibrio sp. 10N.286.48.B8. Next base: position 28,813 of record NZ_PIGD01000008.1, on the reverse strand, counting down.
CTTTACGGTAATCCTGCAAATCAATGGTTACTGCTGATGGTTGAGAAGCTGTTTGGTTCGTTTCTGGGTTAAAATAGGTCACCTTGTAGCCAACAACGGGCTGATTCCAAACTTGATAATCATAGGTTGCGTCCATGATTAAGCTTCGCTTGGAAATGCCCAATTGATTTACGATAGATAGATGCCAACTTGCTGGATTTGTATCCGCGCAATTTGGATCAATAACACGCCCATTTTCGTCTCTCATTGGATCTTTTATGTTGCAGCGCCCACCAATAAAACGAGAATTAAACGGCGCTTCAGACCATAGCAATGTCCCGAGTGCTTTAATATCTGACGGGTAGAAAGTAAGGAGCTCACCATTTGCGTCAGGTACAATCAACGATTGCTTTGGTCGTGGAAGCATATATGCTGCGGGGGCCCATCCGTGACAAAGCCCCATCCAACGCTCCACATGTCCACGAGACTCATAATACCGCTTGCCAGAATCCCACGAACGTTGAGTCAGAGTGAAATCCCCATCTCCAACCAGAAGATCGTACTTTTCTGCTGGCGACAGGTCATCACGGTCTTGACCCTGATAGAACGCTAAGGGCTTTTGCGTATTACTAAAATCGAAATACGCATTCCAATTATTCGCTCTAAGTTCCTTATCTGCATAACGCCAAGCGAGTGCACCAGAATACAAAGGCCAATACGTATCTGACCACGGCTGAACATCGAGTCGTGTTTGATTTGGAGCCACTTGAGACAATTGGTTTAAATTGCGAATTAGACCATTCCCAGAGTCAACTAAACGAGCAGGGTTATCGTTTTGTTGAATCGGTGATAATAAAAATTCTGATATTCCCGAATTTATCTCTCCCCTTCTAATTATGGATTCTCTCATCAAGTCTCGGTGACTACTCATAAATTCAGAATTCTTGGAAAAGATAACATGGCCACTTTTTTCAGGAACAACATCCATAACCGCCTCGGGCGATCCATGAAACGCCTCCATGAAATCGGTTACTTGTGAATCACTAGCGGCTACAGCATATGGGAGCATCGCTGACAATAAAGTTACGATCGTTTTCATTAAAATTTCTACTCACTCAGTTACTATCATTAGTGATAATAATTACCATTAACAGGACAAGGTAAGCAGAATGGTTCGCTTTAAGGGATAAATCAATTTCACGATCGTGCCAGTAAATAAAACTGTGATTCGCTTTCAAATAACACGTCCAATTATCTTCTTTACTAATTAGAGCGTAAATTATCTATAAATAATCAGGTAGATACGGAATATTTATTATTAAACAGAGGGCATATCACATATAATAGAAAGCTATTAATACAACAATTATAATTACTAAAATGAAGAATTTGCACATTCGCTACTTACTTGCCCTTTGCCTTACGGCGATACCTTTTACTTCTCTTGCTGAACTCAAATATAACGCTGAGTTCTATAGTGCCGATAACATTGAAGCCATTATTGAAGATATGTCCGACCCAGGAATTGAATCGAATTATGGGGACTTTGCTAAGATTCGATCGCAGCTTTATCAGCAAGCAGGAATGCAAAATCAAGAGCTGAGCTATAGTGAGATCGAAGCCTTAGAAAGGTATCAATACGATGCTTACCAGCCAATAAGAAGGGGCTTAGCACAAGGTAGGATGGATGAGGAAACAGAATCGTTAGTGAAAGAAATCGATTCTGCGTTCAAAAATGGTATCAAATACCAAGGGACGGTTTTTCGCGGTGAGAGCTTACTCTCTCCTTATGGATCGAACGTAAAGGTTGGAGATATCGTCAGCCCCTCTTCCTACTTATCGACGTCTATCTCGAAAACATCCTCTTATACTTTTCATAATGGGCAACTTTCGCGCTTTGAGCTCAATCTTGGTCAACACGGTATCGTGATACCCACGGTGCGCGATGATGAACTAGAAGTACTCATTAATAGAAACTCTCTGTTTGAGGTCACTGCTATCAATACCACGCCGGAGGGAAATCAGGTGATCTATCGTGAAATGTCAGCAGAACAAGTCGGCATGCGCCCTATAAAAGATCTCCATTCAGGAGAAACCCTCACGGTAGCGGAAGCCTGCGTCTACTAGTGAGCGTTAAGATAAAGGCTGAGAACATCGATTCTCAGCCTCAACTAGCATTAATAGACCTTATGAAAGTCGATCAGCTGGAATGTTAAGTCGCTTACCCAAAAGTCCCCTTCTAGCTCGGCACCTTGCACGTATCTTTTGTCGCCCATCTCTAAGGTGATAATGTACTTTCCAGCGATCAGCCCTTCTACCATGTAAAAGCCATCGCTCTCGATTTCGCTCGAATACTCAGTCCCTTTCTGAATGTGTTTGAAGTGCAGATATGCATTGCTCTCGATAGCGCCCTCCACTATGCCATCTACCCCAAATGACACCACCATTTCGATATTCGCATGAGTTAATCCAACCTGTTTGGTATTCACAAACACAGGGTTTTGAATCGGTGTGAGGTTTAGGTCTAACGCCCCTTCATCGATATAGATGGGCAGATTGCTTCGAGCAGGAACACTCGAAAATTCAAAACGCCCTTTTGCATCGCTCACCGCACGTTGGTCCAGTATTTGTAAGCTTACACCCGCGATAGGCTGCTTGTGGTGGTCATAAACAATTCCAGTCAGCTTAGAATGGTTGTATCGGTTCCATTCGACAAACTCACCGAAGTCTTCATCAAAATAGGTTTTAGCGCCAAATTCAGTGGTCACCTCCACACCATAACGGTCTTCGTTTCCTTCCAATTTGAAGAGCAGATAAGGGTTCACCCGCGCTTCTAGAGAAGCCGAAAATGACACCTCTTGCTTTTGATATCTTGCGGATACATTAGTCGTAAGTTCTTGAAAAGCATTAAGTGGGTCCAATATGCACTCTTTGCACGCGTTCCTTAACGAAAACTCGGTTCGTTCATGGTGTCCAGAGCCATTCACTGTGCCCGAGACATTCCAAGATGTGTCTGAAAATCCGCTCTTGGCTAACCCTATTGTGTGTAGATAATCGTCTTTATGGGAGCTCTTGATATAACGATAGTCGCCAGCATAAGAAAGAAATAAGTTGGGAGATACCTTGGTGTTAAACTTGGGCTCGACACTCAATTCTTTCTCGTCATCTCTCACCGTCAAAAATGCGGTTAGGTTGGCTAGAGAAAGGTTATATTTGAAGACGTGGTACTCCATCGACTCCAAATCTAATTCATCAGTTTTATTGAGCTCTATCAAAGCGGATTGGTCGCTTCCCAACAAGATATCAAACTCCATTGGAAAGCGGTCGAAATCAGGTAACCAACCGATGTGACCTGCAAACCAATGGGTGGGCAAGTATCGCCCCTGAAAACCAATCAGGTCCTTACCGTCTTGTCTCATAAAGGCGCTGCCTACGGTGAAGTAATCCGCGAGTCCGTACTCCAAAGAGACGGCGCCCGCTCGATCTGCTCCTTCATTCCCGACGACTTGAACGCCCCATTCATTACTAGGAAGAAAGGCATCTTCTAAACCTGCTACCGTGATCTCTTCTTCTCTCCAAACTCCCTTTGATAGGTAGTAACGAAACTTGATGGTGTCACCGGGTGAGATGTTGTCTTCTTCAACAACAAAGCGTCCAAACTCATCAGAGCGATACGTGGTTTGATAGATGCCATTCACCAACACATCAATACTAATATTAGGCTGGGTGGTACGTTCTAATTGCAGGTTACCAAACTCAGGTTGTCGCTTTCGATTAGTGTAATAAAGGCCGTCTTCCAATGTTTGATTGACGGTAAAAACGCTGCCATCCAATAACACATGACCTATTTCTAAAGAGCCTTCACCTTCATGAGCTTCTACCGCAATGTTGTAGTAAACGATGGGGTTATCTTCTCGTGAGTCTATAGACAAGCGAGATAAGGAATGTTCGGTGCTTAGGATAGTGTCGGAAATGGCGTAAACATCGCCGCCGGTTTCACTATCGTGATAAACAGCAGCCGCCACTCTTGTTGCCAAACCCACGGTCGCAAGTGGCTCTATAACTGGAGTATTACTGGCACGCTTCAACTCTTCGGCTTTCTTACGGGATTCATTTTTGATCTTAGAGATCACTGCTTCCAACTCGGTTAACGAACTGAATTCCGGGGAAACGGTTAGCCGATAGTCATCAATGTCCCATCGGATTTTGGCAGGGATACAGGCTTGTAAGCTGTACCAGTGGATGTAGGTTTCTGAGTCAATCACTTCAAATTTGATCGACTGGATATTGTTGTCATCGCGATAACAAAGCGCTTGCTCAGAGTCAACAATATAAGGAGGTGACTCTCTGCCTACATCTTGTGGCAAGTAGATTTCGCAATAGCCGTTCTCATCGCACTGCCCATTCATCTCTAGCAGAGAAAACGCGGCATTTGATATCGAAATAAACGGCTCTTCGTAATCATCCATCATGACACGATAGAAACTATCACCGACTTGCCCTACTCGAACTTCGATATGAGCAGGATAAAGCTCAATCGCCTCACTTTCCCCTTCTGACTGCGAAAGAACGACAAATGGAAACAGTGAACAAAGCAAGGCAAATCGACAAGCCAAATGTTGAAACATGGATCTTGTCGTCACTCAGTTGAGCGCACAATCACTGGCAACACACAGTTCAAGCTACAGAACACATTCGTACAAAGGCTGGTCGTTCTGCACCAATGAAACTTTCGAGCCCTTTGGTAGCGGTTTGGTTAATTCTGCATTTCGAAGTAACACCACCTTTTCGCTGTGTTCGTCGACATTCAGTTTAGCGCTGAACTGGAAATTACCGTCATTCGTGATCTTGAGGTTCTGATCATCACATTGAAACTTCACATCTTGTACCTGCTCACCTTTTTGTACATAAACCGGGACATAACTGTTGATATGAAAGTTGAGTTGAAACGCAGAACCGTTGTTAGAACGAACCTTTCTGGATAAATCAGGCGGTGAGGCTTCAACAGCCTTCGCGATAGGCGAAAACCATAGGTAAGCTCGATATTCGCCATCTGGCATGTCGTCTGGCAATGCGTTCATGCGTAAGCGAACAGTGCGTCTTTGGTTGGGTTTCAATTCACGAATAATCGGCGGTGACACTTTAATCCAATCAGCGATATTTTCAGACTCAGCAATATTCGCGTCGGTACGAACTAACCCACTGGCCTTGACTGGTCGATAGATTGGTTTGATCTCCAATCGAATCGGTTCATCCGAATTGTTCTCCACCACGATTTTTTCCGTCACAGAGGTATCAGCATCTAAGACAAAACGAGTTGGAGCGATTAGGAGTTGAGCAGAGGCTTGTGCCGTGAAAAGTAAGCCGAGAACACATGAGATAAACAACTTCATTTATAATTAACCTCAAAAGGAATTGTACTGGTATAAACGCCAGCGGGATGATTAGCGCCGATTTTCACTCGTGCACCAATACACAGTAGTTTGCTTCTTCCATTGCCTTTGATTTTGGCTCTGCCTCGCTTTGATAAGCCGCAACCAAAATAGAACTTTTTAATACGAAGACGTTTGGATTTACGAGAATGGTTGAGGTACTGCTTAGAGGGGAGCGAAACCACGATCTTTTTACCAGGCTCGCCTTCAACATAAAATCGAACTACGTAAATCTGACTATTAGCCGGATTAGCATCAGCATTTTGCCCCGAGCCAGAGATATACATACCCGGAAATTTCACCTCCATATTTTCAGGAATGATTTCCAGAGCATGAAACGGGCTTGAATAAAACGTCAGACCGATATAAATCGCGTATTTGAATAGAAACTTCATCGTAAAAATGGCTGCTCTACAACAGCCACAATATTATACTGATTTCATTTGATTACTGGTAAGTTACATCTACTGCAACGTTTGCAGTATAAGTACCAGAAACTAATGTTGCACTTGAAGTACGTGCTGTGCCACCAATATTAAGATCCGCACTACCACCAGTAAGAGTAATAGCGTTATTAAAGTCGAATTCTGCTGCAATCGTATTTACACCGTTAACTAAGTTAGTATCAGAAATACTTACTGTTACTGCATCACCAGACTCTCCTGAAAGCGTAAATGCCGCAGCTCCTGCATCACCTTGAGCGATAACAACATCTGTTGTGTTATCTGAAGTGATGATACCAAAGTCAAGATCACTGGTTTTTGTCATCGTAATTGCTTGTTTTACTTCTAGTGTTGCATCAAAAGTGTCACTCACAGCGAAAACGTTCGCTGAAGAGATAGAAAGTGCAGAGACAGCAACAACCTTAAAAATTTTGTTCATTTCTTTAATCCTTTATATAAAATCGGCTTTATTATTAGGGTTACCTAATAGTTAATCAGAGTTAACAATTAAGTAACAGCAATCCTATTTAGAAAATATATACATTGACACTAATTTATAAAGAAATGAGGCGCAGTGAGAATAAGATCACGCAAATTGACACAAATAACACTAGCAAAAATAGTGGTATTTAGGTGTTTTTATTAATTATATATAAAACTGGTTTTACACTTAATCCCTTTAATTTTATACGTCATTATTTTTATAAAAAACGTTTTATTTAAAATGTCTGCACAATAAACAAAAGTAATAACCAAGCATTTTATTTAAATGAATCACTATATAGATCACCGTGTTGCAATATAGTCTCACAAATGAAACAAACCAGTATTAACATTGATCTGTAATAAAAATGAAATATTAAGTTTCTGTATTAGCCACTTTAAACATAAGTTTTAAACAGTATTAAAAATGAGACACGTAGAACTATCCAACATGATTACCCCTACACTCATAAATACTCAATAAATCGTCAAAGCTAAGTGAGTTATATTGCCGAAAGACAACTAAATTGGGGAGAGCATTAGGCATGAAGATGTAACGGTTTAAACGGTCGTCTGATAGCTTAAACATCTGTACCTTGATAGTGACCCTGACTCTCCACCACCGCCGCTCATCTAAACCGTAAACAGGCAGAACCGTTACGAAGAAATTGCCACAATTCGATTCAAAAGCTTCCCTGTTGACTCGATTGAATAGTAAAGCACCGTTTTCCGGCAATTTATTTGTGATCTGGGTTGCACGCGTACCGCATACTATCAGATACTGAACAAAACTAACCTTCAGCCACAGTAAACGTCGTCCGCTTACTGTTCAGGAAATTCAATGAGTTCAGATAATCAGCCAACCTACTTCTTTTTCGATTACGAAACATGGGGCGTGAGCCCAGCGAAAGATCGTCCGAGTCAATTCGCAGGTGTTCGTACCGACCAAGATTTCAATGTTATCGGAGAACCTTTGGTTATCTACTGCCAACCTCCTGCTGATTATCTTCCTGCACCTGAAGCTGCGCTGATCACTCGCATCACACCACAAAAAGCCATGTCTCAAGGCTTACCTGAGCCTGAGTTTATCGCCAAGATTCATGCAGAGCTTGCAAAACCAAACACCACAAGCCTTGGCTACAACAGCATTCGATTCGATGACGAAGTAACGCGTTACACCTGTTACCGTAACTTCATCGACCCATATGCGTGGAGCTGGCAGAACGGCAACTCACGTTGGGATCTACTGGATGTAATGCGCGCTGTTCACGCACTGCGCCCTGAAGGCATTGTTTGGCCAGAGAATGAAGAAGGTTACCCAAGTTTTAAACTGGAACACCTATCTGTGGCAAATGGCATTGAACATGAGAACGCGCACGATGCGATGGCCGATGTTATCGCAACTATCGAACTCGCGAAAAAGCTGAAAGCCGCACAACCTAAGATGTTTGATTACCTCTACAACATGCGCCACAAGCGTAAGTTGAATGAGCTTGTCGACATCGTCAACATGACACCGTTAATGCACGTGTCAGGCATGTTTGGTCGTGACTGCAACTACACAAGTTGGATTGTTCCTATGGCTTGGCACCCGACCAACCAAAATGCCGTTATCGTTGTGGATTTAGCGAAAGATCCTAGCCCTTTACTGGAAATGGATGCGGATGAACTAAGAGAAAGGCTTTATACCAAGCGCAGCGAGCTTGCTGAAGACGAACTGCCAGTACCAATCAAACTGGTACAACTCAACAAGTGCCCAATTCTCGCACCAGCAAAAACCCTGACAGCTGAAAACGCAGAAACGATCGGCATTGACCGTCAGCAGTGCTTGAAGAACCTAGCTCTATTACGTGAACATCCAGAGATTCGTGAAAAGCTGATTGGCTTGTACTCACAAGAACGTGAATACAAAAAAAGCGATGATGTAGACACACACCTTTACGATGGCTTCTTCTCTCCAGCAGATAAGACCGCGATGAACATCATTCGTGAAACTGACCCGAACAACTTGGCCGCTTTAGACATCACTTTCAGTGACGAGCGTATTAAGCCGTTGTTGTTCCGTTACCGCGCTCGTCATTTCCCATGGACACTTGATGAAGCTGAGCAGCTGAAATGGGCGAACCATTGTCGTGAGTTTTACGAGAGTCGCTTAGAAGAGTACATGCTGAATCTAGAAAACCTCGCGCATGAACATGAAAGCGACGAGAAGAAAATGGCTATCTTGAAAGCGGTTTATCAATACGTAGAAAAGCTAGCTAGTTAATTCATTATCAAGAGATGTGACACTTTGAAAGAAAGATTGATCAAACTCGTTTACTGCTTAATCTCCTTCACCTTAATCATAGGTGCTCTCACTGCAGGCAACGCGTTACAACAATATCTAGAGACCTCAATTCCAGGCAGTATTTTTGGCATGTTGATTCTGTTTACCGCCATGGTGATAGGTATTGTTCCATCACACTGGGTACAACCCGGTGCCAGTCTGATTATTCGTTTGATGATCTTATTGTTCGTCCCAATCAGTGTTGGGTTAATGGATCACTTCGACATGCTTATTGCCAATGCATTGCCAATCATGGCCAGTGCCGTTGGCGGTACGCTCATCGTATTGGTGTCTTTATCATGGTTCTTAGACCGCTTGCTTTCGAGAGGTAAATAATCATGTGGATTCTACTGACCATCGTGGTGTTCCTGTTTGCTCGCTGGGTAAGCCAAAAAGTGAACTCACCACTGTGTAACCCGTTATTGATCAGCATTGGCATCATTATTCCAATTCTGTTGTTCTTCAAAGTCCCTTTCGAGACCTACTACGCAGACAACACTTGGATTACTTACATGCTTCAGCCTGCGGTTGTGGCGCTTGCTTATCCGCTATATGAACAGTTACCTCAAATTCGAGCGAACTGGCGCATCATCACCTTTGCTTGCACGCTGGGCAGTGTGATGTCGATGACAACAACAGCACTGATTGCGGTCGCCTTTAAAGCAGATCTGAGCCTAATTGCCAGCCTACTAGGTAAATCGGTCACTACACCTATAGCAATGGAAGTCTCAAGTCATTTAGGTGGTGAAGCGGCTATTGCTGCGATTCTGGTTTTGATTGTTGGTCTGTTTGGGGCAATTTTTGCTTACCCAATCTATAACCTGATTGGTATTAAGAGCCCAATCGCCAGAGGGTTAACAATGGGAACGGTATCTCACGCATTAGGTACTGCGACATGTGCTGAAAAGAATCAAGAAGATGCGGCATTCAGTTCTCTAGCGCTTGTTCTCTGTGGCGTCATTACCTCGATTATCGCACCGAGTATATTTTCGCTTGTAGTTTGGTTCTACTCTTAATCGAAACAATCACTACGCGATTCAGCCCAACCAGAATGCTGTTACTTACAGTGTCTGTTTGGGCTTTTTATTCGCATTTATTCAGCAAGAGCAGTCAAGTCACGGTCTTTTACGAGCAATAAGTGCGATATCAACTGTATAAATGGCTCTTGTAATCGATTTCAAGTGTGACCTCACTCTAATTATGCAAACCAATGTAACAACAGCAATTCAATAGTGATCCTTGTCACAGAAAATTCCTGAGTATTGCATAAACTTAAAGCCTAAGGTCAATTAAGGATTCAACATGAACAGTCGTATTACCCTGGCGCTGGAAAGTGCTCCAACAGAAATCAAAGCACTTTTGAGTGACATCGTATTAGCAGACAACTTTGACGCGACATTGTCTCCAGAACAATTTGCTAGCTTACTGCAAGCAAGTGGTTTAGCGGATGACGAGCTACGTATTGCGCTACTTCCTTTTGCCGCAGCGTATTCTTACGCTCCGTTATCTGACTTTTATGTTGGTGCAATCGTGCGCGGTTTGTCTGGTACTCTGTATTTTGGTGCAAACCTTGAAATCGCCGGAGCTCAACTTGGTCAAACGGTTCACGCAGAGCAATCTGCAATCAGCCACGCTTGGATGAAAGGCGAACAAGGTATCTCAGATATCACGATCAACTTCAGTCCTTGTGGTCACTGTCGTCAATTCATGAACGAACTGACAACAGCAAAAGAACTTAAAGTTCAGCTTCCACAGCGTGATGAAATGTCTCTGCAGGAGTACCTGCCAGACTCGTTCGGCCCTGCAGACTTAGGTGTAACAACTGGCCTAATGACTAAGCTTGATCATAAGTACACGACCGAAGAAACAACGCCTATTGTTGTAGAAGCGCTAGCAGCACTAAACCGCAGCCATGCTCCTTACACCAAAAACCTAAGCGGTGTTTCACTACAACTAACGTCAGGTGAGATCTTCACGGGTGCTTACGCAGAAAATGCTGCGTTTAACCCGAGCCTGCCCCCTCTGCAAGTGGCACTGATTCAACTTAAACTGGCGGGCTTCGATTTTGAACAAATTGAAAGTGCTGCTTTGGTTGAAATCGCAGAAGGTAGCATCAGCCACCTAGCGGATACGCAATCTACATTAGAAGCGATTAATCCCGACATTCCAGTGACTTACTTAGCAATCTAAGTACATCTAATTAACAAAAATTTAAATAAGCAGCCCTATTTAACAGGGCTGCTTTTTTTATATCTGTAATTAACGGAACAACTTGCGCAAACGTTTGCTTTTGTCATTGAAATAAGTATGATCACCCCGTTTTCAATCAATCGTTCAAAAGATCGGAAGGAATTTCTATGTTTGGTACTGCTACTCGTGAAAATGCTACTCGTGTACTTCTATTAGGTTCAGGTGAACTCGGAAAAGAAGTTGCTATCGAGTGCCAACGTTTAGGTTTGGAAGTTATTGCTTGTGACCGTTATGCAGACGCACCAGCAATGCAAGTTGCGCATCGTAGCCATGTATTAGACATGTTAGACGGCGATGCACTTCAAGCTATCATCGAACGAGAAAAACCTGATTACGTGGTTCCTGAAATCGAAGCTATTGCCACCAGCAAGTTAGTTGAGCTAGAAGCACAAGGCTTAAATGTCGTTCCAACGGCCAATGCAACCAAGCTAACGATGAACCGAGAAGGTATCCGTCGCTTAGCTGCTGAAGAGTTGAAACTGAGCACTTCTCCTTACCGCTTTGCAGACACCTTTGAAGATTTCTCAGCCGCTGTTGAATTCGTAGGCATGCCTTGTGTTGTGAAACCAGTAATGAGTTCTTCAGGCAAAGGCCAAAGCGTTATCAAAACCGAAGAAGACATCCAAAAATCTTGGGACTACGCACAAGAAGGTGGTCGTACTGGCGCAGGTCGTGTGATCGTCGAAGGCTTCATCGACTTTGATTACGAAATCACACTGCTTACCGTTCGTGCAGTCGACGGTGTTCATTTCTGTGCGCCAATCGGTCACCGCCAAGAAGACGGTGATTACCGTGAATCATGGCAGCCACAGATCATGTCAGATAACGCTCTGAAAGCTGCGCAATACACGGCTGAACAAGTGGTTAACGCACTAGGTGGTCGCGGTATCTTTGGTGTCGAGCTGTTTGTTAAAGGCGATCACGTAATCTTCAACGAAGTATCCCCTCGCCCACACGATACTGGCTTAGTAACATTGATGTCTCAAGATTCATCGGAATTCGCACTGCACGTACGCGCCTTTACCGGTATGCCGATTAAATCCATCACGCAATACGGCCCGTGTGCTTCAGCGGTTATTCTGGGCCAAGGCACTTCAACTAACATTCGTTTTGAAGGTCTTACAGAGGCGTTAGACGCGCCACAAACGCAAGTTCGCCTGTTTGGTAAACCTGATATCGATGGTCGCCGTCGTCTCGGTGTAGCGCTTACTCGTCGCAACAGCACTGAGACAGCGATTGAAGATGCTATTGAGAGCGCGTCAAAAGTAAAAGTGATCTACTAGCTAGCTATTCAACTCTGAACAATCGCGACTTCAAATCTCAACAATAAAAAAGACGGGCTATCGAGCCCGTCTTTTTGTTGGTGTTATCTTATTTATTTGAGCGCTCTTTTCGCTTGAAAGCTTGCGGAATTTAAGCGTCTGACTCAATCAAATACACTTCTTCACTGAATCGAGATAAGCCTTTCTTTGCAATCTTAGGATGTTCATCGTCTGCGATGTCCTGATTCAACAATGTAATCTTGTAGCCCGCGAATAACTGATCGATCTCTAGTTTAGGTACGCTAAACGGAGGCCCCGCCATCTCGCTTTGGTCGTAATCCAGCGTCACCAGGAGGATCTTACCGCCCGGTTTCAGCAGTTGTTTCAAACGCTCTACATACTGCACTCGCATCTCTTCAGGCAATGCGACCAAAGACGCTCGATCATAAATGGTATCGACAGGCTGGATTGGCGCTGTGAAGTAGTCGCCTGTATAGATGTTCAATTCATCGAATTGGTACAGCTCGTGCTGACCGCTAATTTGAGTCACAGTCGGCGTGTAAAGGTGCTCGGCAAAAAATGCGCGAACCGCAATCTGGCTTAACTCGACACCTTGAACATCTTCATGCTTTGAAGCTAGCCAAATTAGATCTTCACTTTTGCCACAAAGTGGAACAAACACACTCTTCTCGTAGCTAGGCTCGGTCTTTTCCCAAAATTTAATCAGAAGTGGGTTTACATCTTCGAGGTGGAAACCAATTTGGTTGGCTGCCCATTTATTGTGCCAAAATTCAGGATTATTCATCTTTCGTTCATGTTAAACAGTCATAATGCAAGGGTACAGTATAGAGAGGTAAGAGCAACCTTAGCGTGATTTAAAGTACCACATTGGTTTCGATAAAATCAGAAACTGGCTAAGTTCAAAGTTCTGATAATTGCGGAACTAACGGTTGGATTATTTGTCTATATCTTCACATTTTAAAGCAATATTAAACGTTAGAGTTGGTTTCTGTCTTAGCTAGCCCCATTTAATATCTAGTGAGTTTAGTTAAGCTGTTTTTACTCTTATGCGTTACTGGTTACCCCTTTTGACTACCCGTTTTTTGTAACCTTGTATTTTGGAGTTTGAATGAGTGTATTTCTCCGTACGACGGCCCTAATGCTTCTGGTATTGAGCCGAGCGCCTGCATTCGCAGCAGCACCTGTTTCAACAAGTTCAACTGATCAATCACGCACAGCGTCATCGCAAAACCAAGTTTCATCAAATGTATTCCGCCATAGCCTAAGCGGCTTGTATGGCATTAAAGCATTCGACTCACGTCCGACTCAACCTTATACCGACTTCGATATTCTGTACAGCAAAGCGCATCAAGGCCAAGCTGAACTAGAAACTATCTGTAAAAGCACAGCCCTACTCACCAATTCTGAAGCGCTCTTTGCTGGCGTTAAATCTCAAGCTCGTGCAGAAGAAAAAATCGCTCTTGAGCTTGATGGTGACGTAACAAAAATTACCGACTTAGCCCGTGCAACTATCATCGCGAACGATGTAGAGAGCTTGGTTGAAGTTTACGAAGCGCTGAGCCGCGAAGCAGACGTTGTTAAGCTGAAGAACAAGTTTAAATCACCGGCTGATTCTGGATACCGTGACCTTAACTTATTGGTTCGTTTGCCAAAAACCAACATCATTGCGGAGGTTCAACTTCACTTAAAAGCGATTGCTGATGTGAAAAGCGGCCCTGAGCACGAGCTATATGAAATAATCCAAGGCATTGAGCGTCACGCGATTGCAGAAAAACGCCCAATCAACGATATCGAAGCGGCGCAAATCAATAGCCTAAGACGCCAATCTTTAGAGCTTTACCAACAAGCATGGCAACCGTACATTACAACGCACATCAAAGCAGCTTAGTCACTGGCTAAGCAATTATCATAAACAAGAACGACAAAGGGCTGCATAATCGCAGCCCTTTCTTGTTATTGGTGTTCTCGATTTGCTTTCCTTACTCCATTCCTATCAGACAGCAAAATATAGAGATGTCACTAATGGTAATTAACGAGGAGAGCAACGAAAAAAAGAGAATAAGGTCATGCTACTAAGGGGAACTAGCGACAAAAAAGTCAACAGACGATGTATGAACCGCAAAAACAAAAAGACCACGCTTGGCGTGGTCTATTGCTTGGCTACTTCTCGATTTTAATATTCTCGACTCGGGCCTTTAATTTTTGTCCCGGTCTAAAAGTAACAACACGTCGAGCAGAAATTGGAATGTCTTCACCAGTTTTCGGGTTACGACCAGGTCGCTCGTTTTTCTCGCGAAGATCAAAGTTACCAAAACCAGACAGTTTTACCTGTTCGCCATTTTCGAGTGCTTTACGAACTTCTTCGAAAAACACTTCCACCGTTTCCTTGGCATCCCGCTTGCTGTATCCGAGTGTCTCAAACAGGTTCTCAGCCAAATCGGCCTTCGTGAGTGCCATAAAACTTTCCTCAAAGCTATGTTAAACATTGCTACTATCGCCAGTAGCGCCAAAGCATTTACCCTATTCAATCAATGAGATAAGGTCATTTACAAGGAAAGTGTATGCCAAGCTTCTGATTTTCGCCAACTTTTTTATCTGAACTATTGAATTATTCTTTCAAATCAGAAAGATAACTCGCTCCTAAATTCACACATATAGCTGAAAAACCTCTACTTCTCGGCCATCAAACAGAGTTATACTCCAACCAAACTAAATTAGCCAATATTTAAAACTTTAGTTTTCTAAATATTAATTTCTGAGACTTTTCTCCGATACCCAATAAAATCAGCCACTTGATTTGATATCGAACTCAACAGAGGTTACTAAATAAGCGTTATTAAATATGAGATTCGTATCATTTCAGCATTTAATTCGATTGTGTCAATATCGGAATGCAGATATGCGTCACGCTCGTTGACGTTTTAAAACGGTATTACCCAACGGAAACTCCGTATCCAACCTAAAAACGTCGCATTTCCTTACTTCATTTAAAACTAATAATAGTCACACTTAGTACTAACAAAACCAAAAGTACGTTTCACCACTCAAATTGTTATGTTATAACATCTCTATATTATTTTTAATTTAGTGGATTGAATGCGAGACGTCGAAGCGATCATTAAGCATGTAAAACACGGCTGCAAAACCAATGGCAAACAGTTTACGGCAAAGAGACTGTTGATATTGCGTGCGTTGGTACACGCTGACAAAGCGCTGTCTGCCTATGAAATTGTCGATTACTGTAAAGAGCACTTTGATCAGAATGTTCAGGCGATGTCGGTTTATCGAGTGTTGGAGTTCTTAGAAGAGCACCACTTGGCGCATAAACTGAAAGTCTCCAATAAATTCATACTTTGCGACCATATTCTTTGTGAACATGAACATGGCATCCCCCAATTTTTGATCTGCTCCAAATGCGACAAGATCAGCGAGCAAACCATCCACCCTGCCATTATTCGCGACCTTCAATCTCACGCTAAGCAAGAAGGCTTCACTGTTGTTAGCCCTCAGTTAGAGATAAGTTGTGTGTGCGATGAATGCGCTAACCAAGATGCGACCGCTTCCACTTAATGATGCTCCTACTCTCTTAACCATTCCCAATAGTATTTGCCCCATCAACAAGGAGAAAGTGAAACGTTATGTCTGCAACGCTCATAAAGAATGCCCGCGTGGTTAACGAAGGCATCGTCACCGAAACGGATGTATTGGTCGTCGACCAGCGAATCGAAAAGATCGCAAACCACATTTCACCGAGCCCAAACGATGAGGTCATTGATGCTCAAGGCTGTTACTTAATCCCTGGAATGATTGACGACCAAGTTCACTTTCGTGAGCCGGGTTTAACACACAAAGGCTCAATCGCCACTGAGTCACGAGCTGCGGTTGCAGGCGGTATTACCAGCTATATGGAGATGCCAAACGTAAACCCTGCCACAACGACCATTGAAGCCTTAGAAAAAAAATTCGATATTGCAGCACAAAGCTCGCTGGCAAATTACTCGTTTTATCTCGGAGCAACCGAAGACAACCTAGAACAAATCAAGCAACTCGCCCCAACCAAACACTGTGGTGTAAAGGTGTTTATGGGCGCTTCAACGGGTAACCTGTTGGTTGAAGATCCTCAAGCACTCGATGCCATATTTCGTGATTCTCCCGTCCTGATTGTCACCCATTGTGAAAGCGGGCCTGTTATCGCTAATAACCAAGAAGAATTGAGAAAAGAGAAAACGGTTTTCACGATTGAAGATCACCCTATTCTAAGAGACGACAACGCCTGCTATGCCTCTTCTTCTTATGCGATTGAGCTAGCTACAAAACACAATAGCCAACTTCATGTGTTGCATATCACGACAGAAAAAGAACTCGCTCAGTTTGAAGCCGGATCCATTCAGGGAAAACGTATTACCGCAGAAGCTTGTGTCCATCACTTATGGTTTAGCAATAAAGATTACACAACGCTCGGTAACCAAATTAAGTGTAATCCAGCCGTCAAATACCCTAGTGATAGAGACGCTCTATTAACAGCGTTGAGCACGGGCCAAATCGACATCATCGCAACAGACCACGCGCCACATACATGGGAAGAGAAACAAGTTCCTTACGAACAAGCACCAGCAGGGTTACCTCTGGTACAGCACGCCTTGTTGAGCCTATTTGACCACGTACATGCTGGAACCTTGACTGTTGATCAGGTGGTCGAGAAAACCGCACATAACCCAGCGACCCGTTATGCGATACAGGAACGCGGCTATATCCGTGAGGGCTACTTCGCCGATTTAGTGTTAGTCGACCCACAGACACCAACTCTAGTCAGCAATGAAAATAGTTTGTATCAATGTGGATGGTCACCGTTCGCAGGGCACGAATTCTCAGCTCAGATCAAGCACACCTGGGTCAATGGCGCCAAGGTATATAGCAATCCAGAATCCCCTGAGAACCAAGATATGCATACCGCTGATACATCAAAAGAAATATCGAGTGACATGGTCACTCCTGCAATGAGGCTCTCATTTGAGCGTTAGTTCAGCAGTTATTACCATCAATAAAAAGAAATCAATATGTTAAGAAGAAATCCAAGCGGTCACATGCCAGAAGTATCGGAGACCGCTTTCATTGACCCGACTGCCATTATTTGTGGCAAGGTAATCATTGAAGACAACGTGTTTATTGGCCCTTACGCTGTGATTCGAGCTGACGAGGTCAACGAACAAGGTGACATGGAAGCCATCGTGATTAAGCGCGACACCAACATTCAAGATGGTGTGGTTATTCATTCAAAAGCTGGCGCAGCCGTCACTATTGGTGAACGCTCATCCATCGCTCACCGATCGATCATTCATGGTCCTTGTCAGGTCTGTGACGACGTATTTATTGGCTTCAACTCAGTCGTCTTTAATGCGGTGATTGGCAAAGGTTGTGTAATTCGCCATAACTGTGTGGTGGACGGGAACGACTTACCTGAAAGCTTCCATGTACCACCAATGACCAACATCGGTTCAGGGTTTGATTTGAACAATATCTCAAAGGTACCACCTGAGTATTCTGCGTTTTCAGAGTCTGTTGTTTCGGCCAACCATACCCTTGTGCAAGGTTATAGGAGAATTGCCAATGAGCTCTGATAACAAACCTCTCTTGGGTATTCCAACCAATATCATTACCGGTTTTCTCGGCGTAGGTAAAACTACCGCGATTCTCAACCTAATGAAGAACAAACCCGAAGATGAAAACTGGGCTATTTTGGTAAATGAATTTGGAGAAATTGGCGTCGATGGAAGCTTATTCGAAGGCAATCAAACCAAACAGCAGCGAGTTTTTATTCGTGAAGTACCCGGTGGCTGCATGTGTTGTGCCGCAGGGCTACCGATGCAGATAGCACTCAATCAATTGCTTTCAGAGGCGAAACCAGACCGCTTACTGATTGAACCTACTGGACTCGGCCACCCAAAAGAAGTGTTAGAAGTATTGTCTTCAGAGTATTATCGTAAAGTGCTGTCACTACAAAAGAATATCACCTTGGTCGATGCTCGCAAACTGTCTGATACAAGTTATTCAGAGAATGATACTTTCAACCAACAAATTACCATTGCCGATACGATTGTCGGTAATAAAGTAGACCTATATAACAATGGCGATGCAGAAAAGCTGGCCGAGTACATTGCTCAGGTTTGTCACCCTGACACTAAGCTGATCTTTGCTCATCATGGTAAGATCCCATACGACGAGTTTGATGGAAACAGTAATTTCTATCACCACCAAGCTCATGGGCACCATCACCACCATCATAAGCAAGATAAGCCACTCGCTTCAGAATTACCGATGCCAGAGAGCGGTATGATAAAGGCGAGCAACCAAGGTGAAGGGTTTGAAAGTATTGGTTGGCGATTCGCGGCTGACAAACTGTTCGACCACCAGCGTTTACGACGATTTCTAGTCGGCTTGAAAGTAGAACGCATGAAAGCAGTGTTCATTACTCCAAATGGTATCTTTGGCTACAACTTAACAGAGGATGGTTTGACCGAATCAGAACTCGATGAGTGTGCCGAAACTAGAATTGAAGTGATCGGGCACCAAATGGATGAAGAACTAGAGTGCCAATTACTCAAGTGTATGGTGACTTGATCGCTTAGTTAATAGAGTTATTAATTAAGAGCTAGTTCATTGAGAGCAAGTGAATAGAGTGCTGTTAATTAATTCTTTAAATAACTTCACTTCTTCGACATAGAGTAAGACCTCGCAAGTGCGAGGCCTTATTGTTATTCAAAGCATTTGAACTCTATCCGTTTCATTGAATACTGTCCGATTATCAATCACTTTTGTTCTGCGAGTTTCGTTGTAGCTTGAGAATTAGAAGCCTTCGCAGGCTTCACTATCAAACCAATCCCGACTAAAAACAGCACCGATGCAACCACTTGAGCGACTGACAATACTTCGTCATACATAAAGTAACCGCTGATCAATGCAAAGATTGGTACTAGTAGGGTTAACGGTGCCGTTGTGCTTAACGGATATTGGATTAACAACTTATTCCACACCCAGTAACCAAACAATGTGGTTGGGTAAGCCTGAAACAGAACAGCAATCGTCGTATTCCAATCCCATTGTTCGATGCCCTGCCAGATAATTTGATCACCGTGTAGCATCACTGCAAATAACACCAATGGAACCGGCGCAAACAACATTCCCCAGACATTGAACGCAAAAGCTTGAGTGGTTTTAGATGCCTTAACAATCACGCCCATTAGAGTCCAACTGCACGCTGCTATCATAATCAAGATCACGCCATTAACGGTGATATTACCCTGTGCCGCCGAGACTAAGACTGCGAGTGCAAACATGGCTAACATCGCACCAATTAACTTACGAACCGACGCACTTTCTTTGAAAACCCATACCCCAACGGCCATACCAATTAATACGTTGGTAGAAAGCAATACCGACGACAACCCTGATGAGAGCCCCGCTGTGATTGACCATGAAGCCATACCCCAAATACCCACACCGAACACAAAGCCATAACTGACTAAATAGCGCCAAGCGACATTCGGTCTCGCCACAAAAAATATCACTGGAATCACCGCTAGCGAGAAACGCGCAGCCGTTGCCAACAAAGGGTGCACATTGGTCACGCCCATTTTGATCATCGAGAAATTGAATCCCCAAATTGCCATGACGAACACCGCTAACAACAAATCATTTCTTTTCATACTGACCCCTCCTTTGTTTTAAAAGAGTATCCCTTGAACAATAAAACCGGTACAGATACAATTTTTACAATAAAAACCAGTACAGTTAATAACGGTCGTGACAATGAGCATCTACAGAAAGCTAGCCAATCAGTTTATCGATGAGATAGAAACAGGCAAAAGACCCGAAGGGGGGCGCATGCCTTCACTGCGCCAATTAGCTAAGCAACAGGCGATCAGCATGTCGACCGTAGTAAGCTGTTACCAAGAGTTAGAATCACAGGGTTGGATTCATTCTCGCCCGCAAGCGGGGTATTTTGTCTCGCCTCACAAGCCTGTTCATTCAACACCTGAATGGGCGCAGTTTGAAAGTAAGATTTCCAAAGTTAAGCAAACTTCATCGACTCACAACTCAATCAATGGGCCTTTAGGGGTCTCTAGCACCATTAATGATGAACAATCGATTGTTGAACTAGAACGCAGTTTCCGCCGTTCTATCAAACGTATGGGCGACAGGCTTAATCACTACCCTGATACGCAGGGCGAGCCGATGTTAAGACAAGCTTTGTCCACCCACTTTTCCAAGCTTGATGTCCACTTTGGACCTGACGAAATGGTGATCACGGCAGGCTGTATGTCGGCGATTAAAGCCGCTCTCGAATCCTGCACCAAAGAAGGTGACACCATTGCCATCAGCTCTCCTTGCTTCAACGGTATTCTGGAGTTGCTCGGCAAGATGTCACGCCAGATCATCGAGATCCCGTCTTTGGATGACGGTGTCGACCTAAAACAGCTAGAAACACATCTGAAAAACAAACGTGTGGATGCAGCAATCTTCTGTACCTCCCATATGAATCCTCAGGGGATCAATATGTCTGCCAGTCAAAAGCAAAAACTGGCTGAATTAGCGAACCACTATCGAGTACCCATCATTGAAGACGATGTGTATTTGGAGCTGTCATACTCATCACACACGCCTGTGCCAGCAAAATACTATGACAAAGGCGGATACGTGATGTGGTGTGGGTCGGTATCGAAAAGCCTTTCACCCAGTTATCGTTTAGGCTGGTGTTTGCCTGGCAGATACATAGACGAGTACAAGGCTCAGTTTTCTGCTGCTAGCTATGGCGTCGCCCTGCCGACTCAACTCGCGGTTGCTGACTTTATCGAATCAGGCCAATACGCCAAACACGTTAGAAGAAGATGCTCTCAAATCCTCTCTTTGCGCCAACAATACCTCAGCTATTTAACTCAACACCTTCCTCAAGATGTGAAGATCAGTAACCCACAAGGTGGCATGGTACTTTGGTTACAAATACCCAATCTAAATCAACAAGCATTTACTCAAGCGGTCGCCGAACAAAACCTTGATATCAGGCTTGGGCATCTGTTCAGCACTCTTGATCTCTACAGCAACTGTCTACGCATCAATTTTGGTTATTCGTTAGAGGGAGAAGCCAAACAGCAGTTGGATGACTTGATTAAACTTATCCATCAATGTGTCAGTGGTTAGCCTTTTCTAAGAGCTTTCTCTCACGGCTTTGACTCTTAGTCCCTTCATCGCTATTTGTTATAAAAGAGGCGGTTATTATTCTGATTGGAATTGGGTTAAAGCTCGTTACCGTAAGGAAATCCATTCGCCTCAAAACCCTTAAATGCTGAGTTTGCAAGCACCCACAAAATTATGCAACTTGGCTAATGACACACCACTTTTTATCTTCAATATACAGCCGTCAGCGCTGGCGTTTTCCTATATTTGAAGAGAACTATTATGAGTGATAAAACCAAAAACAAAACATTACCTTCCTTTATTGAAGAACGCTTGAGCTTCTATATTCAAGACCTAATCACCCAGAACCAAAGCCAAAAACACTTGGTTTTGGGTAAACGTCCATCGCGCGACTCCGTTGTCATGCAGAGCAATGATTATTTGTCTTTGTCACATAACAAAGCAATCCAACAAGCTCACCAAGCGGCGATCAGCGACCACGACGACAATGTGGTAATGTCTGCGATTTTCTTACAAGATGCAGAGTCTAAACCTGCGTTTGAAACCAAACTCGCCAACTATGTTGGAATGGAAAGCTGCCTGCTTTCTCAGTCTGGTTGGGCAGCCAATATTGGGTTGCTTCAAACGATCTGTCCGCCAAATACGCCGGTGTATATCGACTTCTTTGCACATATGTCGCTATGGGAAGGTATTCGCGCAGCAGGCGCGGCAGCTCATCCATTTATGCATAACAATATGAGTCACTTACGTAAGCAACTGGAACGTCATGGTTCTGGTGTGATTGTTGTCGACTCGATTTACAGCACCATTGGTACCATTGCCCCGCTCCGCGACATCTACGAAATGGCGCAAGAGTTTGATTGCGCTGTTATCGTCGATGAATCGCACTCTCTGGGGACTCATGGCACCAAAGGTGCTGGACTCGTTGAAGCACTTGGGCTCACTAACCAAGTCGATTTCATTACTGTCAGCTTGGCCAAAACTTTTGCGTACCGTGCTGGCGCGATCCTAGGCCCCAAACAATTGTCTGAGACACTGCCCTTTGTTGCGTACCCTGCGATATTTAGCTCAACCGTATTACCACAAGAAGTGATTCGTTTAGAGAAAACATTGGAGGTGATTAAAGGTGCAGATGACAAACGAGAAGCCCTGTTTAAGCGAGCACAGTCGCTCATTACGGGTCTAAAACGGATTGGCTTTAACATCCGTAGTGAATCTCAAATCGTCTCGCTAGAGTGTAGTAATGAAAGAAATACAGAGCGAGTGCGCGATTTCCTTGAAGAACGTGATGTGTTCGGTGCAGTATTCTGCCGCCCAGCGACAGGGAAGAATAAGAACATCATCCGATTTTCAGTGAATGCCGACATGACTCCACGAGACATTGACCATGTGCTCACGGTTTGTCATGAGGCGTACCATCACCCAGAGTTAGAATTCGTATAGCTCTGAACACACTAATTCTTTAACTAAAAACGGCAGGACTGAATGGACGCTACCATGTCGCTAAACAAAAAGAGCCCAGCAATTCGCTGAGCTCTTTCTTGTATTTGAGTCGCCGACACGATGGTCGTGTAGTTCAACCTATAACATTCACTAGATCCAGTGAGCAATCTTATCGAACAGTCGGTTTTTATCTGCGGGTTTGACGATGAAATCAGACATGCCTGATGATTCCATTTTCTCCAAAGTGACGGGCGAACTGTCACCGGTATGGGCAATAATCGGCACTGAAGAGTATGCCTTGTTGGCACTTCGAATTCGGCGAGACGCTTCCACACCATCCATGAATGGCATTTCGATATCCATGAGAATCAGGTCAATATCGTCGCAATCCAACGCATCTAACGCTTGCTGACCATCTTCTTTCTGCACCACATCAAAGCCCTGCTTTTCCAATAACATCGCAGTAAAACGGCGCAAAGATTCATTGTCATCCACCACCATAATCGTACGTTTGTTCGCAGCCTCTAACGGTTTTACTGGCACAGGCGGCATCACGTAATTGGAATCGAACATTAAACGATCGATGGTCGCTTTGGTATTGAGTAGCCAAACCTGCGTTTCCACCCAAATAGGCTCGAAAGAGACGTTACGTACACGCCTAATCGGATGATGTTCATAGAGATAAATGATTCGAGCTTCAGTAAACGAAAGCAGTGATTCAATCCTCTCCAAGCAGCTAGCTCGTAGATCCAAGCTCTCCATATCAACGAGAACCAAATCAAATTCGAACTGATATTCCTTATTTTTAAGCGCAGAAGCGACATCCATAATAGTGAGGTCAAAGCCCATAAAACGCGACATCTCGGTCATTTTACTGGTCAGAACCTTCTGATCACTGATCATCACCACACCCTTTAACTTAGTCAGTTCGCTCTTAATCTCTTTCACTGAGTTGGATGTCAGAGCTGGGAACGTCATCGTGAATTGCGTCCATTGCTCCACTTCCGACTGACATTTGATTTCGCCACCAAACGAGCGCATTACCTTCTGACAAAATGGCAAGCCTAAACCGTAGTTACCCGATTGGCCTGTGGTGTAGAAGTCTTGGAAGATACGGCGAATCACATCACTTGATATGCCAGAGCCGTTATCCGTCACCATGATTTGATTGGTTACTTCATCACTGCACATCGTGACATGAATATGGAAATCTTCAGGGCTGCGATGATGGAATGCGTTCTTGAACAGGTTATACATCACGTACTTCAACAAGGTATCGCTTCCTAAGAAGTCAAAGTCGCTTTGTACGTCTAAAGAAATGGCAGATTTATCGGCTGCGCGCTTGTAATTAAAGCTGGCAATCGAACCCTCCACGACCGCTTGCGCCGAATGCTTTTTAAAGGTCGAGCGAGAGACTCGGTTTTCGTCAATTGAAGTCAATAACAGATCAATCGTTTCGTTACCTGAGTGAATGATCTCCATCGCTTCATCACCCACTTCTCGCAACTGGATAACGTCTTCATTACTCAGCGCATATTGCCCTTTGTGGTCGCCACTTTTTGGGTCCGGCAATATGGATTGCATGACATCAATAGAGGTCAACAAACCACTTAATGGGTTTCGCATTTCGTGGGCAATACCAGCACCAAAAGACTTCGCCAGTGATACCTTGTTCTCGTGTTCCACCTGATTACGGAAGTAGAACAAGTTGCCGAACAGGTAGATAAACAAGAAGATGGGTACATGCGTCCAATCCATTGTGATTTCGAGGTAGAAGCCTTGTGCCACCCAAGCACATAACGTCGCAATTCCAATTCCGACAAAAGTTTGAGCGAACATGACTTTAGTGACGTGCACCAACAAAATATGCAGAAATATAGCCGACATAAAAGACATGACCCAAACGTTGGACCAATTGTTCATCAGCAGCATGTAAAAGAAGAAACACGGCAAACAGAGGGTTACCGCAACTTGGTAATAAGCCGGAAGGTATTTGCGCCATTCAAATGGCACACGATTACGGGAAATGATGCCTAAAAATAATACCGAACACGCTAGACGCAGCGGTAGGTTTTCATATGGTTGAGGGAACAAAAACTCCCATATAATGTAGTAAATGGGAAAGCCGACAAAGCCCATCCAACCTACAAGGGTGAGATTAGGTTCTGCGTATTGATAAACTTTGCGAATAGCGTTCATACGAAATACTTTGTTCTCTAAGCCCTAACGTTTACTGGTTCTATGGTTTAATTTTTATTCTTATATTTAGGCGCCGATTATATTACACATCACCTCCGAGCAGTGAGGTTTGAATCAAATATATATCAAGGTTTTTGCTTTTAAACTTGAATTTGGAGTCAGTATAAATACTGACAAAAGTAACAAAAGCCTTTAGCGGATTCAGAATAACTAAAGAACCTTTGGTCATGCGTGCTCAGCGATCACAGCCGAGCACACACAACTCATCAATGTTATATCGAGTCAACTGGCGAGCGCAGCTAACCAAGATTTTTAGCAAACTAACACGCGCAGCTAATTGAAATTTACAACTAATTGAAATTTACAACTAACTGATATGTAAAGCTAACTAAGCTCCAATTTCATATTGATAGTTTCTATTTCTTGCTGCCATTTATGTTGAAGATCTGGCTTTTGATGTTTTGCTTTTCGAGACTGGTCTTGTGTCAGTAACTCTTCCAACTCCAACAGCCTTTCCAAAAGCAACTCTTCATCGTTTTGTGCCGTATTTGAGTGGTGATTTTCGATAAACTCAGATTTGGATAACAACACCGAGCTTGGCGCTGTGTCATTCGCCTCTAAGCTAACGACCGGATTACCGACAGACATCGCCTCATACACCGCATCTAAGTAAGTCATTTCCACAAGTGGACCATCATTGATGTACCAGAATCGATTGCATGATTTTTCAATCAACTCTCGATCATGGCTGACCAACAGTAGCCCCCCTTCAAATTGAGTTAAGCAATTCACCAGCTCTTCCTTACCTTCAATATCAAGGTGGTTAGTGGGCTCATCCAACAACAGGAAGTGATACTTCGCTAGCGATAGCCCAACAAACAGCAGTCGAGAACGCTCGCCACCGCTAAGCTCTGCGATCTTTTGCTCGTGTCTTTCATAGGAAAAACCCGCGCTAATCAAAGCCATTTTTCTAGCTTCCTCCGAAACAGGATAAAATGAGTAAAGTGAATCTATTAGTGAATGGTCATCACGTAATTGGTGAAGGCTTTGGTCGTAATACCCGACTTCAGCATTTGGGTGAAAATAACCATTATCTCCAAGTTGAGACGCCTGATAATTCGCCCACAATACTTTCAGAAGCGATGACTTACCCGCCCCATTTTTGCCTAGCACAGCAACACGGTCACCGCTCTTTATCTGTTGGAACAGCACTTCAAACAGTGGCGCTTGGTCGTCAGCGGCGGTAATTGGCACCTCCGACAATTCAAGTAGTCGATTGGCCTTCATGGATTCACCGGACAAGCTTAGTGTCCATGGTTCAACGGAATCTAAACGAGTCATGGTCGAGCGTAACCCTTCAGCGCGCTTTTCCATGCTTTTTGCTTTTCGTGACAGACCTTCATTGTCAAAGTCACGCCCCCAAATCGCTAAACGATGAGCGCTCTTTTCGATGCGGTCGATCTCTTTCTTTTCTGCTTGTTGCCTTTCAGCATCCGTTCGATCTTTATCTTCCAGTGCTTTTCTAGCTTCGGTGCATTTTTGGCTAAAGCTAAGTATCCTTTTGTCACGTAACACCCAAGTAGAATCGGTGACGTGGTCGAGTAATCGTTGATCATGCGAAACCATGACAAACGTCCCTCTCCAATCTTTCAGAAACTGCTCTAACCAAAGTAACGTCGGTAGATCTAAGTGGTTACTTGGTTCATCTAGCAACAGGACATCTGGCTCAAGAATCAATGCTCTCGCGACTAACACTCGCGCGTATTGACCGCCACTTAAAGTGCCTACCGGCTGGTTCCAATAGCTTTCATCAAACCCTAAATTAGAAAGAGTAATTTGTGCACGCCATTGCTCTGTTTGCTGCATGTTTAAAGTAAGGTTGTCGGTCACAGCATCGAGCATTGTTAGGCTTAACAGTCGCTTAGGTAAGTGTTGCTCAATCAAGGCAACTACGGCATTCGAGGCGAAGGAAACATTCCCTACACAGTCAGGTAAATCTTTGTTTAACAGACGTAATAAGGTGCTTTTGCCACAGCCATTACTGCCAATAAGGCCAATGCGGTCACCTTTCTTAATGGTAAAGGAAAGCCCATCAAATAATCGGCATGATGTTAGATCGTAAGAAATGGATGATGTAGATATTAATGTAGTCATTTGTTTACTCAAGTTTCAAGCGCAAAAAAGCGCTGTCGTCATTCGCTGACAACAACCAAGTAAACTAGAGTGAAGAAACTCTATTGAAGGTTATATTGAAATGCTTCGCTCAAGTTTTGGTTATCGCAGCACGATAGTGTTAAAACTTGAGTTTTGGTCGTACCAAAAAATAGGCGCGAAGTTAAATTCACACACTTTCATAAAAATCCTCCTTATGTTTGTCTTGAGTTGAACATTAGCGCTAAAAATAAATCACATTAACCGATGAGTCAAAATATTTAGGCGCTTCGACTTGTACTTGATTTACAACCTTAGGTCACTGTTACTCGGTGCATTTTTCTTGGCGTATCACCGTAATCAATCACAGCATAATGCTGAGTGACCCTGTTGTCCCATATCGCCATTGAGCCCCTGTTCCATTTGAAACGCACTTGATACTCTGGTCGTCGTGCAATTTCAAAAAGCTGGCGAAGTAGTGAATCACTCTCTTCACGTTTGAGTTCATTGATGTAACGGGTAAATTGCTCGTTGATATATAGCGTCTCTTTGCCCGTTTCTGGATGAACTTGTACTAAAGGATGTTCTACTGGAGGATTTTCTTGCGCGGTTTTCAGCAACGACTTATGCCAATCTAGCTCAATTTGGTCCGATTCAATACCCTCAAACGCGACTAACGAATGCGTTGCCGATAAGCCTCTTAGCTTTTCTTTCATGCTTTCATCTAATGAATCGAACACTGAGGTCATCGAACACCAAATCGTGTCGCCACCGACATCCGGTACATGTTGAGCATGCAATAGAGAGGCTTTAGATGGTAGCTCCCGCCAGGTTAAGTCGGTATGCCAATAACTCTCCATTGGCGCATTACCTCGAGTAGTTTCTATCACACTGACTTGCGGGACTTGTTCTACACGCGGAAAGAAGGGATGAGCGGGTTCGAGCTCTCCGAAACGCTTGGCAAGCGCTAAGTGTTGTTCAGGCGAGAGGCTTTGTTCATCCAAGAAAATGACTTGATAAGTAATAAGCGCCTTGTACACATCATCAAGTTCATACTCACTGCAATCCGAAAGATTTAATCCATGAATACGAGCGCCAATGTGAGGGGTAATAGGTTCAATTTTCAACATACTTTCGCTTATCGGTTAAGAGATATTAATAGGGAGTCATTTAGCTACTCGTTATTAAACCGGACAAAACCGATTTTTCTTTCCTTACCATGCAAAATAAAACCGGTTTATTCGAAAAACAAAAGAAAAGAGCCCCTACACTGGAGCTCTTTTTGTTTGTTGTGTACCGTCCTAAATATGGTTGACACATTTCCAACATGGAATTGGAGAGTGTCATGAAAACAACAAGTAGACGTACTCAACGAGATTATTCTCTTGCCTTTAAATTGGCAGTCGTAAGCCAAGTTGAAAAAGGCGAAATGACTTATAAGCAAGCTCAAGAACGTTATGGGATCCAAGGTCGCTCTACCGTTTTAGTTTGGCTTCGCAAACATGGTCAACTAGATTGGTCTAAAGGAACAGAACAATCGAGAGCATTAGGAGCGACTATGTCAAACTCTTCCTCAACTCAAACCCCAGAGCAACGAATCAAAGAACTCGAGCAGCAATTAGAAGAGACTCA